>JANLPL010000245.1:0-13557 GCA_031367195.1 Bradyrhizobium sp.
ATCGCTTGAATAGCGCGCCCGAATGACATCATATTTCGCCCGATCGGCCTCGTTCCAAGGCATCGCGAATCTCCCAAAGTTGTTGCAAACCCAGGGAATCAGCCCCAGCGAGGCCGGTCAACCGAATTTTCGGTCAGGCTCTCAGTCCGACAGGCTGCTAGGCAGCCGACTTCCTCGTCACAGGAGAACGCCAGATGAAGCGGCGTGGCGAGATCCATCCGGGCCGCGCGATCCGCGGCCGCCAGCGCGCAGGCGAGAAAGCCTTTCATGTCAGCGGCGCCGCGCCCGGTCAGGCGTCCATCGAGATCACGCAGACGAAAGGGATCGCCGCTCCAGGCCTGCCCATCGACGGGAACGACGTCGGTGTGGCCCGAGAGCATCACGCCGCCGCGATCCCTAGGACCAAGGGTGGCGAACAGGTTGGCCTTGGTTCCCTCGGGGTTGGGCGTCAAAACCGCCTCGATCCCGCGCGTGGCGAGGAATTCGACGACGAAGTCGATCAGGTCGCGGTTCGAAGCCGAGGAAACCGTGGGGAAGGCGATGAGGCGGTCGAGAATCTCCAGCGAGGCGGCGGTCATCGGCGAGTTCCCTTCCGTTTTGCGCTTTTAGCGGAACCGAGAAGGCCGGGAAACGTGCGACGGGCGTCCCATTTCGCCGTCACCGCGATGCGCTTCGGCGCAAATAGGGCGATTTGCATTACTCATTTCCCTCGGCCGCGCAAATGATCGTAGCTTTTCCCCATTCAGCACAGCGCCGCCGTTTGCCCGGCGCCGCGAGGGAGACACGATGAATATCAACGCGCGGCCGACGCCGAACGAATTGCTCCGCTTGCAGATCATGCACAATGGCGAAAAGGTGAAGGGCACGTTCAGCGCCGCCGAGATGCAGCGCCGGCAGGACAACCTGCGTCGCGCGCTCGAAGAGATGAAGCTCGACGCGGCGCTGCTGACCTCCTACCACAACATCAACTATTTCTCCGACTTTCTCTATTGCTCGTTCGGCCGCAAGTTCGCTTTCGTCGTCACGCCGACCCGGGCCGTCTCGATCTCGCCGGGCATCGACGCGGGCCAGCCGTGGCGCCGAACTTTTGGCGACAACATCACCTATACGGACTGGCGCAAGGACAATTATTACTTCGCGCAGCAGGAAGAACTGAAAGGCGCCAGGCGCGTCGGCATCGAGTTCGACCATGTAAATCTCGAAACGCACCAGATGTTGCGCGACGCGCTGCCGGGCGTCGAATTCGTCGATCTCGGCCAGGCGACGATGTGGATGCGCACGCTCAAGTCGGCCGAGGAAATCGAGATCATCAAACACGGCGCCAAAACCGCCGACATCGGCGGCTACGCCATCCGCGCCGCGATCCGAGAGGGCGTCGCCGAGCATGAAATCGCCCTGGCCGGCACGCAGGCGATGGTGCGCCACATCGCCAACACCTTGCCCCACGCCGAACTGATGGACACCTGGGTCTGGTTCCAGTCCGGCGTCAACACAGACGGCGCGCATAATCCCGTCACGTCGCGCAAGCTCGTGAAGGGGGACATCCTGTCGCTCAACTGTTTCCCGATGATTGCGGGCTATTACACCGCGCTCGAACGCACGCTGTTCGTCGACCATGTGAGCGACGCGCACCGGAAGATCTGGGACGTGAACTGTGAAGTGCACCGTCGCGGCCTTGAGATCCTGCGTCCGGGCAGGCGCTGCGGCGACATCGCCGCCGAGTTGAACGAGATCTATCGCCGCCACGGCCTGCTGGGCTATCGCTCGTTCGGCTACGGCCATTCATTCGGCGTGCTCAGTCATTACTACGGGCGCGAGGCGGGCGTGGAACTGCGCGAGGACATCAACACCGTGTTGCAGCCCGGCATGGTCGTCTCGATGGAGCCGATGCTGTCGATCCCCGAAGGCCTGCCCGGGGCCGGCGGCTATCGCGAACACGACATTCTCGTGCTGACCGAAACGGGCGCCGAAAACATCACCGGCTTCCCCTTCGGCCCGGAACACAATATCGTGCGCGGCTGACGCGGGGCCTGAACGCCGCGGGCGCTCAGCCCGTGGCGTAGCCGCTCCGCGAGAGAGCGGCATGCGAGATATTCCGACCGATCTGCTTCGGGCCTTCATCGCGATCATCGACCTCAAGGGCTTCGCGCGCGCGGGCGACAAGCTCGGGCGCACGCAGTCGGCGATTTCGCTGCGCATGAAGCGCTTGCAGGAGATCATCGAGGCGCCGCTGTTCACGAGGGAAGGCGGTACGCAGCTTTCGGAGGAAGGCGAGATCGTCGCCGGCTATGCGCGGCAGATCCTGGCGCTCAACGACGGCATGCTCGTCAAGCTCGCGCGGCGGGAAAGCGGCGGCCGGCTGCGTCTGGGCATGCCCAACGACTACGCCGACCATTTCCTGCCGCGCCTGATGGCGGGGCTCGACGCGGAGGACAATAGCCTTGCCTTCGATGTCGTCTGTGGATTGTCATACGAGCTTTTGCAGGGCCTGCGCGACGATCTCTACGACATCGTCATCGCGATGACGCCGGACGAACCGGCGCAGGGGGCCTTCATGACCTGGCGCGAACGTCTGGTCTGGGTGGGTCAATCCGTCGAAGGCCCCAATACGCGCGATCCTGTGCGCATCGTCTGTTATCCCGAGGGCTGCCTCTATCGGCGCGCGATGCTGACCGCGATGCGGCGCGAGGGCCGGCCCTTTTCCGTCGTCTATGTCAGCCCGTCGCTGAACGGCATAGAAGCGGCGGTCTCGACCGGCTTCGGCGTCAGCGTGCTCGCCGAGCGCATTTTGCCCGGCGACGTGCAACCCATCGGTCGGCAAGCGCAACTGCCCGCCCTCCCCGACGTCGTCGTGGGCGTTTACCTCAATCCGCGCGCCCAGACGGGTGTCGCCAAGAGCTTCGCCGCGCGCTTCGCGGGCATGTTTATGTAGAGGCATGAGCAACGCTGATCCGGCCATGACAATTTCTCATTTCGCCTGTTCGTCAATCTCACGCTACGCTTTGGCTCCGGCGAACCGCCGCGTTGCCTGGGGCCAAAGGTGCGAGGCCATTTCCTATGTTTGGCGCTCTTCCCCGACGCGCCCGGCGCCGCATTCAACAACGGCGCTCTGGCACGCTTATTGCGAAAATACTGGGCGCGACGCAATATGCGCGAAGCTCCGCTAGGTGGAGGCGCCGGTTTCTAATGTGGGTAGCTGAGATCACAGCGCGTAGGGTTCATCGCGCCCATTCCGTGGGCGGCTGAAATGCAATCCTCGCGTGCCCAGGGCTTCGTTCGCTTTGAAAATGTGCAAAAGACCTATGATGGTCGCTCGCTGGTCGTTAAAGCTCTCAATCTCTCAATCGGGCGCGGCGAATTCTTGACGATGCTCGGCCCGTCCGGCTCCGGCAAGACGACGACGCTGATGATGCTTGCGGGCTTCGAAAGCGCGACGAGCGGCGAAATCTTCCTCGACGACGAACTTATCAACAACATCCCGCCGCACAAGCGCGGCCTCGGCATGGTGTTCCAGAACTACGCCCTGTTTCCACACATGACGGTCGCCGACAATGTCGCCTTCCCCCTGCGTGTACGGGGCATTGCCAAGCCGGAGACGGCCGAGCGCGTGCGCAATGCGCTCGATATGGTGCGGATGGCAAACTTCGAGGGCCGCAAGCCTGCCCAGCTTTCCGGCGGTCAACAACAGCGCATCGCGCTCGCTCGCGCGCTCGTGTTCGAGCCCAAGCTGTTGCTGATGGATGAGCCGCTGGGAGCGCTTGACAAGCAATTGCGCGAGCACATGCAGTTCGAGATCAAACATCTGCACGAGCGGCTCGGCATCACCATCGTCTATGTCACGCACGATCAATCGGAGGCGTTGACCATGTCGGACCGCATCGCCGTTTTCAACGACGGCCGCATCCAGCAGCTGGCGACGCCGTCCGATCTCTACGAGAAGCCGGACAACAGTTTCGTCGCCCAGTTCATCGGCGAGAACAACCGGCTGCGCGGCGTCACCCGCGCCATTCGCGATGGCCGCGCCGCGGTGGAGATGCCCGGAGGCGCGATCGTTCCCGCGCTCGCGGTGAAGGTCAAGGTCGGCAAGCCGACGCAGATCTCGATCCGGCCCGAACGTGTCACGCTCGATCCCCTGGCGAGCGACGTTGTTGTCGAGGCGCGCATCGCGGAAGTCATCTATCTCGGCGACCACATCCGCATTCGCATGCATGTGTTCAACGACGACGAATTCATCGTCAAGCTCAGCAATGGAGCGAGCCGCCGGGCATTTGCGATCGGCGAATCGTTGCGTGTCGGCTGGTCCGTCGATGACGGCCGGGCGCTTGATATTTGAGAGATCGGTTCGCGGCGGCCAAATCGCCGTCGCGGACTGGAGGATGCGGCGGGACCGCCGGGGTGACGCGCCGGACAACCGTCCGGTGCAGGGAGAACGGAGTTAGCGATGAAGACCTTTGCAAACATTCTGCTGGCGAGCGCCGCGACGCTGGCTTTCACGGTCGTTGCGGCTAAGGCCGGCGACCAGATCACGGTCATTTCGTGGGGCGGCGCTTACACGAAATCGCAGACCGAAGCCTATCAGAAGCCCTGGATGGCCAAGACCGGCAACACGATTGTCTCGGCCGACTACAATGGCGGCCTGGCGGAAGTGAAATCGCAGGTGCAAAGCGGCAACGTCACCTGGGACATCGTCGACGTCGAGCCGTCGGAAGCCGTTTCCGGCTGTAACGAAGGCCTGTTCGAGAAGCTCGACCTGACCAAACTGCCCAAGGGCGCCGACGGCTCCGACGCCAAGGCCGACTTCGTCCCCGGCGCGCTGCTCGATTGCGCCGTCGGCACGATCGCCTACGCCAACATCTATGGCTACGATTCGACGAAGTTCCCCGGCGCAAAACCAACCAAGATCGCCGACTTTTTCGACACCAAGACCTTCCCCGGCAAGCGCGGCATGAAGAAGGAAGCCAAGGTCAATCTCGAAATGGCGCTTATGGCCGACGGCGTTCCGGCCGCCGACGTTTACAAGGCGCTCGCCACCAAGGAAGGCGTCGAACGCGCGTTCAAGAAGCTCGAGTCCATCAAGGGGTCGGTCGTGTGGTGGGAAGCCGGCGCGCAGCCGCCGCAGCTGCTCGCTTCGGGCGAAGTGACGATGACGACCGCCTATAACGGGCGCCTGTTCACCCCGATGGCCACCGAAGGCAAACCCTTCGTGATTGTTTGGGACGGCCAGCAGCAGGTGTTCGACATGTGGGCGATCCTGAAGGGCTCGAAGAAGAAAGACGTCGCGATGGACTTCATCGCCTTCTCGACCTCGACGCAGCCGCTCGCCGACCAGGCCAAATATATCCCTTACGGCCCGACGCGAAAATCCTCGGCGCCGCTGGTTGGCAAGTTCATGGACGGCAAGACCGACATGGGGCCGAATATGCCGACCAACCCGGCCAATATGGGCAACGCGATCGTTCAAAGCGTGTCGTTCTGGTCCGAGCACTATGACGAGCTCAACGAGCGTTTCGTCAGCTGGATCGGCAAATAACGCCACAGGGACGGGGCGCCTGGGCGCTTCCGAACGCCATGACAGCTATTGAATTGGGCGCCGAGGGACTGGCGCGCAGGCTTGCCCGAGCCGAACGGCGGGGAAAGCTGCGCGCCTTCCTGCTGGTCGCGCCGCTGCTCGTGTTTGTTCTGCTCAGCTTCGCCATGCCGATCCTGACGCTGGTGCGTCAGGCCGCCTACAATACGCTTGTCTCCGCCAACCTCCCCAAAACGACCGCGCTGATCGCCGACTGGAAAGCCGATACGTCTGTATCAGAGGCGCTTTGCGAGGCGCTGGTCACGGAGATGCACGCCGCGAAGGCAGTCGATCCCGCCATTCCCTCGCGCATTGCGACATTTGTCAACCGCGAGCGCGCCGGCAGTCTCTCGCGCGTCAAGCAAGTCGCCAACGCCGATATCCAGGCGCCCTTTTGCGCCGGCCTCGCGGCTTTGCACGAGGATTGGGCGCAGCCGGAAATATGGCGCGCATTGAAGATCGTGTCCCCGAGCCTCTCGCCGCGGTTCTTCCTGCAGGCGCTGGATTTTCGTCTTCAGGCCGACGGCTCCATTCGCGCGCAGAATGCGGACGAGGCGCTGCACGTCATGCTGTTCCGCCGCACGCTGCTGGTCGCCGGCGGCGTCACGCTCGTCTGCGCGCTGCTCGGTTTTCCCGTCGCCTATCTGCTCGCCCATATTTCCCTGCGCGCATCGAACATGCTGCTGATCGTCGTGTTGTTGCCGTTCTGGACCTCGCTGCTGGTGCGCACCACCGCCTGGATCGCGCTGCTGCAACAAAATGGCGTCGTCAACGACACGCTGATCGCGCTGCACATCATCGGCGAAAATGGCCGGTTGGAGATGATGTACAACATGTTCGCGACGCTCGTGGTCATGACCCACGTGCTGCTGCCCTTCATGATCCTGCCGCTGTTTTCGGTGATGAAGGCGATCAACCCGAATTATACGCGCGCGGCGCTTTCCCTCGGCGCGACGCCCTGGACCGCCTTTTGGCGAGTCTATTTCCCGCAGACGATTCCGGGTCTGGGCGCCGGTTGCCTGCTCGTTTTCATCCTGGCGGTCGGCTATTACATCACGCCGGCGCTGGTGGGCGGACAAAGCGGTCAGCTCATCTCCAACATCATCGCCTTCCACATGCAAAAGACCCTGAACTGGCCGCTCGCAGCGGCGATCGGCACGATTCTGCTGATTGGCGTTCTCGCGCTCTACTGGCTTTACAATCGACTTGTCGGCATCGACAAAATGAAGCTGGGCTGACATGGCGAAGTTTCGCTCCCCCCTACCCGCCTACGCCTCCACGCTCGACGTCGTCTGGCACTACGCTTTCCGCACGATCTGCGGCGCGATCTTCGTGTTCCTCGTCGCGCCGATTCTCGTCATCATCCCGCTCTCGTTCAATGCGGAGAGTTTCTTCAGCTTCACGAGCGGCATGGTCGCGTTGAAGCCCGAGGCTTATTCGCTCAAATGGTACAAGGACATCTTCACCAACGGCATGGGCGCGCCGGAGGCCGCCTTTGGTTGGAACTGGATGATCGACAGCTGGCGCCATAGCCAGTGGATGCTGGCGCTACGCAACAGCCTCATCGTCGGCGTCGCGTCAACCCTTGTCGCCACCGTGCTCGGCACGCTCGCCTCTGTGGGTATCTCGCGCCCGGAAATGCCGTTCCGCGGCCTCATCATGGGGCTGTTGATCTCGCCGATGATCGTACCGATCATCATTACCGCGACGGGCCTGTTCTTCTTCTTTAGTTCTGTAGGCCTTGCCCAGACCTACGTCGGCCTTATCCTCGCCCATGCGCTGCTCGGCACGCCCTTTGTCGTCATTACGGTGACAGCGACGCTGACCTCGTTCGACCGCTCGCTGATGCGCGCGGCCGCCAATCTCGGCGCGGGCCCGCTGCGCGCCTTCTTCAGCGTGCAGGCGCCGCTGATTTTGCCCGGCGTGATTTCGGGCGCGTTGTTCGCCTTTGTCACCAGTTTCGACGAGGTTGTCGTCGTGCTGTTCCTCGCCGAACCGGACCAGCGCACGATTCCACGTCAGATGTGGTCGGGCTTGCGCGAACAGGTGAGCCCGACCATTCTGGCTGTCGCCACGATCCTCGTGCTCATTTCGCTGGCGATGCTCGCTTCGCTGGAAATGCTGCGCCGAAGGGTCGAACGGTTGAAGGCGGAAACGCCGATCTGACGCGCGGGGCCCGGCGGGCTGAAACGAGGACACGATGACGCAGGTTCATTCGCACATTCACATGGTTCCCGCTCGCAAGGGGCGCGCGGTTCGCCTTTCGCGCGGCCAATCGATCAAGATCATCAACACGCACGGCCATCAGGTCTGCGACACCTGGGCCTTCAGCGCCGACGACCCGCACGAATTCATGTCGATGGAGCATACGCGCCCGACGCTCGGGAAGATCTTCCCAACCAAAGGCGACAATCTCTACAGCAACCGGCGCAGGCCGATCCTGTTCATCGCCGAGGATACTTCGCCTGGCATTCATGACACGATCATCGCCGCCTGCGACGATTATCGCTACGGCCTGCTCGGCTGCACCGAATATCACGATAATTGCACCGACAATCTCATCGCGGCGATGCGTGCGATCCATGCGCCTCTTCCCGAAGTGCCGCAGCCCCTCAATCTCTGGATGAACATTCCCGTGAGCCCGGCGGGCAAGATCTCCTGGTGCGAGCCGGTTTCAAAGCCGGGCGACTATGTCGTGCTGCGCGCGGAGATGGATGTCGTCGTCGCCATGTCGGCCTGCCCGCAGGACATCCTGCCGATCAACGGGGGAGAGCCGGTCGAGGTGCACTACGAGGTGATGGGCTGACGGCGCACGATCCCGCGTCATGCGGTGAGCAACGCCAATGTCAGCTTTCTCAGCCGCGCTATACGAGGAAACGCCGTTCGACGCCTTCGTCCTTCCGCCCGCTCGGAACGGCTGGGATCTCGCGCGCCGTCCGGCGCCGATGGCCTCGCCGAGCAAGAAGTCGAAGCCGACATATTTGCTGGGGTCGTTGGGATCGATCGCTTCATAACCAGGCATGTGCGGATTGATGGCGTTGACGAGCGTCTTGCCTTTCCAGACAGGCGGCAGGCGCGGCGTGCAGATATTCCCAGATGTTTTCGACTCCCTTCTTCTCGCGCGATGCCGTCTTGCGCCGATCCGCCGCCATCAAATTCAGTCGATCAACGGCTATTGCCTGACCCTTCGAAAAGGCTTCTCAATCGGAGCCCGCATAGAGTCACAAATGCCCCGCCGCGGGAATCCCCCCTGAGTCTTTCCGGCTGGCTGTTGGTATTGGATCGGCTGCCGATCAAACTGGAACAATATTATTGCGAGCGTGAGCCGAATCAATCTGTCGCGCCGAGATCGCAGACCAATTGGAAAAGCCCGGCTCGACGGAAACGTAGAGCGCTTCGCTTCGCCCGCAATAACGGAAATGCCGATTCTATCTGTTCGGCAACCGCACCAGGCGCCCTTATGGCGTTCGCAATTGCCTGTATTGCTGCATAGCTCCGCAATTTTCCGAAGTGAGCGTTGCCGCTCTGCTATATTCAAACCAAGACACAACCCGCCGCCGCAAGCGCCAGACATTCCCTGTGGATTTGCACCCGCCGGCGTGGATATCAGGGACAAGCCCGGTCAAGACGGAAAGTCGCCGTCCTTTCCCTCACACATACCGGTTCAGCAAATTCTCCGCCCATTCCTGCCGCCCCGAGCGTGGGCGCGGGTCGAGCCCCTCGGCGGCGACGCGGGCGGCGACTCCGTCGAGCGTGGCGTCGGGGCCGAGCATCGCTTGCGCCTTGGGGTCGCTCCAGCCGGCGTAGCGCTCGCTGAGGAAGGCGTCGAACTTGCCGTCCTCGATCAACCGCGCCGCCGCCATCAGCGCCTGCGCGCAGACGTCGAGGCCGCCGATGTGGCCATAGAGCAGATCGACCGGATCGGTCGATTGGCGGCGCACCTTGGCGTCGAAATTGAAGCCGCCATTGCCGAGGCCGCCCGAGCGCAGGATGCAATACATCGCCGGCAAGAGTTCAGCGGCGTTGTGGGGGAACTGGTCGGTGTCCCAGCCTGACTGGAGATCGTTGCGGTTGGCGTCGACGGAGCCGAGAATTCCTAGCGAAGCGGCGGTGGCGACCTCGTGCTCGAACGAATGTTTGGCCAGATAGGCATGGCCGACCTCGATATTGACCTTCACCTCCTTCTCCAGCCCGAATCTTTGCAGGAAGCCGTACACGGTGGCGACGTCGTAGTCGTATTGATGTTTGGTCGGCTCCTGCGGCTTGGGCTCGATCAGCAGCGTGCCCTTGAAGCCGGAGCGGTGTTTGTATTCCACCACCATCGACAGGAACCGGCCGAGCTGGTTGATCTCGCGCTTCATGTCGGTGTTGAGCAGCGTCTCGTAGCCCTCGCGGCCGCCCCACAGCACGTAATTATCGCCGCCGAGCTTATTCGTGGCGTCGAGCGCGTTCTTCACTTGCGCCGCCGCGTAGGCGAACACGTCGGGGTCCGGATTGGTCGCCGCGCCCGCCATATAGCGGGGATGGCTGAACAGGTTGGCGGTGCCCCACAACAGCTTGACGCCGGTCTGTTTCATCTTCTCCTGGAAATATTCAGTCATCTCCGAGAGATTGCGGCTGAAATCGGCGTGACCCGCGCCTTCGGGGACCACGTCGCGGTCGTGGAAGGTGAAGAAGGGGACGCCGAGCAGGCAAAACATCTCGAACGCGACATCGGCTTTGATCCGCGCGGCGGCCATGGTCTCGGCGAACCACGGGCGCTCGAAGGTGGGAACGCCGAACATGTCGGAACCGGCCCAGGCGAAATTGTGCCAGTAGCAGACGGCGGGCCGCAGATGCTCGGCGAGGGTCTTGCCCATCACCACGCGGGTGGCGTCGTAATGGCGATAGGCGAGCGGGTTCTCGCTGGTCGCGCCTTCGTAAACGATCGGCGCGATGTCGCCGAAAAATCCGGTGGCCATGGGGTTGTCTCCTCGCATCGCCGCTCCATAGCATCGCCGGCGCGGTCGGGCGAGCCTTGACCGGGCGCCCCGGCTCGGGGCAAGTCACGCCGGCCAAACGGGGCCGCTCCTTGAACGCCATCGCGCAAAACTTCGTCGTCGCCGTCGATCCGGTCGAGCCGCCGCCCGCATTGCGGCGCGCGGTCTTTGCGATCGGCAATTTCGACGGCGTGCATCGCGGCCACCAGGCCGTGCTCGGGCTCGCCCGCGCGCGGGCGAAGGGCGCGGGCGTCGCCAGCGCGGCGTTGACCTTCGAGCCGCACCCGGCCGATTTTTTCGCCGGCCGTCCGGTCGTGTTCCGCCTGACGCCGTTTGCGGAAAAGGCGGCGGCGATTGCGCAAGGCGGGACGGACGGGATCGTTTCGCTGAGTTTCGACGGGACGCTCGCCTCGCTGAGCGCAGAAGCGTTCGTGGAGGAGGTGCTGGTGCGCCAGCTCGATCTTTCCGCGGTCGTGGTCGGGGCGGATTTCCACTTCGGCAAGGGCCGCTCGGGCTCGCCCGAGTTTCTCCAGCGCGCGGGGGAGCGGTTCGGCTTCGCCGTCGTGATCGCCGACAAGGTGGAGGAGGGGAGCGAAGCGATCTCCTCCACCGCGATTCGCCGGGCGCTGGAGCGCGGCGACGTCGCTTTGGCGGCGCATATGCTGGGGCGACGTTATCGCGTCAGCGGCGAAGTCGTCGGCGGGCAGAGGCTGGGGCGAACGCTCGGCGTGCCGACCGCCAACATCGCGCTTCCCCCCACCAATCGGCTGGCCTTCGGCGTCTATGCCGTCAGCGCGCGGCTGGGCGAGCGATGTTTCGGCGGGGTCGCGAGTTTTGGCGTGCGGCCGACAGTCGATCACGGCGCGCCGTTGCTGGAGACGTTCCTGTTCGATTTCGACGAGGATATTTACGGACGCACGCTCGAAGTCGAATTGGTCGCGCGCATCCGGCCGGAGCTGAAATTCGACGGGCTGGATCAACTCAAGCGCGCGATGGCCGACGACGTCGCCGCCGCGCAGGAGGCGCTTCTCACGCAGACGTGAGTATTGCAATCGGCGAGGCGGGTCGTCACATTCGCCGCGATTCTTGTGGGAGCGAGGCCATGAAACCGTCCGTGTCAGAAGCCTTAGCCGCGCTGCGCGCGGGGCGCGACGTCGTGCTGTCGCAACCCTTAAGCGCCGCTTTCGACGCCGACCCGCAGCGCTTCGCCAGCTTTCACGCGACGCTCGACGATCTGCTGTTCGATTATTCCAAGCAGCGCGTGTTCGCCGACACGATGACGCAACTGCTGGCGCTGGCATCCGCCGCGGAGGTCGAGGCCAGGCGCGACGCGATGTTCGCCGGCGCCATCGTCAACCCGACCGAGCGGCGCGCGGCGCTGCACACGGCGTTGCGCGATCTCGACGGCGCGCCGGTCCTGGTCGCGGGCCATGACGTCGCGCCCGACATCGCGGCCGAGCGCGCGCGGATGTTGGAGTTCGCCGGCGACGTGCGCGGGGGGCGCATCCGCGGCGCGCTCGGCCAGCCCTTCACCGATGTCGTCAATATCGGCATCGGCGGTTCCGACCTCGGGCCGGCGATGGCGGTGCGGGCGCTGAGCCCGTTCGGCCAGCCGCAACTGCGCTGTCATTTCGTCTCCAACGTCGACGGCGCCGATCTCTATGACACTTTGCGCGGACTCGACGCGGCGCGCACGTTGTTCATCGTCTCCTCGAAAACCTTCACCACGCAGGAGACCATGACCAATGCGCGCTCCGCCCGGGCGTGGCTGGCCGCGAGCGTGGGGGATGCGGCGGTCGGCGATCATTTCGCGGCCGTCTCGACCAATCTGGAAAAGGTGCGCGAGTTCGGCATCGACGGCGACGCGGTATTCGGCTTCTGGGATTGGGTCGGCGGGCGCTATTCGATCTGGTCGAGCATCGGCCTGCCGCTCGCCATCGCCATCGGGCCGGCGTATTTCGAGGAATTCCTGCTCGGCGGGCATGAGGTCGATGCGCATTTCCGCACCGCGCCGCCGCGCCAGAACATACCTGTCCTGATGGGGCTGTTGTCGGTGTGGAACCGCAACGTGCTGGGATACGCCACGCAGGCGGTGATTCCCTACGATCAGCGGCTCGGGCGCTTTCCCGCCTATCTCCAGCAATTGCAGATGGAGAGCAACGGCAAGGGCGTCGAAATCGACGGTTCCGCTGTGACGGAGGCGACCGGCCCGGTGGTGTGGGGCGAGCCCGGCACCAACGGCCAGCACGCGTTCTTCCAGTTGCTGCATCAGGGCACGGAGATTGTTCCCGTCGATTTTCTGGTCGCCGCCAAGCCGACAAACGCCGACAAGGCGCATCACGAATTGCTGGTCGCCAATTGTCTGGCGCAGGGCGAGGCGCTGATGCGCGGCCGCACCGCCGAACAGGCCAAGGCGATGCTGGTCGCGCAAGGCATGGCGGAAGCGGAGGCGGCGCGGCTGGCGCCGCACAAGCGGTTCTCCGGCGGGCGGCCGTCCTCGACGCTGCTCTATCGCGAACTGAACCCGCGAATGCTCGGCCGGTTGATCGCGCTCTACGAACACAAGGTGTTTGTGGAGGCGGCGATCTGGGACATCAACCCGTTCGACCAATGGGGCGTCGAACTCGGCAAGGAACTGGCCTCGCGGCTGGCGCCGGTGGTTGCCGATCCGAACGCCAGCACGGAGAAGCTGGATAGCTCGACGGCGGGGCTGGTGGCGGAATATCGCAAGCTGACTGGCTAGGGGTCAAAATCTGACGCTCGGTTCCCTCCCGGACGGGCCGAAGTCGACCTATTGCGGTCGTTCGGGGTCGTGTCCAAAAATCTTCAATCGCGCACTATGTTCGCAGTCGACCGTTGCCATCATTTAGTCGGAGCTTCTTTCTTCCGTATGCATTAAGATATTGATATTTATATGGTTTATGTTTTTATAAGCGCGATTTGTAGCCATGTAAATCAGATGTTTTTGTTGAATTCATGCGGTCTTGTGCTATCATCCGCCCATGTACATCG
>JANLPL010000247.1:0-1809 GCA_031367195.1 Bradyrhizobium sp.
CGCCCGCGACATCGGCCTCCGAGAGGTAGAGCAATGTGTCCTGCACGGCCGCGGGCTCAGAACAGGGAGTAGCCGCCGTCGATCAGGAAAGTGTCGCCGGTGTGATAGGTCGAGGCCGAGCTCATCAGGTACACGCCGATACCGCCGAAATCCTCGCCGGTGCCCCAGCGACGCACCGGGATGCGCGGCAGGACATTGTCGCGAAACTTTTCATTTCCGATCGCATTGGCGGTCATGTCGGTCTCGATCCAGCCCGGGAGGATCGAATGCGCGCGAATCTTGTGGCGCGCCAGTTCGACGGCCAGGCCGCGGACCATCGAGATCATGCCGCCCTTGGTGGCCGCATAATGTTCGCTGCGTGCCGCCCCTTCGATCGCCGCGAGCGATGCCGTCCCCACCAGTACCCCGCCGCCGCCGCGCTCGACCATGTGGCGCGCGGCTGCGCGCAGTGTGTAGAAGGCGCCGTCGAGGTTTACCCTCAGCACGCGATGCCACTCTTCGGAGGTCATTTCCATGAATGAGGCCGTGCCGCGCCCGCTCACCCCGGCGTTGGCGAAGCAGCCATCGACGCGGCCCAGCGTCGCGACGGTGGCGCTCATGGCGGCATCGACGGCCTTCTCATCGCCAACGTCACATTGGAGGGCGAGGATCTTGCGTCCGGTCTTCGCGAGCGCGGTCTTGGCCGTGTCGTTTTTCTTCGCGTTGGTGCCCCAGATCGCAACGTCGGCGCCGGCCTGTGCAATCGCCATCGCGATGCCAAGGCCGATGCCGCTGTTGCCGCCGGTGATGAGGGCTACTTTTCCAGTGAGGTCGAACGGTTGGTAGGCCATGGTTGTGCCTTATCGAAGTGGTCCGTCATTGCCGCAAGCAGGTAAGATAACGGCGAAGTAAAAGTATCATGATTATTGGTTTACTTTCGAACCGCAAACCAGGGAGACTTAAATGCCGCTGATCCACGTAAGCCTGTTCGAAGGCCGTAGCGTAGAACAGAAGCGCGAGTTCGCCGTTGCCGTCACCGCGGACGCGGTGCGCACCCTCAAGTGCACGCCCGAATCGGTCGACGTGATCTTCGAGGATGTGAAGAAATCGGACTGGGCCAATGGCGGCAAGCTGGCGTCCGACCCGAAGTAGAAAGTCCGACTTTCATTTCGGAGATCGGCTGCTGTAGCCGATCTCCGGGATATTTTGTGCTGTTATAAATACATTTACTTCCAATTGTGGTTCTCTCTCGTCCTTCAGCCCCACGCCCGTAACCCCGCGCCGTAACGCTTCTGCCGCCAGCCAGTCGAGCTTTGCGGCTGCAGCGGGGTAGTCCAGGCCTTCGGGGCGAATATTGGAAATGCAGTTGCGTTCGGCGTCCGTCCGCCCGACGCGCGGTTCATGCGTGATGTACAGGCCGAGGCTGTCCGGCGACGAAAGACCCGGGCGCTCGCCGATCATCACCACGACGAGCCGGGCGGCGAGGCGCTCGCCGATCTCGTCGCCGAGCGCGACGCGTCCCTGCAGGGCGACGACCACCGGCACCCCGGCCCAGCGTTCGGGCGCGATTGCACGCAGCGCGGCCAAGAGCGGAACCGCATGCTTTTGAACGGCGACCGCGGACAGCCCATCCGCGATTGCGACAACGATTTGCGCTGCTTGCGGCGGGGCAATCAGCCGGCGCGCGCTCTCGTCGTCGAGACGGCGCCCGAGGTCCGGGCGCGTGAGATAGGCGGCCCGATCCCGCGCCGCGCTGTGTGCCCGCAAAGGCGCGTAGCCGGCGCTACGCAACTCGGCTTCGAGCGCATCCAGATCGAGCGCCTGATGCAC
>JANLPL010000343.1:0-7539 GCA_031367195.1 Bradyrhizobium sp.
GAACGCTTGTGTGAGGTAGGATCTGAATTGGAAATCATGGTCGGCGGGCAATCCGGGAAGCAGCTCCGGTTGCTGGAACGGCGCCATGCACGAGGCGAGGCGTTGAACATTCGTCGGCAGACGTAGATATCCCGCGCGCACATGCCAAGCCGTGGCGCCTATGCGAATGAGGACGGTCGCAACCAAAACGCCCGCGAACGCTCCAGGCAGGAAGAAAAACGCGACAACCGCTCCCGCTACCGCTCCCGCTCCCGCTACCGCTACCGCTACCGCTACCGCTCCCGCTACCGCTACCGCTAACGCTACCGAAATACTCGAAATTGCGAAGCCGGCGAGCAAACCTCTGCCGAATCCGGCCCAACCTTCGTGTCCGACCAGAAAGAACTTCGCGGCCGGATAGCCCAAGCCGAGTCCCACCACGACGCCGATCACGGCGCCAACTCCGATCCAGCGCCGTTCGTAGCGTTTCCCAGCATCCTTGCGCGCTTCGGGATCGTCCGGCCACCTCGGGGGAAACATCCCCTCGTCGAGCCACTTCACACCGAGCCGGGTCGATTCCTCAGACCGTAGCAGCAGCAACGGCGCCACAAACAGGCTTGTGGTCAGCAACAGGAAGGTCTCGTAACGGATCGCGACCCACCAGAAGACGGCCATCGCCACAAGCGTCTCGACGATCGCCCAAAATCTGATCTCGCCGCGCGCGACACTCTGCTCGTTCGAGAATGGACTCCAAAATCCTCGCCCCATGGTCTATTTTGCCCCTTAAAATGCGTAGGCCGAAGCTACAATTTTAACTCCCGCCGCAAACTCATAACACGGTCCCTTGACGGCGCCAGTTGCCACGCCTATCTGACGGACGCCCGCTGCCACACACCTCCCGTGTGTCCCCGCGTCGCCTCCAAGCCGACGCTCCGCCGTCGGCGCACCAAGATTCAGGAAGCGCCAATGAAATTTCGTCCCCTACATGACCGCGTCGTCGTCAAGCGCATCGAAGGCGAAGAGAAGACCAAGGGCGGCATCATCATTCCCGACACCGTCAAGGAGAAGCCGCAAGAGGGCGAAGTGATCGCCGTCGGCCCCGGCGCCCGCGACGAAAGCGGCAAGCTAATTCCTATCGACCTCAAGAAGGGCGACCGCGTGCTGTTCGGCAAGTGGTCGGGCACCGAGGTCAAGATCGACGGTCAGGAACTTCTGATCATGAAAGAGTCCGACGTCATGGGCGTCGTCGGCTGATTTAAGCCGCCACCCTTTCTAAATCCATCCAAAAAGGCAGGAACTAAAACATGGCCGCTAAAGACGTACGCTTTTCCCAGGACGCGCGCGACCGCATGTTGCGCGGCGTCGATATTCTCGCCAACGCTGTCAAGGTGACGCTGGGCCCCAAGGGCCGCAACGTGATCCTCGACAAGTCGTTCGGCGCTCCCCGCATCACCAAGGACGGCGTCACCGTCGCCAAGGAGATCGAGCTCGAAGACAAGTTCGAGAACATGGGCGCCCAGATGGTGCGCGAAGTCGCCTCCAAGACCAATGACAACGCCGGCGACGGCACCACCACCGCCACCGTGCTCGCCCAGGCGATCGTTCGCGAAGGCCACAAATACGTGGCCGCCGGCATGAACCCGATGGATCTCAAGCGCGGCATCGATCTCGCCGTCGCCGAAGCCGTCAAGGACATCGCCGCCCGCGCCAAGAAGATCAAGGATTCTAGCGAGATCGCCCAGGTCGGCACCATCTCCTCCAACGGCGACAAGTCGATCGGCAAGATGATCGCCGAAGCGATGCAGAAGGTCGGCAACGAAGGCGTCATCACGGTCGAAGAGGCCAAGACCGCCGAGACCGAACTCGACGTCGTCGAGGGGATGCAGTTCGACCGCGGCTATCTCTCGCCCTATTTCATCACCAACGCCGAGAAGATGGTGGCCGAGCTTGAGGACGTTTACATCCTCATCCACGAGAAGAAGCTCTCCTCGTTGCAGCCGATGCTGCCCGTGCTTGAATCGGTCGTGCAGACCGGCAAGCCGCTCGTCATCATCGCCGAGGACATCGAGGGCGAAGCTCTTGCCACCCTCGTCGTCAACAAGCTGCGCGGCGGCCTCAAGGTCGCGGCCGTCAAGGCGCCCGGCTTCGGCGATCGCCGCAAGGCGATGCTGGAAGACATCGCCATCCTCACCGGCGGCCAGATGATCGCGGAAGACCTCGGCATCAAGCTCGAGAACGTCACGTTGCAGATGCTCGGCAAGGCCAAGCGCGTCCGCATCGAGAAGGAGAACACCACGATCATCAACGGCGGCGGCGCCAAGGACGACATCCAGGGCCGCGTCGCGCAGATCAAGGCGCAGATCGAGGAGACCACCTCGGACTACGACCGCGAGAAGCTTCAGGAGCGTCTGGCCAAGCTCGCCGGCGGCGTCGCGGTCATCCGCGTCGGCGGCGCGACCGAGGTCGAGGTCAAGGAGAAGAAGGATCGCGTGGACGACGCGCTCAACGCCACCCGCGCGGCGGTTGAAGAGGGTGTGGTTCCCGGCGGCGGCGTCGCGCTGTTGCGCGCCAAGGCCGCGGTCGCCAAGCTCAAGAGCGAGAACGCCGACGAACAGGCCGGCATCAACATCGTGCTGAAGGCGCTTGAAGCTCCGTTGCGCCAGATCGTGCAGAACTCCGGCGGCGAAGGCTCGATCGTGGTCGGCAAGATCACCGAACACAAGTCGCAGACCTACGGTTTCAACGCCCAGACCGACCAGTATGTCGATATGTTTGAAGCCGGCATCGTCGATCCGGCCAAGGTCGTGCGCACCGCGTTGCAGGACGCGGCCTCCGTTGCGGGCTTGCTCGTGACGACCGAGGCGATGATCGCCGAACTGCCGAAGGACAAGCCCGCCATGCCGATGGGCGGCGGCGGCGGCATGGGCGGCATGGACTTCTGAGCCAACAAGCTTAGGGAGAGGGCGGCCTTCGGGCCGCCCTTTTTTCTGGCGCGGGCCGCTATTTCGCCCGCATCACCACGAAATCCTGCGTCGAACCGTTGCCGCAGGGGTAGATCTTGAGAATCTCGAACTCCCGCGTCCAGGTCTCCAGAATATAGCGGCGGGCGTGGAAGGTGGCGCGGTAATAGTTCTTCTCCCGCAGCTTCGGCCCGAGATTGCCGTCGGGGACGATGTCGCTGAGGCCGCGCTTGACGATCTCGGTCAGGATCTCCGGCTGCGTTTCGGCGGCAAGTAGCGCGGCGTAGTCGTTGTGCACGGAGACGACCACCGGCGCGCCCGGGCGGACGAGCCGGCGCAGTTCCGCGAGCCAGGCGAATTGCACGCTTTCGGTCAGATGCGTGAACACCGAGACGCCGTAGATAGCGCCGAAGGCGCCCGCCTCGAAAGGCGCCGGCGGCGTGAACGGCGCCTCGACATAATCGATGTCGGGATAATGCCCGCGGCCGAACTCCACGTTGAAGACGTCGATGTCGGTCGCGGTCAGGGCGAGACCCGGCGCGACAATGCGCGCCATCGGCGCCGCCACCCGCCCCGCCCCCGCGCCCCAGTCGAGGCAGCGGCCGAACTCGGCCAGTGCCCGCCCGAAATGCAGCCGCACCAGCGCGTCAATGCGATAGGCCGTCGCCAGCCCCCCGGCCGCGAAGCGCCCGGCCTGTTCGCCCGGCCCCGATACGCGCTCCATGTTCTCCTTCTCGACGCCGGCGACATAATCGGGCAGCCGGCCGGGGATGAGATTGGCGCAGACGGCCTGTTCGCCCGGATCGAGCGCGGCGGCCTCGGCGAAGCGGATCGCGACGGGCTGGGACGGATCGTGTGGACGAACGGTCAGCCGCGTCCGCACCGCCTCGATGCCAAGCGCCTGATAGTAGCGGTGCTCGAGCTTGGTCCGCTGAACGACCTCGAAGACGGCGGCGTCGCCCTCCGGCAAGCCGAATTGCGCGGCGCGGCCATAGGCTTCGAGGAGCAGCGAGATCTTGTCGCCCTCGTAAATCGCCCAGCCGACATTGACGGCGCAGACGTCGCGCTCGCCGCCGAACGGCGAGCCTTCCGCGCCGACCAGCCGCTTGAGCACAGCCGGCAGCGGCCCGAACGAGCGCCCGCTGTCGCGGTCGACGGCCTGGATCACGTGATCGCAATAGGGGTCGAGCGGGCTCGAGAAGGCGAAGCGATAGCCGGAATGGCCGTCTGAAATCTTGAGGTCGCGCAGATCCTTGCGGAACAGGTCGGCGCGAAGCGCGCCCTGCTCGGAATTGTCGACGGAAACGCTGATGAAACGAGGATTGGCGCCCATGCGGTCCGTCAGCCAGCCCGAAACCTGCGTATGCGAGACGACGTCAATCGCGCCCTGCAAATAGGTCAACGGCGGCGGCGGCCGCTCGGTTCGGAGCGGCGTCTCGGCGGGCTCGGTCGACGCCGCAGGCGCCGACGGGCTCTTCGCCGTCCAGCCGAAACCCTGTTGCCGATAGAAGCCGGCGAGCGCGTCCCAGGCCCTGTCCTCGCGCCAGCCGAGCGCGGCGGCGTCGATGAAGTCGGCGTTGAGGCGGGCGAGCGGTTCGTCGAAAGCTGTCTGCTCCAGCGCGACGACCCGGCCCTCCAGCCCAAGCCGGGGCGCAAGCTCGCGGCCAAGCCGCTCGGCGAAGGCGCCCTGCGTCTCCATATAGCCGCAGGGGCCGAATCGCCGCGCCGGCCCGCCCGCGCCCGCCTCCGTCACGAATTGGGCGTAAGCCATGGCGAGCAGATCGACATGGATGTTGTCGCGCAGATAGTTGGGCGTGCGCACCTCGGCCGCCTCGCCCTTGGCCCAGCGTCCGACGACGTAATTGACGAAGCGCGGCTCCTCGTAAGGGCCGAACGGATTGGCGATGACGAATTTCGACACGGGCAAGCCCAGCGCCTCGCCCCAATATTTGAGAGTCTGCCAGGTGAGCCCCTTTGACAGGCCATAGGGCGAGAACGCGCGGCGCGGCGATGGTCCCGCGCCCTCGTCGGCCTCGAACACGCTGCCGGTAGCGACGACCGCCTTGCAGCCCCGCTCGCGCAGGAGCGCGAAAACCTCAGCGATATCGCGCGTGTTGGCGGAGAGCGCGGCGGCGACGTCGAAAACCGGCTCTCGATAGCCGCGCGATTCCGCGCCGTGATGACACAAAACATCGAAACGCTCAGCGCGGATCAGATCGAGAAACGCCGGCTCGCCGAACGCGCAACGGGGCACGAGCCGCGCCCATTGCGACAGCCAGCGCACCCGCTCGGCGCGCACGCCCTCGTAAGTCTCCGGCGCGCCGCGCAGCGGTGCGACGATCTCCGCGCCAGCCGCCGCCAGCCGCCCGACGAACCAGAAGCCGGTGAACGAACTGGCGCCGGTGAACAGGACTTTCACGGATAGGCCCGCATTTGCTCGGCGTCATGCGCGGCGGAATCGAAATCGGCCCAGCCCGCGTCCTTGGCCGAGATTTCCCGCGGTGCGATCGGCCAGCGAATGTCAAAACGCGGATCGTCCCAGCGCACGCCGCGCTCGCTCGCCGGCGCGTAATGCGCGCTGACCAGATAAAGCGCCTCCGTGTCGGGCTCCAGCGTGAGGATCGCATGGGCGAAACCGCGCGGGACATACATCATCAGGCGATTGTCGGCGCTCAGCGTCTCGCCGAACCAGCGCCCGAATGTGGGCGAGCCCGGCCTCAGATCGAGGATCGCGTCCCACAAGGCGCCACTGATGCAGCGCACCAGCTTCACTTCCGCCGCCTCGCCGATCAGATAATGCAGTCCGCGCAGCGTAGCTTTGCCGCTCGACAGCGAATTGTTGACGTTGACGAAGCGCGTCTCCAACCCTTCCGCGCCAAACTCGCGCTCGCAGAACAGCCGTGCGAAGAAGCCGCGCTCGTCGCCGCGCTTCTCAAGTTCAATCAACCGCGCGCCGGCGAGCGGGGTCTGGTGAAACTTCATGGCCGATCCCAGGCTTGCCGCGTCCAGCGCAGATCCGCATCGAGCCGGCCCGCGTCGCGATGCGCCTCCAGCATTTTCAGCCTCATATAGGGCGAGGCCCGAAAGTCTGAATCGGCGAAACCCATCGCCAGCAGCCCCTCGCGCAGCAGCGCGATCGAGCCTTGCAGCGTCATCTCTGGTTGATGCGCGGGCGCCAGTTCGCGATAGAGCGCGAAATCGACCTTGTAGGAGCGCGTGTCCGGCTGCGCTTGGGTGTTGATACTAACTTCCACGCCGGGCGTCGCCTGAGCGACGGCGGCGGCGAGATCGCGCACCTGATAGTTCCAAACATCCGCGCCGACATTGATGTTGAGACAGCCGCCGCCGCTCTCGCTTCGTCGCGTCAGCGCCCATTCGATTGCGCGCGCCATGTCGCGCACGTCAATCAACGGTCGCCACGGCGTCCCGTCGGACAGCACCGCGATTTTCCGCGCGGCGATGGCGCTGGCGACGAAATCGTTGAGCACCAGGTCGAGCCGCAGCCGCTCTGACATGCCGCAGGCGGTGGCGAAGCGCAGGCAGGTCGTCGTCATGCCGGCAAGATTCATCGCCGCCAGCGCCCGCTCGGTCTCGATCTTCGAGCGCGCATAGGCCGTCTGCGGGTTGAGCGGATCACTCTCCTTGCGGGCCGCGCCCGGCGCGAAGCCATAGACGCTGCACGAAGAGGCGAACACGAAATGCTTCACACCAGCCGCCGCCGCAAGCTGCGCCAGACGCACCGAAGCGCCGCGATTGACCGCGTCGGTCGCGGCTTCGTAGGAAGCGCCCATCGGATCGTTGGAGATGGCCGCCAGTTGCACCACCGCATCGACGCCGGCCAGAGCAGAGGCGTCGAGGTCGCGCATGTCGCCGTGCAACTGCGTGTCATAGATCCGATCCGGGTCCATGTGAGCGTTGGTCGTGCAGAGCGCGAAATAGCCGGTGTCGAAACCGATCAGTTGCCCCTGCGGAAAGACGCGGCGCAGATGGCGCCCCAGCACCGGGCCGACATAGCCTTGATTGCCGGTGACGAGTATCTTCATGGGCGCGCGCGGGTCAATCAAGCGCCAGGCTCCTTCCAGATCTTCCACGGCGCCTTGCCCGAGGCCCACAATTCCTCAAGCTGCCGGCGGTCGCGCAACGTGTCCATCGGCTGCCAGAAGCCGTCGTGATAGTGGACGCCGAGTTGGCCTTCGGCCGCCAGCCGCTCCAGCGGCTCGCGCTCCCACACGCTCGCGTCGCCCTCGATATATTCGCCGACCTTGGGCGAGCACACAAAGAAGCCGCCATTGATCCAACCGCCGTCGCCCCTCGGCTTTTCCTGAAAGCCGGTGACGCGGTCGCCCTCGGCCAGGATCGCGCCGTAGCGGCCGGGCGGGCGCACGGCGGTGACGGTGGCGAGCCGCCCGCTGCGCTTGTGCGCGGCGATCAGCGCGGGAATGTCGACGTCGGCGACGCCGTCGCCATAGGTGAGACAGAACGCGTCGTCGCCGGCGAGATGGGGCAGAATGCGCTTGATGCGACCGCCGATCTGCGTCGTCTCGCCGGTTTCAATCAAGGTGACGGTCCACGGCTCGGCCGCCGCGCGATGCAGGATCAT
>JANLPL010000330.1:0-4251 GCA_031367195.1 Bradyrhizobium sp.
ACCGGCTCGGAGGTCATGCAGCGGATCGCCGTTCCGATGATCGGCGGCATGGTCTCGTCGACCTTGCTGACGCTCATCGTCATCCCTGCCATCTATGCGCTCGTCAAAGGATGGAATCTGCCGAAAACGGAAGCGAATGCGGTTGAAGGCGAGCCCGGTCAGGCGCAACTTGTTCAAGGGCCGGCTGAGTAAGGCAGCCGCGGCCTTCGCTAGCTCTGCGCCGACCCCAAAGTTGATTACCGTGCCTGCAGCGCGCTCACAATACCGGTAAGGACGGCCAAGGCGTCGCGCGTTCCGTCCGCTTCGCCTTTCTCGAAATCATCTCCGGTTTGTCCCATCGTGTTGGTGACATGGGCGAGGCATAGCACCCGAACCCCTGCTGCTGCGGCAAAGGCGTACAAGGCGGCAGCCTCCATCTCGACGGCGAGAATTCCCCGGCTTCGCGCATCGTCTATGGCTTCCGCCGTTTCCCGAAAGGGCGCGTCCGTTGTCCAGCTTGCACCCACCACGCAATGCGGCCCAATTTCGGCCAAGGCCGCCGCCGCCGCCGTCACCAATTTGGGGTCCGCATGCGCAAATTCGGAAGGCGGAGCGTAGTGATAGCTTGTACCTTCGTCGCGCAAGGCACGGTCGATCACTACGAAATACGGAGGACTTCCAGCGGAGGTAATCTGCCCCGCCGAAGTTAAACTCACCAGCAACTGGCACCCGCAGGCGAATAATTCTTCCGCGACCAGCACGGCGAAGGACGCGCCGACGACACAGCCCACAATGCCGACGCGCTGACCGGCAAGCTCAAAAGTGTAGAGTTCCGTATGGTAACACGGCCAATCGGCGAAAGGCCGCACCTCGCCGCGCTGGCGCAACTGGCGAACGAGATCGCCGTCCGGATCGAGGACGCAGACCGGCGGCACATCGTTATTGCCAAGTCCCTTCTGCCTTCGGGCTTCCCGGAGCAACGCGGCGGGCGCAAACACCGACGGTTTCGATGTGAATTTCTTGCAAAGAATCGGGGCGGCGACCATGTTGAGAGAACCTAATAATGGTGAAGGAGCAGACCTTGGAGACCGGGAGCCGTCACGCCCATTGGGAAGGTGTGTACACCACCAAAGGGGAGAACGAAGTAAGTTGGTTTCAGGACGATCCAGCTCCTTCGCTTGAGTTGATCGCGACGGTCGGGGCTACGCCCGAAACGTCGATCATCGATATTGGCGGTGGAGCCTCGCGTCTTGTCGATAGTCTTTTGGCGAAGGGATTTCGGGCGCTCTGCGTTCTCGATTTATCGGGAGATGCCTTGGAAGCCGCCAAGGCCCGCCTCGGCGCGCAGGCAGAAAAGGTCAAGTGGATCGTCGAGGACGTCACGCTTTGGGGGCCGACAGAGGTTTATGACATTTGGCACGACCGCGCGGCTTTCCATTTTCTGACCGAGGAACGCGACCGCGCGGCCTATATCGTTCGCATGAAAAAGGCTTTGCGGGTGGGTGGACACGCAATTGTCGCCACTTTCGCACCAGATGGGCCGGAGCGATGCAGCGGCCTTCCGATCATGCGCTATGACGCCGAAACGCTCGCGCAGACGCTCGGCCAAGAGTTCGATTTAATCGAAACCCGCAGGCACATTCATACGACACCTTGGGGATCGACCCAATCTTTCCAATTTAGTGCCTTCCGCTTCGGCTAGAGCTTCAATGCGCAAGAAGGAGCCACGTGCCCCGCCTGGCACCCTCTCGACATGCGAATGGAACGTGCGTCAGTTGCGCAGGTATTTGATCAACGCCGCCGCGCCAAGGACCAGGACAACAAGGACGACAAGCCAGACAAGGCCTATGCCCCACATGCCGCCGCCCATCATGCCGTAACCGTTCATCATCGGGCTTCTCCTATTTTCCGGTCTTTCGGTCGTTTCGTCGGGGCCAGGATCGCTGTGATCCGATACAGGGTCTCGCGTGGACGGGCGGCGAACGCCAGCGCCGCGCCGCCGAGATGGATCGTGACGAGAGCGAGGAGCGCCCAAAACAGCGCCTTGTGAACGACGCTCATGGGCCACCAGAAATAGCTCGCGATGACTCCGGCCGCCGCTTCGCCGAGAAGAACGAGGTAGAGCGCATATTGGACGGCTGCGGACAGACGCGCGCGCCACGGCGACAAAGATATCCGCCAGGCGGGCGTCCCCCACACGTACCGCGGCGCAAGGCGCGCGGCGACAAGCGCAAACATCGCCAAACCGATCCGCGTATGCACCGAGTGCAGTGTCATATCGAGCGGTTCCGGCGGCTTGCCCAGCGGGCGATAGCCGTGCGTACGCAGGATCGCCGCGCTGGTCACATATTGTTCGCCGACCAGCAATACGACGAGCCAGTGCAGCACAATCTGAACAAGGCTGTACCGTGCCTCGGGCGCATCCCGTGCGCGCGACCGGCTGTCGGAGACGGCAGTCATGACGTCAACTTCGCCCGCCGGAGCCTGAGCGCGTTGCCGATGACGCTGACCGAGGAGAGCGCCATGGCGGCGGCGGCGATGATCGGCGACAGCAGCAGACCGAAAACCGGGTACAAAATGCCGGCGGCGATCGGGACGCCGGCGGCGTTGTAGATGAAGGCGAAGAACAGGTTTTGCCGGATGTTGCTCATCGTCGCTTGTGACAGCCGGCGCGCTGTCACGATCCCCTGAAGGTCGCCCTTCAGCAGTGTGACACCGGCGCTTTGAATCGCGACATCAGTTCCCGTCCCCATGGCGATACCGATATCGGCGGCGGCGAGCGCCGGCGCATCGTTGACACCATCGCCGGCCATGGCGACGATCCGTCCTTCCTTGCGCAACCGCTCGACGATCTTAGCCTTGTCCTCGGGGAGGATTTCGGCTTCGACATCGGCAATGCCGAGCTTGCGCGCGACAGCTTGCGCCGTCGTTCGGTTGTCACCAGTGAGCATCACCACGCGGATTCCGGCATCGCGTAGAAAGCGCATCGCCTCGGCCGTCGTCGTTTTGATCGGGTCGGCAATCGCCAGCACGCCGGCCGGCTTGCCGTCGATCGCGACGAAGATCGCCGTCGCGCCTTCGCCGCGTAAATCTTCAGCTGTCTTCTCAAGCGCCGAGACGTCGATCCCGGCCGCCTGCATCATCAGCCGGTTGCCGATCACGACCCGCCGCCCCTCAATTGTTCCCGTGACGCCCTTGCCGGAAGGGGAGTCGAAATCCTTGACGGACGCGAGCGCGAGTTTGCGCTCGCTCGCGGCGGCCACAATCGCGGCGGCCAGCGGATGTTCGCTGCCATGTTCGAGGCTGGCGGCGAGGCGCACGAGATCATCCTCGGCAACGCCGCCGAAGGGCTTCACCGCAACCATTTTCGGCTTGCCTTCGGTGAGTGTGCCCGTCTTGTCGATCACGAGCGTGTCGATCTTTTCGAAACGCTCCAAGGCTTCCGCATTCTTGATCAACACGCCGGATTGCGCGCCGCGCCCGACGCCCACCATGATTGACATCGGCGTGGCGAGTCCGAGCGCACAGGGACAGGCGATGATCAGCACCGAGACCGCTGCGACCAGACCGTAGGTGAAACGCGGCTCAGGCCCCCAGATCGCCCACACGGTGAAGGCCACGAGCGCAACGGTGATCACCAAAGGCACGAACCAACCAGCCACCTGATCGGCGAGGCGCTGTATGGGGGCGCGGCTTCTCTGCGCTTGTGACACCAGCTGGACGATTTGCGCGAGCATCGTATCGCCGCCGATCTTGTCGGCGCGCATCACGAAGCTTCCCGTGCCGTTCATCGTGCCGCCGATCAGCTTCGCGCCGGCCGCTTTGGCGAGCGGCATAGACTCGCCGGTGACCATGGATTCATCGACCGAACTGCGGCCTTCGATCATTTCGCCGTCGACCGGCACTTTCTCGCCGGGACGGACGCGCAGGAGGTCGCCGACCGCAACCGCATCGAGGCCGATCTCCTCATCCGCGCCGCCAGCACGGACACGCCGCGCGGTCTTAGGAGCGAGATCGAGCAAAGCTCGGATCGCGCCGCCGGTCTGTTCGCGTGCGCGCAGTTCGAGGACCTGGCCGAGCAGCACGAGCACGGTGATTACCGCCGCCGCCTCGAAATAAACCGCGACACCGCCATCCATGCCACGAAACGCCGGCGGGAACAGGCCGGGCGCGACGGTCGCGATCAGGCTGTAACCCCAGGCGACGCCCGTGCCCATGGCGATCAGCGTGAACATGTTGAGGTTGCGGCTGACGAGCGAGGCCCAGGCGCGC
>JANLPL010000372.1:0-13807 GCA_031367195.1 Bradyrhizobium sp.
GCTAAGCTTGTCGATCGCCTGCCCCGGCTCAAGTTCGCCCGACAGGATCGCTTCCTTGACCGCCTCGTAAACCTGCCCCGCCTTGCTGTTGGCGCGCTCCTGCCTCATCACCTGTGCTCGGGCCTCCCGCTGACATGTTAGAGGCAGACAGGCCCCGCGCAAAGCGCTAAATGAGGGAAAATGAGGAAACGCGCCATGCCCTATCCGCTGATGATCGAAAGCGAAATACTCCCCCTGGACGGTTACGCTGGCGCACTCGCCGGCCGCGCCTACCGCCCCGACCTCGGCGGCCCGGCGGTCGTCGCCATCCGCGCCGAGGGGGTGTTCGACGTGACCGCGCAATTCCCTACGATACGCGATCTCGGCGAGGCGGCCGATCCGGCCTCGGCATTGCGCGCGGCGCGGGGCGAGCGGATCGGGGCGCTGGCGGAGTTGCTGGCCAACTCGGCGCCCGACGCGCGCGATGCGGCCAAGCCCTGGCTGCTGGCGCCGGTGGACCTCCATGCGATCAAGGCGGCCGGCGTCACTTTCGCCACCTCGATGCTGGAGCGGGTGATCGAGGAGCGCGCGCGCGGCAACCCGGAAAGCGCCACGCGCATTCGCGCCGAGATGGGGCGGCTGATCGGCGACGATTTGCGCGCGCTGAAACCCGGCTCGCCCGAGGCCGAGCGGCTGAAGGCCGCGCTGATCGCGGAAGGGGCGTGGTCGCAATATCTCGAAGTGGGCATCGGCCCGGACGCGGAGATTTTCACCAAGGCGCAGCCGATGTCGGCGGTGGGGGTCGGCGCGGACGCCGGCTTTCACGCCCATTCGCACTGGAACAATCCCGAGCCCGAGGCGGTGCTGATCATCGCCTCCGACGGGGGAATCGTCGGCGCGACGCTCGGCAACGACGTGAACCTTCGCGATTTCGAGGGCCGCAGCGCGCTGCTGCTCGGCAAGGCGAAGGACCAGAACGCCAGCGCCGCGCTGGGGCCGTTCGTGCGCCTGTTCGATGCGACCTTCTCGCTCGACGACGTGCGCGCGATGGAGATTGCGCTTGATATCGAAGGCGAGGACGGGTTCCGGTTGGAGGGCCGCTCGGCGATGCGCGAGATCAGCCGCGACCCCGCCGATCTGGCCGCGCAACTGATCGGCGTCCATCACGACTATCCCGACGGCGCGGCGCTCTATCTCGGCACGATGTTCGCGCCGGTGAAGGATCGCGACGCGCCCGGCAAGGGATTCACCCACAAGGTCGGCGACGTCGTGAGCGTCAGCGCGGACAAACTGGGGCGGCTCGTCAACCGGATGCGCCACGCGCAGGATTGCGCGCGCTGGGAGTTCGGGACCGCCGCGCTGATGCGCCATCTGGCGCGGCGGGGGGTGCTTTAGGACTTCACCTTCACATATACCCCCGGCGCGTCGCAGATCGGCTTGAGCTTACCGCCGCCGACCTCCCGCGCGGGCACGCGTTGGGGCGCCTGCGCGGTGATCCAGGCGATCCAATCGACCCACCACGAGCCCGGCGTCTCCGTGGCTTTGGCGACCCAGTCCTCGAACTTTCCCTCCGGCGCGCCGCCGGTCCAGAACTGATATTTCGGCTTGTCGGCGGGGTTGACGACGCCCGCGATATGGCCGGAGCCGGACATCACATAGCGCACCGGGCCGCCGAAGAATTTGGCGCCGGTGAACACCGAGCGGGCCGGTGCGATATGGTCCTCCTTCGCGGCGAGGTCATAGACCGGAATTTTCACTTTGCTTAGGCTGATCGTGCGCCCCTCGATCACCATGCGATCATTGGTGAGATCGTTTTGCAGATAGCAGTGGCGCAGGTAAAAACGGTGGTTGGCGGCCGGCATCCGGGTGGAATCGGAATTCCACACCAGGAGGTCGAACGCCATCGGCTCCTTGCCCTTGAGATAATTGTTGATCCAATAGGACCAGATGAGATCGTTCGGCCGCAGCATGTTGAAGGCGGTCGCCATTTGCGAGCCTTCGAGATAGCCGGTTTCGACCATCTTCTTCTCGGTCAGGCGCAACTGCTCGGCGTCGACGAATATCTTGAGATCGCCCGCGTCGGTGAAATCGACCTGCGTGGTGAAGAAAGTGGCGCTGGAGATGCGTTTGTCGCCGATCTGCGCCATGAAGGCGAGCGTCACGGCGAGCAGGGTTCCCCCGACGCAATAGCCGACCGCGGCGACGTCGCTCTCGCCCGTGGCGGCTTCGATCGCCTGCATCGCGGCGAAAATCCCCTCGCGCATATAGGCCTCGAAGCCCTTGTCGAAATGGCGTTCGTCTGGGTTGACCCAGGAGATGACGAACACGGTCAACCCCTGCGCGACCGCCCAGCGGATGAAGGATTTATCCGGGTTGAGATCGAGCACATAGAACTTGTTGATCCACGGCGGCACGATCAGGATCGGGCGCTTGCAGACCGTCGGCGTCGTGGGCGCATATTGGATCAGCTCGATCAGTTCGTTGCGAAATACGACCTTGCCGGGCGTGGCGGCGAGATTGCGCCCAAGCTCGAATTTCGCCGCATCGACCTGACGGATGCGCAACTGGCCTTTGCCGGCCTCGATGTCCTCGGCCATCATCTTCATGCCGCGCACGAGATTCTCGCCGCTTTCGGCCAGCGTCGTGCGCAACAATTCGGGATTGGTGGCGAGGAAGTTGGAGGGCGCCAGCGCCGCCGTAACCTGTTTCATGTAGAAGGCGGCCTTGTCGCGTGTGTGCGGGTCAAGTTCGTCGGCGCGCTTGACGAGATCTTCGGCCCAGTGCGAGGTCAGCACATAGGCCTGCTTGATGAAGTCGAAATAGGGATTGTCGCGCCATTCGGGATCGGCGAAGCGCTTGTCGCCGGCGTCGGTTGGCGCGACGTCGGGTTGCTTTTCGCCGCCGAGCTTCTTCAGCGTCGAACCCCAGAGCGCGAAGAAGGGGGTCGAAAGCGCGGTCTGCGCCTCGAGCGCGCGCTTGGGGTCGATCGCGTAATATTCCGCGATGCGGCCGAGCGTGGTGAACACGTCGGCGAGTTCGGGTTTCGCCGTCAGCGACTCGGCCTGGCCGGTTTCCCCCGGCTTCAGCACGGCGGCGAGCGCCTTGCCGCCTTCCTCGACGAAACGGGCGACGTTGCGCGACAGTTTCTCGAAGTCCGGCAGCGGCGTTTCGCGAGCAGCCTGCGCCGGCTTGGGGACTGGCGGGGCGGCGGCCGCCGCGGGCTGTGCGGCGGCCGGGGGCGGCGACGATTTCTCGGCGGGCTCAGGCGCGGGCGCGGCGACGCCTTTGCCGTTCGGGTCGCTTTTGGCTATGGCGGCGGGCGGCGAAGTCTGCGCTTGCGCTGCGCTTGCGGCAGGCGTGGCCGGCTTTTTCGCGGCTTGCTTCGCTTTGGCGCGGGATCGATCGATCATGGGGTTTCCTCTACAGACGCGGCTGGCGGCCGATCCCTTTTCGGTCATAATAGTCTGGCAACGGTTTGTGACGCCAGTCCGTCTTTTGGCGATCGTGCCTGGGATAAGCGAAAAATGAGGATTTTGGTCGCGATCGTCTGCGCGCTCGCCGCAACATCGGCGGCGGCGGAATCGCTGTTCGATTCGCTCGCCAGATCGACCGGCCTGATGGCGACGCCCGCCGATCCGCCCGATTTCGTCAAGTCGACGCGCCCCACCGGGGAGCTCGCCGCCATCCCCGTGTTCTCTCTGCCCGAAGAACCGCGCTCGACGATCAAGACGCCGGCGCAGTTGAAGGCGATGGACGCCGATCTTGAGCGGGCTTCGGCGACCCACCACGCTCCCGGAGCGTCGAAGGCCGGCGGCGCAAAAGCGCAACACAAATCCCCTTGAGAGTTAAGACCTGTCTTAGGCCGTTTGCACGTCGACCTAGGTCTCCAATCTATATTTACAAACAGCCATTCCTCACATAGCGTTTTGAATGCGATTTTGATGAGTTGAGGGCCGCCGGCGCCTTCGCAATCCGTTGGCGATGAACGATATCCGCCGCGGCGGCGCGTTCGCCTTCTCGAATTCTTAAACAGCGAACCCTAGGAAAGAGGTTGGCTATGGCTACCAATATTTGGAACGGGAGTGGAAATTGGAGCTCCAACCTCGGCGATTGGTCGCTAGGCGCCGCGCCCACCGCCGCCAATGACGTGCTGATACAAACCGGCACGGTCACCTTGAACACCAACGGCGTGGCCGGGACGATCGTGATCGGCGGCGCCCTGTCGCCGACGCTGTTCATAGCAGGCGCGGGAAGCCTGACCGCGGCCAATCTGACCAACTACGGAAATTTCTCCGTCGCTACCAATTTCGGCGACGGCGGAAGCGCGGTGAATATCTCCTCGGGGACATTCGCCAATTACGGCGCGGCCACTTTCGGCAACAGTGGCCTTTCCGTTTCGGTGGCCGTCACGGTTGGACATTATGGAAGCTATGGCGCCAATGGCGCGCTGAGTCTCGTCGGCAATGCAACGCTGGGTACGACCAACCAGATGACGCTCAACGTTCTGAGCGCCGCGCCGACCGTATTGACCGGAAAGACTTACCTTCAGGGCGATTCCCTGCTCGAATTCGCCTCGGGTGGCGTCACGACAATCAGCAGCGGCGCGGGGTTGCAGATCGACGGGCAACAGGCGCGCGTCTCGATTGGCGCGGGGACGACCAATTCCGCATTGACGGGGCTGGCGACGAACCTCGGCACGCTCGACCTGCACGGAAACTGGGGCTCCAGCCCCGGTGGGGCGAGCGTCAGCACGACCACAAATCTGTTCAACGGCGGTTTACTCCACCTCGACGCCAACTTCGGCGACGGCGCCAGCCAGATGACGATCGGCGGCACGCTGACGAACGTCGATGACCTTGTACTGGGGAATACTGGGCTCAGCGCCAATTCGACGCTGACTGTCAACAACCTCGTCAATCAGGGGTCAATCAATCTTTGGGGCAATGGGACGCTCGGAACGACCAATCAGGCGACGCTCAACGTGCTTGCCGCCGCGCCGTCGACCTGGACCGGCAAGATCTACATCCACGGCGATTCCGACGTGATCTTCAGTTCCGGCGGCGTCAATTCGATCGACGCGGGAGCCGAGATCCAGCTCGCCGGGCAGCAAGCGCGCATTTCGATCGGCGCCGGCGCGAGCAATTCCGCGCTCAGCTCTCTCTCCAGCAACTACGGCGTGTTTGACGAGGAGGGCGGCGCGTCTTCCGGCCCCGGCGGCGCCTCCGTCACCACGACGGCCAATTTCACCAATTACGGCACGTTCCTGCTCGACTATTTCGGCGGCTACGGCGCGAGCAGTTTCACCGACACAGGGCTGTTCACCAACGAGGACTTTGTGCAAATCGGCAATGATTTTCTCAGCGCCAACACCACGCTGACGGTCAGCTCCCTTGCGAACAACGGCGAGATCTACGTTGATTCCCAGCGCACGGGCGGCGCGGGATTTGTGCAGGCCGCGCTGATGGTGAATGCGGCGGCGACCTCCGCCCAGACAGGCTATCTGCGCGTCGCGGGAAACGGCCTGGTTGACTTCGCCTCCGGCGCGATCACCTCAATCGCCTATGGCGGCGAACTCGAACTCGACGGCGGCGCCGCCAGCGTCGCGATCGCATCGAATGGCCAGAATTCCGCGCTGAAGACTCTCGCCAGCAACGCCGGCACTTTTCTGTTGCGCGGCAATAACGGCTTCGGCTCCGGCGTTGCGTTGACGACGATGACAGGCTTCAACAACTCGAATCTGGCGCGGATCGACTATTACGGCAGCGACGGCGGCGATGTCGTGACGTTCGGTGGCGCGCTGTTCAATTCGGGCGAACTGGATATCGGCAATTCGAACCTTTCGGCCAACACGAACGTCAACGCGACGAGCTTCACAAACTCCGGAAGCCTGGCGCTGCAAGGCGCCTACGCGAGCGGCGGCTCGCCGATTGCGGCGCTCAACATCTCCGGCGCGGCCGCCGGCGCGGTGGCTGCTTTCACGCGGATCGGCGGCCATGCGACGCTGAATTACGGCTCCGGCGCGGGGTTGACGTCCATTGTCTCCACGGGTTGGCTCGAACTGGACGGATCGCAAGCCAATGTGTCGATCGGGGCGGGCGCGCAGAATTCGGGTCTCGCCAATCTCGCCTATAACGGCGGCACCTTGCTTTTGCGCGGCTCCAGCGGCTATGGCGCCGGCGGCGCGAACGTTACCACGACCGGCGGATTGGTCAATTCCGGAATCCTCGAAGTCGACTATTACGGCAGCGACGGCGGCAGCACGCTGACGATCGGCGGGGCGCTGACCAACTACAAGACCCTCATCATCGGCAACAGCAATCTCACGAGCGCGACGACCGTAAACGCCGCTAGTTTGGTCAACACCGGCGCGCTTACGCTTCAGGGCGGCTATGGCGTTGGCGCGCCCGCGGCGACGTTGAACGTGACCGCGGCGTCGCCCACGAGCGCCAACAGCGTGATGCGAATCGGCGGCGACGCCAAGCTGGACTTTGGATCGGGCGCCGGGTTCGGCGGCATTGCCGCGAAGGGCTTCCTGGAGCTTGACGGCGCCCAGGCCAACATCGCCATCGGAGCCGGCGCGCAGAATTCGGGGCTGGCCAATCTCGCCTTCAATCTAGGCACTCTGCTGTTGCGGGGCAACAGCGGTTTTGGACAGGGCGGCGTCGCGCTGACGACCGGGACCGCCTTCCTCAATTCCAACACGGCCCAGATCGACTATTACGGCAGCGATGGCGGCAGCGCGGTCACCTTCGGCGGCGCGCTTACCAACCAGAAGACGATGATTATCGGCAACTCGAACTTGTCGGCGGCGACGACGGTGCAGGCTACGACGCTGAACAACCGCGGCAGTCTTACGCTTCAGGGCAACTACCTCGGGACGGGGCCGCGCGCGACGCTGGCGCTGTCGGGCGCCTCGCCCAACGTGGTGTCGAACCCGATCCGGATCGGCGGGACGGCGACGATGAGCTTCGGCTCCGGTCTCGGGGTCACGAATATCGCCGGCGGTGGATTCTTCGAACTCGACGGGGCTCAAGCGCAAATTGTCGTCGGCGCGGGCGGGCCGACCTCGGGCATCGTCAATCTCGGCATCAACCGCGGTACGCTTCTTCTGCGCGGCAATAGCGGTTTCGGCCAGGGCGGCGTCACCCTCTCGACGGCGGGCTTCTACGTCAATCTGGGCACGACGCAGATCGACTATTACGGCGGCGACGGCGGCAGCAACGTCGCCTTCAACGGCGCGCTCAACAATCAGGGAACTTTCACTCTCGGCAATACGAACCTGAGCGCCGCCTCCAGCGTCGGCGTCAAGAACATCTTCAATCTGTTTGGGCAGATCAATGTCGTGGGCGGCAGCGCCGTCGCAACGTTGTCGGACAACGGAGTGTTCACGAACTACGCTGGAGTCTATGTCGGCGCCAACGCTCAGCTCAATGCGACCGGCGCCTTCACGCAATATGGCGGCGCCACGACCGTCAACGGGACGCTGACGGCTAGCGCCTATACGCAATATGGCGGCGCGACGACGGTCAACGGCGCGTTGGCGGCGGCGACGGTCAACGATCGCGGGAACAGCATCGTCTATAATTCCGCGCTCACCGCGTCGAGCGCGACGACTTCGCTGACCTTGCAGAACGGCGGCGTGCTTGCGTTCCACGCCGGCGTCTCGTCGAGCCAGACGGTGACGTTCCAGGACGCGTCGGACACATTGCAGCTGTTTTCGCCGGGAAGCTTCAACGGCGCCGTCCAAAATTTCGTCGCCGGCGACGTGATTGATCTGATGGGCCAGGCGGCGACCAGCGTCGGCTACGCCAGCGGTGTGCTGAGCGTGTTTAACGGCGCCAGCCAGATCGCCTCGTTCCATCTGACGGGAGGGGCTTACACGGCCGCGAGCTTCAACGTGGTCAGCGACAACAGCGGCGGCACGTTGCTCTACGTTTGAGTCGCCTTGCGTGAATTTTGGATGACACCGGGTTTCCCTTTGTCGCGCTCCGCACTAAAAGCGTGGCGCGCGGGGCCGGATTCGCAGCCCTCCGCGCGACCCCAGGCGCCAAATCGGCGCTGAACACGAGGAACCCGGGGCGATGTCGGATTTTCACAATACGCGGCGGCTGCCGCCTTACGTCTTCGAGCAGGTCAACAAGCTCAAGGCCAAGGCCCGCGCCGCCGGCGCCGACATCGTCGATCTCGGCATGGGCAATCCCGACCTCGCCGCGCCCAAACATGTGATCGACAAGCTGGTCGAGACGGTGGGCAAGCCGCGCACCGACCGCTATTCCGCCTCCAAGGGCATCCCCGGCCTGCGTCGCGCGCAAGCGGGTTATTACGCGCGCCGGTTCGGCGTGAAGTTGAACCCCGATACCCAGGTCGTCGCGACGCTCGGCTCAAAAGAGGGCTTCGCCAATATGGCGCAGGCGATCACCGCGCCGGGCGACGTCGTGCTGGCGCCAAACCCCTCCTATCCCATCCACGCCTTCGGCTTCCTGATGGCGGGCGGGGTGGTGCGCTCGGTGCCGGCTGAGCCGAACCCGCAATATTTCGCAGCGCTGGAGCGGGCGATCCAGCATTCGATCCCCAAGCCGATCGCGGTCGTCGTCTGCTATCCCTCGAACCCGACCGCGATGGTCGCCTCACTCGATTTCTATAAAGACCTCGTTATTTTCGCCAAGAAGCACGACATCTTCATCCTGTCGGATCTGGCCTACGGCGAGGTCTATTTCGACGGCGAGCCGCCGCCCTCGGTGTTGCAGGCGCCGGGCGCCTTCGATGTCGCGGTCGAGTTCACCTCGATGTCGAAGACGTTTTCGATGGCGGGCTGGCGCATGGGCTTCGCGGTCGGCAACGAGCGGTTGCTGGCGGCGCTGGCGCGGGTGAAGTCCTATCTCGATTACGGCGCCTACACGCCGATCCAGGTCGCCGCCGCCGCCGCGCTGAACGGGCCGGAGGCCTGCATCGACGAAATGCGCGCGACTTACAAACGCCGCCGCGACGTGATGGTGGAGAGTTTTACCGCCGCCGGATGGGCGATCGAAAGCCCGCGCGCGTCGATGTTCGCCTGGACCCCGGTGCCGGAGAAATTCCGCCATCTCGGCAGTCTCGAATTCTCCAAGCTGTTGATCGAAAAGGCCGATGTGGCGGTCGCGCCGGGCATCGGATTCGGCGAGCATGGCGACGAATATGTGCGGCTGGCGCTGGTCGAGAACGAGCAGCGCATCCGTCAGGCCGCGCGCGGCGTGCGCCGGTTCTTCGAGAACGCCGACGAGACGCTGCATAATGTGGTGAAGCTCAAGCAGACTGCCTGAGTGCCCCGGGCGCTGGACCATATCGTCATCGCCTGCCGCGACCTCGCGGCCGGCGCTGAACGCTATTCTCAGCTCGGCTTTCGGGTCGGCCCGCGCAACCGGCATCCCTGGGGCACGGAGAATCACATCATCCAGTTCGACGGGGTTTTCCTCGAACTGGTCGGGCTCGGCGAAGGTTTCGTGAAGCCCGCGCCTGACGATCCCGTGTTTCCGTTCGCCGGCTTTCTCGCCGAGTTTCTGGCTCGCCGCGAGGGACTGGCGATGGTGGCGCTGCGCTCGGCCGACGCCGAGGCGGATAGGCTCGCCTTTGCCGCCAAGGGTCTCGGCGCGTTCCCCCGCTTCGATTTTGCCCGCTTGGGGATGCGGCAGGGGCGCGAGGTGGAGGTCGCGTTCTCGTTGGCCTTTGCCGAATGCGCCGACATGCCCGAGGCGGGTTTTTTTGTCTGCCAGCACAAACATCCCGAGAATTTCTGGGATGCGGCGGCGCGGCTTCACCCCAACGGCGCCACCGGCGTTGCGGAACTGGCCTTCGTCCATCCCGAGCCCGCCGCCGTCGCCGGCTTCCTGTCTGCTTTTCTCGACACCGCTCAGGGCGGGGCGCAGTTTGCGCTGGCAGAGACGCGCGTGACCGGCACTAAGGCGGACGAGCCCGCTAGAAGCGGGCTTTCCGCCATGCGCATCGCGACCAGCGGGCCTAAGTCTTTCTGGTAGTGTCTCAGTTTGAATTTTGAGGGGCTTGACGCTGCTCGCGCAGCCCCCACTTTTCGGCTATGCTTAGCGCAAGGCATGGAGGCTAGGATGAGCCGGAAGAATCATGACGACGGCCCGTCGTTTTCGCAGGCGACGTATAAAGCAAAGCCGATGACGAGTGAAGAGTTTGCTGCATGGCAGACCCGCAAGGAGTTAGCGTTAGAGCAGACGGTGCGAGATGCGGCAAAGTTGAAAGAGTTCCGCCGGACTGTTCGCGTTGATGGCCTTTTAGGGGCTTTGGGTCTCGCACCTCCGAAATCGGAGCTTTCGTCTGAACCCTCGAAAAAAGTGCGTAGGATTTAAGATGCCCACCGGACCAAAAGGCGAGCGCCGCCCCGCCGATGTCATCGGCAACGCCGTGAAGGTCATGCGGATCGCCACAGGCGATGAACCGGAAGACCTTGGCCCCGCTGACGACGGGAAAGACCTTGCCGCGAAGGCGCTCGGAAAGAAGGGTGGCGCTGCGCGGGCTAAAAGCATGACGGCAGAACGTCGAGCGGAGATTGCGAAGAAAGCGGCAGACAAAAGATGGGGGCGCTAGCCCAAAGCATCCGCTATCCCTTGAATTATGTAGCTTACTTCTTGTCTTGGTGTAATCTCTGCCCATTCGGCGCACATCGCACTCCACAATACATCTCCTCCACACATGAGTTGATTAGCGGCCATCCTTATCCATTCGTGATGGTCCGCCAATGTCATTGCAGAGTTACAAGCATCAGTTACTGATGACATGTCTCGACCGATTCTTGTCCATAAATTGCGATATGCTTCGTGTTGCAATGCGGGGAAAATTACTCGCTCCGGCGCGTCATCCCCTGGCAAACGTATACAACCGACAGCGTCACCTTGATCTCCGTCTAAGAACACACGTGTAGGGCGCTTGAAACGACGCGCCTGAACCATTTGCCCAAGCGCTACCCCAAGATTAGCGGCTCCATACGGAATGACCGTACAGCGAACAAATATCTCCCGACCGTGACGGCTAATTATCTCCGACAACCAAACGGCCGACCGAGGGTCTTCGACATATAGCTCGCACTCTGGATGTTGTTCATCATCCATTTTTGTCATAGCAAACTGTGGGCTTACGCCATTAACAATTTCTTTCCTTCCCCCAGCCTCAAGAATATATATTCTTGCACTAAGGGGAAGTTCTTCTAAGACGTAAGGCGAATGAGTGCTCACAATAATCTGACACTCGCGTTCGCGAGCCGCGACCGCTAAATCTCGCATCAGACGTCTCTGCGCGCGAGGATGAAGAGAAGACTCGACTTCATCTATAAGTACCAAACCGTACTGCGGCAATTGAGCGCGCAATAGCTCGGCAATTGTTGATTCTCCAGACCCTTGGTGAAATCCTGAATATGATTGATCAAGTTTTGATAGAACAGGTATCTCTCTGTTTTCGTCAATATCAGAATATGCCATTCTCGCGTTTTCATATTCTCTACCCATAATTTGCGATAGACGTTTAACTTGGTCTTCTGAAAACGGCACGGATGAAGCTTCGATATGTCTATTTTTTGCTATGCGCGCGTAACCAACTCTGGTTCCGACGGGTTGAAGCCTGCTTAGGTCAATATAAGAAACACGGCGCTGCGGCCGATCAGGTTGTCCTAGCCATCGACTTGTCGGCTTTCGAATTGAGTGAGTTAAGTGTTCTGAACCCTGTCTATATCCATAGCCTAAGCGGATTTCTGTGAGACTATCCCAAGCGGTTTCGGGGAAAAATTCGGTCGGAAACCAAGTTACGCCGTCTTCAGCGGAGTCTTGATAAGTGCAAGCGGCAGCCTGTAGAATCGAACTTTTCCCAGATCCATTTTCTCCAACTATTGCCATTATTGGGAAGGCAAAAGAAACTCGCTGCGCCTCCCAACCCCGTATTTTTTCGATTTCAATCCACTCCAGCCATTTCGGCCAGCCGTTCCTAGCCCGCATTATTCACGCGCTCGCGGTAAAAACGACCATTCGCACGTTATATCAATGCTTTAGACAAGTGTTGTGTTTAAGGCGCCGTTTTTCAGGCCGTTTTCAGGAACTCAGGCAATCGCTGACATTTTCATAGCCGTCCTGTCGGCGCTGCATAATGCGGGCTAGTTTCCCACTTCGTGGCCAGTCGTCGCATTTCATTGCTGATTGCCATTGGCCGCTCCTTGAGGGCATTCGAGGCACCGGCGACTCGCTCAGAAGGCCTCCATCAGCGATAGACAGGACCGATTAATTTGTCTACAGAGAAAATAATGGCTTTAGGCCTCGCTATAATGTGCGGGCAGAGCGAGAAAATGCTCACGATAGGAGGCGATTTGCACAAATAGTGAAAATATACCCTTGACGCTAAGCATGAAAGTTCATATCATGCCGAGCATGAACAAGCTCGACGTCGCCAAGCGCGCCCAAATCCTCGCCACGCTCTGCGAAGGTGCTTCAATGCGCAGCGTTTCGCGGCTGGCGGACGTGAGCATAAACACGGTCGCCAAGATGCTCGCAGATGCTGGCAGGTTTTGCGCGGGCTACCATGACGCCAAGGTTCGCGACGTGAAGGCCAAGCGGGTTCAGGTCGATGAGATTTGGTCGTTTGTCGCAGCCAAGGACAAGAACGTCGCCGACATGAAGGCCCCCATTGACGGCGCGGGCAGCGTTTGGACTTGGACCGCGATCGAAGCTGATACGAAGCTTATCATCTTGCACTTCGTCGGCGGCCGCGACGGCGAGTGCGCGGCGTGGTTTATGAACGACGTTGCCGAGCGCGTCGCCAATCGCATTCAGATCACGTCAGATGGCCACAAGGCTTATCTTGAGGCGGTCGAAGGTGCGTTCGGGGCTGATGTCGATTACGCGATGCTGAACAAGATTTACGAGGCCTCGTCAGAGGCGGCTAAGGGTCGCTACAGCCCCGCCGAATGCATCGGTGCAAAGAAGGAGCGCATCACCGGCAAGCCGGACATGGCGCACGTTTCGACCTCCTACAGCGAGCGGTCGAACCTGACGATGCGGATGCATAACCGGCGCTTCACACGGCTGACCAATGCGTTCTCCAAGAAGTTTGAGAGCCACGCGCACATGGTCGCGATCTGGAGCGTCTGGTACAACTTCATCCGCATCCACAAGACGCTCCGCGTCACGCCCGCGATGGCGGCGGACCTTTCCAAAACCGTTCTTGATTGGTCGGATATCGTAGAGGCTATGGACGCTGAAGCGCCGAAGAGTGGCCCGCGCGGATCATATAAGAAGAAGCCTTAAAAATGCCGATTAGAGAACATCCCCCTACCGGCACCATATTGATCTGCGACTTTGAAACAGATTTCAAACTCCCAGAAATGGTCAAGGTACGGCCGGTAATTGTCATAAGTCCGAAAATTTCCGGTCGCCTCGGTCTTTGTACCGTCGTCGCGCTCAGTACGACTGACCCAAACCCTAAAATGTCATTTCACGCACAAATCGAAACAAATCCAACGCTACCGAAGCCATGGAACGCAAATCCAGTATGGATTAAGGGCGACATGTATGCAATAGGTTTTCACAGGTTAGATTTCATTCGTACTGGAAAAGATGTTTCTGGAAAACGACAATATAATTATGCAACAGTTTCAAATGACCAAATTAGACTTGCGAGATCAATTGTGTTGCGCTCCATTGGGCAGGGGAATCGGGTGAAGGAATCATGCGACGATTAGGCTGGCGAGGAAATCGTCGTCCCAGGCCGCGGCTTTACGTCTGACCCGCATGGAGTCTTTTGTCTCGGCCCTTCGCATCACGTTGTAGGCCATGTGCTTGATCGT
>JANLPL010000413.1:0-46776 GCA_031367195.1 Bradyrhizobium sp.
CTAACATGTCAGCGGGAGGCCCGAGCACAGGTGATGAGGCAGGAGCGCGCCAACAGCAAGGCGGGGCAGGTTTACGAGGCGGTCAAGGAAGCGATCCTGTCGGGCGAACTTGAGCCGGGGCAGGCGATCGACAAGCTTAGCTTGTGCGAAAAGCTCGGCGTCTCGCGTTTCCCCGTCTCGGCGGCGATCAGCCGGCTCGCCTTCGAGCGGCTGGTGCGGATCGAGCCGCAGCACGGCTCGTTCGTGACGCCGATTTCGGCCGAGAGCGTGCGCGAGCACCTGTTCGTGCGCCGCGCGCTGGAAGGCGAGATCGCCGCCGAAGCCGCGCGCCGGCTTGACGCGGAGGGCCGCGCCGAACTCGCCGCCAATCTCGTGCAGGCCGAGGACGCCGCGCGCTCGGGCGACCGCGCCTTATTCTATCAACTCGACGTCGGCTTCCACCTGGCTCTGACCCAGCGCCTCGGACTGCATCGCGCCGAGGAGATCCTCGACGGCGTGCGCCAGCATCTGGAGCGGCCGCGTCGCCTGCTGATGAACCCGCCCGGACGTATGCAGCAAACCATCGCCGAGCACCGCGCTCTGTTGGCCGCCATCGAGGCGCGCCAGCCCGAGGCCGCCCGCGCCGCGCTCGGCGCCCATCTCGCCACCGTCGCCCGCACATTCGAGGCGCTGGCGACCGCCAAGCCCGGCCTGTTCGCGCCGTAAGGAGACCCGTATGAGCAACCCCCGCGCCCTGCGCTTGAATGTGCAAGACAACGTGCTGATCGCCGTCGAGGAATTCAAAGTCGGCAGCGCCCCGATGGGCGTGACCGCGACCGAGCGCGTTCCGCGTGGCCACAAGATGGCGGCGGCGCCTATCGCCAAGGACGAGCCGATCCGCAAATTCGGCCAGATCATTGGCTTCGCCGCTGCGGACATCGCGCCCGGCCAATGGGTGCACGAGCACAATTGCGTGCTGCACGATTTCCAGCGGGATTACCGCTTCGGCGAGGACGCGCGGCCGGTGGATATTCTGCCTGTCGAGGCGCAGGCGACCTTCGAGGGCTTTCGTCGCGTCAACGGCAAGACCGGCACGCGCAATTATCTCGGCATTCTCACTAGCGTGAACTGCTCGGCCACCGTCGCGCGCCTGATCGCCCGCGAGGCGGAAAAAAGCGGGTTGCTCGACGCCTATCCCAATGTCGACGGGATCATCCCGCTGGTGCACGGCACGGGCTGCGGCATGGCCGCCAAGGGCGAGGGTTTCGAGGCGCTCAAGCGCACGCAATGGGGCTACGCCGGCAACCCCAATATGGGCGGCGTCATCATGGTGGGCTTAGGCTGCGAAGTGTTCCAAATCGGCCGCATGAAGGAGGAATATGGCATCGTCGAGAACGAGCTGTTCCACTCCATGACGATCCAGGCGACGGGGGGCACGCGCAAGACGGTCGAGGCCGGGCTTGAGCGGATCAAGGCCATGCTGCCGATCCTCGCCAGGGCGAAGCGCGAGACGCGACCGGCGAGCGAGTTGATGCTGGCGCTGCAATGTGGCGGCTCCGACGGCTATTCCGGCATCACCGCCAATCCCGCGCTCGGGGTGGCGGCCGACATTCTGGTCAAGAACGGCGGCACGGCGATCCTGTCCGAAACGCCCGAGATCTACGGCGCCGAACATCTCCTGACCGCACGCGCCGCCAGCCGCGAGATCGGCGATAAACTCGTCGGCCTGATCCATTGGTGGGAGGATTACACCGCCCGCAACGGCGGCGAGATGAACAACAACCCCTCCCCCGGCAACAAGGCGGGCGGCCTGACGACGATTCTGGAGAAATCGCTCGGCGCGGCCGCCAAAGGCGGCACGACGCCGCTCAACGGCGTCTATCGCTACGCCGAGCCCGTCACCGCAAAAGGCTTCGTCTATATGGACACGCCCGGCTACGATCCCGTCTCGGCGACGGGGCAGGTGGCGGGCGGCGCCAACGTGCTGTGCTTCACCACCGGGCGCGGCTCGGCCTATGGCTGCAAGCCGACGCCCTCGATCAAACTCGCCACCAACAGCGAGACTTTTCGCCGCATGACCGAGGACATGGACATCAATTGCGGCGACGTGCTCGACGGCGTCTCGATCGAGGCCAAGGGGCAGGAAATCTTTGAGAAGGTGCTTCGGGTCGCCTCCGGCGAGCGTTCGAAATCGGAGGAGCTGGGTTACGGCGAAGCCGAATTCGCGCCGTGGCAGATCGGTGCGACGATGTGACCTGCGCGCTGCTGTTCGATCTCGACGGCACGCTGGTCGACAGCGACGCCGATCATCTCGTCGCGTTCCAGACCGTGTTCGCGCCGTTCGGGATCAGCTTGAATCGCGCGCTCTACACGACCCACATCATGGGCGCCTCGAACGCGATGATCGGCGAGAGTTTCCTGCCTCATCTCACGCAGGCGCAGCGCGAACAGGTGCTCGACGCGAAGGAGATCGCCTACCGCGACGGTCTCGGCGCACTGACGGCGACGCGCGGCGCCGGCGAATTGCTGGCGCACGCGGAGGCGCAAGGCCTGCCTTGCGCCGTCGTCACCAACGCCCCGCGCGCCAATGCGACGCGCGTGCTCGACGCCATCGGGCTCAGCCAACGGCTGTCCATCCTCGTGATCGGCGGCGAACTCGCGCGCGCCAAACCCGACCCGCTGCCCTATCTCACGGGGCTGGAGCGCACCGGGGCGCGGGCGGAAAAGTCTGTCGCGTTCGAGGATTCGTTGTCGGGCGTGCGCGCGGCGGTGGCGGCGGGCGTCGCCGTTGTCGGCCTGACCACGGGACTGCCGGGGGATCGGTTGATCGAGGCCGGCGCGGTTTTCGCGGTCGCCGATTTCACCGACCGGCGGATTTATGATTTGATCGAGCGAAGGCGACGGGGCTAAGGCGTATTTTCGGGCGAATTCGCGTATAGTTCCGCCCGAACCCGACCCAGCCCAAGATTGCGTCCATGCCCACAAACCAAGACATCCTCGCCGCCCTCGCCGCCATTCCCGGTCCCGACGGGCGCACGCCCTTGCCCGATTCCGGCGCCGTCGATGGGATCAGTCAGCGCGACGACAAAGTGTTCATCGCCATCCGCATCGACCCCGCCAAGGCTGGAGCGATGGCGCCGATGCAGGCGGCGGTCGAGCGTGCGGTCAAGGCGCTGCCCGGCGTCGGCTCGGTGCTGGTGACGCTGACGGCGGAGAATGCGCCCGGCGCGGCGAAACCCGCCCCGGCGCCGCACGCGCATAAAGCCGCCCGTGGCGGCCGGCCGATCGAGGGCGTCGACAAGATCATCGCGGTCGCGAGCGGCAAAGGGGGCGTCGGCAAATCCACCACCGCCTGCAATCTCGCCATTGCCCTGGCCAAGCAGGGTCTGAAGGTCGGCGTGCTCGACGCCGACATTTTCGGCCCCTCGATGCCGCGCCTGTTCGGGATCAAGGAGAAGCCTTCGCTCGCGCCGGACGGGCAGAAATTGCTGCCGATCGAGAAATTCGGCGTCAAGGTGATGTCGATCGGCTTTCTGGTCGAAGACAAATCGGCGATCGTCTGGCGCGGCCCGATGGTCACATCGGCGCTCAACCAGTTCCTGCGCGACGTCGAATGGGGCAAGCTCGACGTGCTAGTCATCGACATGCCGCCCGGCACCGGCGACGTGCAACTCACCATCGCCCAGAACGTGCCGATGGCGGGCGCGGTGATCGTCTCCACGCCGCAAGATCTGTCGCTGATCGACGCGCGGCGCGCCATCGCCATGTTCAAACAAGTGGAGGCGCCGATCCTCGGCATCGTCGAGAACATGAGCTATTTTCTCTGCCCGCATTGCGGCGGGCGCAGCGACGTGTTCTCCCATGGCGGCGCGCGCCATGAGGCGGAGACGCAGGGCGTGCCGTTCCTCGGCGAGGCGCCGTTGCACATTCTCATCCGCGAGACCTCCGACGGCGGCAACCCCGTGGTCGCGAGCGCGCCCGACAGTCCGCAGGCCAAGGCCTATCTCGACATCGCGCAAAAGGTGCGGGCGGCCTTGTTCGAGCCGACGAAGAAGCGCATCCTGCCGCGCATCTTCATGAGCTGAGGACAAACGGACATGAGCGATCCGTCTCCCTTGACGCCGGGAGAACCCTGGCCGGAAGAACTTCGCGTGCAGGAGAACGGCGCGCTGTTCAAGATCACGTTCGACGACGGCGTCGTCGGCTCCATCTCCGCCGAGCGTCTGCGCGGCGCGAGCCCCAGCGCGGACAAGACGCGCGCGCCGCTCAGCGCCGGCAAGACGCTGGCCATCATCGAGGTCGAACAGGTCGGCAATTACGCCGTGCGGATCGGCTTCAGCGACGGGCACGACACCGGGATCTACACGTGGCGGCTGCTGCGCAGCCTGACCACGCACTAACCCCGCTTCAACCGCACATCCGGCAGGAAGAAAGCCAACAGCCCGATCGCCGGCAGGAAGCCGCATAACCGATAGACAAAGGCGAGGCTGGTGTGGTCGGCGACCAGCCCGAGCGCCGCCGCGCCCAGGCCGCCGAGCCCGAACGACAGGCCGAAGAACAGGCCCGCGATCGCGCCGACATTGCCGGGCGACAATTCCGTCGCAAAGACCACCATCGCCGAGAAGGCGGAGGACAGGATGAGGCCAATCGCGATCGAATCGATCACCGTGCCGACGAGGCCGAGTTGCGGCAGCAACAGCGTGAACGGCAACACGCCGAGGATCGAAACCCAGATCACATATTTGCGCCCGATCCGGTCGCCGATCGGGCCGCCCGCGAATGTCCCGGCCGCAACCGCGCCGAGAAACACGAACAAAAGCACCTGCGAGGTCTGCACCGAGACGTGGAACGTGTCGATCAGATAGAAGGTGTAATAGCTGTTGAGGCTGGCGAGATAGACCGTCTTCGAGAACAGCAGCACGACGAGAATGGCGATCGAGCGCCACACCACGCGCCGGGGCAGGCTGTCGGCGGCGTGGGTCGCGGCGCCCTTGCGCGCGACAAGGGCGTGCGCGATCTGCCATTGCGCGACGCGGGCGAGCAGCAGGATCGCAAGGAACGCCAGCGCGGTGAAGGCGAGCACCGAGATCTGCCCCTCCGGCACGACGATGAACGCCGCCATCAGCGGCCCGAGCGATTGCCCGAAATTGCCGCCGACCTGAAACAGGCTCTGCGCGAATCCATGTCTGCCGCCCGAGGCCATGCGCGCCGCGCGGGACGCTTCGGGGTGGAACACCGCGCTCCCCACCCCGACAAAGGCGACCGCGACCAGCAGCATCGGATAGCTGCCGGAGAAGGCCAGCAAGACAAGGCCGAACAAAGTGAAGCCCATCGCGAACGGCAACGCCCACGGCGCGGGCCTTCGGTCGGTGAACAGCCCTATCAGCGGCTGCAACAGCGAGGCGGTGACCTGAAAGACCAGCGTAATGAGCCCGGTCTGGAAGAAGGTGAGCGCATATTGGTCGCGAAATACGGGATATAGCGCCGGCGCCAGCGACTGCATCATATCGTTGAGCATATGCGAGGCGCTGACGGCGAACAGAATGCCGATGGCCGTAGCGGGGCGCGCGACAGCGGCGATGCTCACGCTCTCGGGCGTGTCGAGGGGTTCGGCCAGACTCATGATTTCCTCGAAAGCGAAGTGACGCCGCGCTCTAGCCCGAAACGCCCGTCAACAAGAAGGGCGAATTAAATCACTTCGGCGCGAGCACCATCACCATCTGCCGGCCTTCCATCAAAGGCTCGGCCTCGACCTTGGCGACTTCCGCCGTCTCGCTCTTCACTTTCTGCAACAGCCGATAGCCGATGTCCTGATGCGCCATTTCGCGGCCGCGGAAGCGCAGCGTCACCTTGACCTTGTCGCCTTCCTCGAAGAATCGGTACACCGAGCGCATCTTGACCTCGTAATCGTGGTCGTCGATGCCCGGGCGCAGCTTGATCTCCTTGATCTCGACGATCTTCTGGCGCTTGCGCTGCTCGGCCGACTTCTTCTGTTCGAGGAAGCGGTATTTGCCGAAATCGAGGATTTTGCAGACCGGCGGCGCGGCGTTGGGGACGATCTCGACGAGATCGAGTCCCGATTCTTCCGCCAGTTTCAGCGCGTCGGCGAGGTTGACGACCCCCCGGTTTTGTCCTTCGCCATCGATGAGCTGAACCTGAACGGCGCGGATGTCGCGGTTGACGCGCGGGCCGCCTTTCTCCGGCGCCGCGGTGGACTTCATGGGACGACGAATGGCGTATCTCCTAGGGTAGTTGATCCGAGTAGGCGCGAAAACGCACCCGCCTCCGCAAACGACGTCTGCGGAGTTAGACTGGGAATGTCCTACTTTGCCCTCTCCGTGTCAACTTGCAGCCCGCCAAGACCGCAATATCGCAACAGGCGCTCACTTCGCGCCGAGCCAGCGCGCCGCCCAGGGCAAGGTCAGGCTGATCATGAGGAAGCGCGCGATATGGTGCGCGCCGACGAACAGCGGGTCGAGGCCGAGCCCAAAGGCCATCATCGTCATCGCCTCCAACCCGCCCGGCGCGAAGGCGGCAAGCGCATCGGGAAAGGAACCCCGATCATAACCGCCACAAGCGCGGCAAAACCCGTCGTTACAGCGAAGGCGGCCAGAAACGACGCTGTCGCGGCGACCAGCAACTCGCGCAACAGACGCCAGTCGAAGCCGATGAAGCGCGCGCCGACCCAGGGGCCGACCAAAGCCTGCGCGGCGATCTGCAAATCCGGCGTTAGCCGCCCCGGCGCCAGTCCCGCGCCATGCGCCGTCGCCGAAATGAAGATGCCGGCATAGAGCCCGCCGTTGGCGATTCCGAGCCGATCCAAACCCGCCCCCGCCGCCGCCGCCAGCGTCAGCAGCGCCGCCGTCACGGCGAGCGGATCTGCGGCGAATTGCAGGTTGGGCGCGCCCACACCCAGTCGCGCCACCATGGGCACGATCGCCATCAACACGAAGAGGCGAAACACCTGGATCACCGCGACCCGCGCGAGGTCGGCCTCCGCGCGCGCTGCGGTGATGAAGACATAGGACAGCGCGCCCGGCACGGCGGCGTAAAACGCCGTCGTCCGCGTGAAGCGCGCGCGCAGCAGCGTGAAATAGGAAGCCGCCGTCATCGCCGCGATCGCCAGCGCCAGCGCCAGCGCCAGCGCGACAAGGGAAACCGGATACCGCGCCAGCGTAGGCAGCGTGGCGGGCGTGAGCCCCGTTCCTATGCCGACCCCGGCGAGCAGGACGGTGAACCGCTGCAAAGCTCTCGGCAGCGGCGCGGCGCCGCCGCCCGCCGCCAGAGCCGCCACGCCCAGCATCGCCCCCGATAGCCAGCCCGCCGGGGCGCCCATGCCCCCGACCACCGCGCCGCCCGCGACCGCCGCCAGCAGGGAGGCTGCCAGCCTCAGCGCGTCAGCCACGCCGCGAGCCGCCGCGTCGCTTCCGCCACCAGTTCCGGCGCGCGGGCGAAGCAGAGCCGCAGCCGCCCCTCGCCGCCGGGGCCGAAGGCGTAGCCCGGCGCCACGCCGACCCCCGCTTCGTCGATCAGCCGAAACGCCGCGCGCGCGTCCGTCGCGCCGAGCATTTTGGGGAACAGGTAGAACGCGCCCTCAGGGATCGCCATTTCGACCCGCCCCGTCGCGCTGAGCCCCTCGACCATGATGTCGCGGCAAAGCTTCAGACGCGCCACGGTCTGCGCGACGAACGCTTCCCCTTGCGTGATCGCCACCGTCGCGGCGCGCTGCGTCGGCACGGGCACGCCGGAGGTCGAATATTGAATCAGGTTTTCGATCACGCCGCCCAGCGCCGGCGGCGCTTCGAGCCAGCCGATGCGCCAGCCCGTCATCGCCCAGTTCTTCGACAGCGTCTGCACGAACAAAATCCTGTCGTCCGGCTCCATCACATCGTGGAAAGACGCGGCCCGCGCGTCGCCATAGACCAAGCGGCCGTAAATCTCGTCGGCGATGATCCATAATCCATGCCGCCGAGCGATATCCAACACGGCGACGATTTCTTCGCGGCTGGCGACATAGCCGGTCGGATTGGCCGGCGAATTGAATAGGATGGCGCGCGTCAACGGCGTGATCGCCGCCTCCAGCCGCGCCGGATCGAGCCGCCACGGCGGCCCGGCGTCCAACTCAACGAATACGGTTCGCGCGCCGTTGCTCGCCAAGGCGCCGGCGAAATTCGGCCAGGCGGGCGCGAGCACGATCGCCTCCTCGCCCGGTCCCACCGTCATTTTTACGGCGAGATCGAGCGCGTGCATTCCCCCTATCGTGACGAAGAAGCGCTCGGGCGGGAGGCCGCCGCCGTAATGCGCGCTCATATAGGCCGAGATCGCCGCCCGCAGCTCGGGAATGCCGGCCTGATAGGTGTAGAACGTCTCGCCGCGGTCGATTGAGTCTTTGGCGGCCTGCGCGATGAAGTCCGGCGTCGGCAAATCGCCCTCGCCCACCCAAAGCGGAATCAGCCCCTGAACCCGACGGCCATAGTCGAACACCTCGACGATGCCGCTGGTTTCAATCGCGCTTATCTCGGGCCGGATGCGGGCGAGCCAGTTGGTGTTTTGCGTCATGGCGGCGGTGATGAACCAACCGCTGCCCCTCCGCAAGGCCGATCAGCGGCGCGCGAGCGCGTCGCGGATCTGCGTCAGCAGCACGACCTCGTCGCTCGGCGGCGGCGGCGCAGCGGCCGCGGCGGGCGCGGGCTTCTTCAGCGAATTAATGCCCTTGACGACGAAGAACAGCGCAAAAGCGATGATGATGAAATTGATGAGAATGGTGATGAAGTCGCCATAGGCCAGAACGCCGCCCTGCTTGCGCGCGTCGGCGAGATTGGTGGCGGTCACCGCGCTGGACAGGGGCACGTAGTAATTGGTGAAATCCGCCTTGCCGGCGATGCCGATGATCGGCATGATGATATCGTTGACCAGCGCATCGACGATCTTGCCGAACGCCGCGCCGATGATCACGCCGATCGCGAGATCGACCACATTGCCCTTAATCGCGAATTCGCGAAATTCCTTGAGCATAACAAGTCCCCTCCGACGGTTAACCACTTTCCGTCGCGGTACTTATAGCGCGCCTGCCGCGTTTCTGCACAGGCCGCCGATCTTTTTTCCAGTCCGACCGGGACTTGGTTGAAGTTAACGGCCGCCCAGTTACGTGAGCGGGAACCGGCCTCGCCCGCCGCCGCTCGGGTGAATCCCGTCAGGTTGCCGCGGGATAGGTCGCCTCGAATCGCGCGCGCAGATATTCGTGCGCGAGGATCGCCGGATATTTAGGCGCCTCGCCCGCCGCCACGCAGGAGGTGATCGCCTCCACCCGCGCGAACGGGTTGGGATCGAGAAAGAAGGCGATCGAATATCGCTCGCCCTGCCCCCGGCTCACGACCCGGTGCGGGGTCGAGACATAGACGTCGTTGGTCCAGCGCATCAGGCAATCGCCGATATTGACGACGAACGCGCCGGGAATCGCCGGCGCGGCCAGCCAATCGCCGGCGCGCGTCCGCACTTCCAGCCCACCGACGCCGTCGGTCGCCAGCAGCGTGATGTTGCCGTAATCGGTATGTGCGCCGGCGCCGATCTCGCCCGCCGGCTCTTGCGGATAGCGCAGCAGCCGCAAGGTCGCCAGCGGACGTTGCAGCTTATCGACGAAGAAATCCGGAGCAAGGCCGAGATCGTGCGCGAAGGCGCGGTGAAGCTCGCCGCCGAGCTGCAAACAGGCGTCGAAATAGCCGAGCAGCGCAGCGCGAAACCCATCCACGCGGGGCCATCCGTTCAGCGCGCGGAACGGCTCGCCGGCGCGCAGGCCCGCGTCGTCGGGGGAGAGTTCGATGCCGATGTTGAAAGCTTCCTTCTTGTCGCGGCCATGCGCGGGGTCGAGCGCCTCGCGCATGAAGCCGGAATAGCCGCGGTTGCCGCCGATCGCATCCATCGAGACTTCGAGCTTTTGCGCGACCGGCTGCGCGAAGAACGCGCGCGATTTCGCAAAGGCGTCGGCGATCAGGCCCGGCCGAACGCCGTGATTGACGACATAGAAGAAACCAACCCGTCGGCACGCCTGGCCGATCTCGCCGGCGACTTGGCGCAGCCCCAGTTCGCCGCCCCGCAGCAGCGGTTCGAGATCGATGACGGGAATGTCGCGCATCGTCAGCCCTCGTCAATCAAGCTGACATGCGCGGCGACGATGCGCCAACCCTGGGGAAAGCGCACCCAGGTCTGCATCTGCCGTCCGACCTTTCCGGCCGCGGAGTCGCGTCGAAACAACGTGCTCGCGACGGCGAAGTCCTGTCCAAAGGTTGTGATTTGGGTTTTCTCCAGCCGCCGGGCGAGGCCCGCCGGCGAACGCGCGGCGCGAAACGCCATGATCGCCGCGTGGCCATAGAGGTTCTCGCTGACGCCGTAGCGGATCGAGGTTGGGTCTGGATGAAAGAAGCCGTCGAGCGCGACGACGTCGTTGCTGGTCAACGCCACCTCGTAGGCCGCGAACGCGGTCTCGACCTGCCGTTTTGTTTCAGGATCATCGACGATCACGCGCGCGCTCGCTGTTGGAAAGCCGCGCGCGTCGCGGCCACACCCTCGCGCTCAAGCTCGCGCGCCACGCGCAGCGCGAGATCCTCGCGCCACGGCGGCGCGATGATCTGCACGCCGATGGGAAGCTTATCGCCCCACACCGGCGCCGCCACCACCGGCAGGCCGATGAACGAGATCGGCTGCGTGAACAATCCGATGTTGGGCCGCACCAGCATTTCACGGCCGTCGAGCACGAAGGTCTTCTGGCCGATGCGCGGCGCCGGGCACGGCGTCGCGGGGGCCAGCAGCACGTCGACATCGCGAAACAACGCCAGCGCTTCGCCAAGAAAAACGCGCCGGTATTTTTGCGCCTGCGCATACCACGCGCCGGGCAGCATCGCGCCGGCGATCAAGCGGTCGCGCACGTCGGGATCGAAGTCATTCGCCCGCGTCCGCAGGCGGTCGAGGTGCAGCGCCGCGCCTTCGGTCATCGTGATGAGATAAGCGGCCGCGCGCGCGATTTCCGCGCCCGGCAGCTCGACGACGCGCTCCGCCTTCAGCGCCCTGGCGACGCGCTCGACCGCCGCGAAGGCTTGCGGCTCCCCTCCGCGCGCGAAATAGCCGCCAAGCGTGGCGATCCGCAGCCCCGCGACGCCGGACTCGAGGCCGGCCCGGGTCGGCGCGAACGGCCTGTCGGCTAGCGCGGGATCGGCGGGATCGGGGCCCTGCATGGCGTCGAAACTCGCCGCGAGATCGCCCACGGATCGGGCGAGCGGCCCGAGGTGATCGAGACTGGCGACGAAAGGAAACGAACCCGCCCGCGACAGCCGGCCATAAGTCGGCTTCAGCCCGAACACGCCGCAGAACGAGGCCGGCACGCGGATCGAGCCATTGGTGTCGGAGCCCAGCGCAATCGGCGTCAGCCCGCCCGCGACCGCGCCGCCCGAGCCGCCCGAGGAGCCGCCGGTCATATGTTCGAGGTCGTGCGGATTGCGCGAGGGGCCGTCATGCGCGTTTTCGCCGGTGAAATCATAGGCGTATTCGCCCATGTTGAGCGCGCCGACCAGAATCGCGCCGGCCGCCTCCAGTTTCCGCACCAGCGTGGCGTCTTGCGCCGCGGGCGCCCGGTCGCGGTTGATCTTCGAGCCGGCGCGCGTTGGCAGACCCTTCACGTCGAACAGGTTCTTGACCGAGAATGGCGCCCCGGCCAGCGGCCCCAGCGCCTCGCCCCGCGCGCGCGCCGCGTCGAGCGCATCGGCGCGCGTCCGTGCGCGCTCCGCCGTGACGTCGGTGAAGGCGCCGAGTTTTGGATTGCGCGTGGCGATGCGGGCCAGCGTCGCCTCGATCACCGCGCGGGCGGAGATTTCGCCCGCCCGCACCGCGACGGCGATGGATTCGGCGGAGCCGTCGAGCAGGGCCTCGCTCATGGCGTGAACACCGGCGCCGGCTCGGCCTCGTCGTCGAGTTTGGCCGCGCCGAGTTTGGCCGCCATCTCGGCCGCGATCTGCAAATGCATCACGACCGGCCCGCGCCGCTCAGGCGTCAGTTCCAGGCCAAGCAGGGGCGCCATCGCCTCGGCGAGGGCGGCGGGATCGAAGGTTTCACTCATGCCGGCCTCCATGCAAGTCGCGTGCAAACGGGTCCGGTCAGCGCTTGTTGCGGACAGGCACATCCATGTCCTCGATCTTCAACTCCTTCGTCAGTTCCGGCACGCCCCAGGCGAGATTGGGATCGACCTTGATCTTGAACGCGAACATGGATTGCAGCGCCTGATGATCCTCCTTGCGGAACATCATCTTGCCCTTCGGCATGTCGAAGACGAGCCCTTCCATCGCCGGAATCAGTTTCTCCGCATCCGTTCCGCCCGCCTTCTCGACGGAAGCGACCAGCGCCATCGCCGCCGCGAAGCCGCCGCAGGTGAAGAAATCGGGCGGCGCGTTGAAGCGCTTCTGATGCTCGGCGACGAGCCAATCGTTGATCGGGTTCTTTGGGATGCCGTAGTAATAATAAGTCCCGCCTTCAAGGCCGGGAAAGCGCTTGTAAGTGGCGAGCGCGGGTAGGATGTTTCCGCCCGCCGCGAAGCCGATGCCGTATCGGCTGGGGTCCATATCGGCGAGCTTAGCGAGCGGATTGCCGGCGCCCGCAAAGACGAACCAGATCAGCTTCTTGCCGGGCTTGTCCTTCAGCGCATCGAACAGGCGCTGGCCGACGGCGATGAAATCGGTGGTCGAGGCGGGCGCATATTCCTCCGCCGCCACGGTCGCGCCCGTCGCCGCCAGCGCGCTCTTGAACCCGGCGACGCCGTCGCGGCCGAACGCGTTGTCGACCGCCAGCACGCCGATCTCGACGCCCGGCGCGCCGATCGCCGCCGCGTTGGAGATCGCGTCCTGCGTCGAATTGCGCGAGGTGCGGAAAATGTAGCGGTTCCATTTCTCGCCGGTGATCTGGTCGGCGACCGCCGGTTCGACGATCAGGATTTTCTTGTGCTCCCCGGCGACCGGCAGCATGGCGATGGTCGCGGGCGAGGACGTCGTGCCGACGGCGATCTCGGCGCCGTCGTCCTCGTAAGCCTCGGTCAGCGCGGACTTGGCGAGATCGGGCTTGCCCTGATCGTCCTTGGCGACGACAATGATTTTGCGGCCCGCCGCCTGCATCGTCCCTTTGGTGGCGTATTCCAGCCCCATGTTGAAGCCCGTTTCGGTTTGCTTGGCGTAGGCCTCCAGCGGGCCGGTGCGACCGTAGATCAGCGCAACCTTGAGATCGTCGGCGTGGGCGAGACCGATCCCTAGCGCCAGGCTAGCGACGACAGCGAGCGCCCGAATCGAAAACGACATTCCCATTCCTCCCCACAGGGCTTCGACCGACACAGTCGTAAATACGCGTGCGTCGCCGCGCGCAAGCGAGCCGATCAAATCGGCCCGCCCCTGACGGGCGCCCTCTTTGCGCGGACACATGCCTCTTATGCGCTTGCTGTTTTCAAATAAAACTCCAAGAAAAGAACTTCTGTCTCCGCCGGTCATCCCTCGCAGCGCAAGGAAGCGAGCATCGCATGTCTCGACAAGAAGGCGTTGCTTTCGTGGTCGGCGCGAGCATTGGCGGCCTCTGCGCCGCCCGCGTGTTGGCCGATCATTTTGAGGAGGTGATCGTCGTCGAGAAGGACGGGCTCGACGATGCTTTCGCGCCACGCAAGGGCGTGCCTCAGGGACGTCACACCCACGCGCTGCTGGCGCGCGGCGCGCAGCTGCTGGAGCAGTTTTTTCCCGGGCTGACGCAGGATGCGCTCGCCGCCGGGGCGATCCCGGTCGAGCTGACCAGGGACGTGCTGTGGTTCAATTATGGCGTATTCCTGAAGGAGGCTCCGAGCGGCGAGATCGGAATTTCGCTCAGCCGGCCGAGATTCGAGGGCCTCGTCCGGCGCCGACTGGCCGCGCTCGGCAATGTGCGCATTCTGGACCGCACGGAGGCGGTGGAGCCGATCGCGGATGAAAAGCGCGCGCGCGTCGTGGGTCTGCGCACGCGAACGCGCGGCGAGCTGTCCGTGGACCGCCCGTCGGCGCTGGTCATCGACGCCGGCGGTCGGGGCGCCCGCACCCCCGCGTGGCTAGAGGCGATGGGCTTCGCGCGCGCGCCCGAGGACAGCGTGAAGGTCGATATCGGTTACACGACCTGCATGTTCCGGCGCCGGCCCGAGCAGCTTGGCGGCCATACCGCGATCGTTATGGGCCTGTGCGCGCCGGACTGGCGCGGCGGCGCGATGGTCGCGCAAGAGGATTCGACCTGGATCGTCACGCTGGGCGGCTATTTAGGCGACAAGGCGCCTTCGGATGCGCGGGGTTTCCTTGACTATGCGCGCAGTCTGCAAAAGCCGGACGTGTACGAGGCGCTGAAAGACGCCGAGCCGCTATGCGAGCCGTTCCTCTACAACATCCCCTCCAATCTACGCCGTCGCTACGAGAAACTGGAGCGCTTCCCCGAGGGCTATCTGCCGTTCGGCGACGCGCTGTGCAGTTTCAACCCGATCTATGGGCAGGGGATGACCGTCGCGGCGACCGAGGCGGATGCGCTGGCGAAATGCCTGGCGCAAGGCCAGGACCGGCTTGCTCCGCGTTTTTTCAAGGCGGCCGCTAAGGTGATCGACATACCCTGGGACATGGCGGTCGGCAGCGACTTGCAAAACCCTGGGGTGGAGGGCGCCCGTCCCTTGCGGACCCGGTTCATCAATTGGTGGGTGCGCCATGTCTTCCTGGCCGCCGCGGTCGACGCGACGTTGTCGCGCACGTTCGTAGGCGTCGCCAACCTTTCTCTTCCGCCGACGCGCCTTCTGGGACCGGACGCGGTTCTGCGCGTCGTCCGCCATGCGCTCGGCGCCCGATCGACCGCTGCGCCCGGCTTCAGCGCGGAGCCTAAGGCGAGACGGGCCGCCTGAGGCGGCTACTCACCATGCCAGCGCGACACAGGCGTTGGCGGATGCGGCCCCGCCGCCGCGCTCATTTGCGCCCATGCGTGCGATTGTAGAAATCGAGCACATGGGTCAGCGTGGTCGGCTCGGACTGCGGCAGATTGGCGAAGGGATGGATCGTCCAATTGGCGATCTGGACAATATCGAACGGAATCTTCGAGGCGTCGACCTCCGCAATCGCGCGCTTGTAATCGGCGACCGCTTGCGCGTCGGAGATGCCCGGCCCCGGTTTGATGACGAAGATGCCGGCGCGCACGCCATGCCGCTTGGCGATCTCCACGCCCGCCGCCACCGGCGCGCGCCAGTCGCCGAACAGATTGACGTCGAACACGACGGCGTCCAACGGCGCTCCTGCGGCCTGGCGATAGGCTTCGAGCCATTCCTCAAAATCGCTGCGCCATTGCCCCAACGCAATCGGCTGCGGCGCCTCGGCGTCCACCACGCGCGCTTGCGGGTAGGACTTGCGGATCTCCGCCACCGCCGCCGCCGCCCGACGCGCGGTCTCGGCGATGGAGTTGCGACAGGCGGTCTTGCCCTTGAAATAGTGGCCGAACGTCAATGGCTCATCAAGTCCGACGGCCGCGATGTCGAGACCGAATTTCTTCAACCTGCGAAAGATCTGCTCGTTCTGACCCGCCCGGCCCGCGCCTTCGACGCCGGCGCCGCATTCGCCGGCTACAGGCTTGGCGTTCTCGGTCAGCGTCGCGTGCACGCCGACGGCAAGCTTGATATGGCGCCGTTCGAGAAAGGCGGCGATGCGGCGAAGCTCTGTCTCCGACCCCGCGCCATTCGCCATCAGCGCCGAAATCAGAAACACGTCCGTCCGCGCGCTCCAGGCTGGATCGTCATCGAACAGATGCGGGAAATCCTCGTTGAGGACGATGTCGTGCGCGGCGCCCCGGCGGAGATCGTCGTTGGGCGCGAACCACACCTCCGCCGCGCGCGCGAGCGGGGTCAACGTCAACATCCCGGCGCAAATCAAGGCCAAAGCGAAATTCCGCATCGCGCGTCTCCCGGTGCGACAATAAGTTCAAATCACAGTCCAACGGCTTGACGTCGCATTCGCGACGGCCAAAACGGTTTTGTCATTGCGAGCAAAGCGACGCAATCTACGCTTCCGGCGATGACGTTCTATCCGTCTAGCCTTTGATCTCGGTGAGATGGATTGCTTCGCTTCGCTCGCAATGACGGGAGAGGCGGACGCGAACCAATCACCCGGAAATTGGGCAATCCTCCGGCACGACCCGACCCTGCTCTGCCTGATCGAGGTAGAGCGTCGCGCAGACCTTCAGCCAATCCTCGTAGGCGATCGACGCCGGCACGCTGGCGGGGTCGGCGAACCTGGACAAGAAGCCTCGGTACAGATTGGGGCCCAGTCGCTCCACCCGCCCTGCGCGCGCCGGCGCGTCGGACGGCGCCGGCAGCACCAGGAGAAGCCGCGCCTGCGGATTGTACGCGCGCAGCAGGTGATGCAGCGCATGGAATTCCCCTTCCGCCTCGAAGTCGCCGCGACGCACGAAGATCTTCTCGTCGTTTTCCAACTGCTCGATAAAAAGGCGCGCGAGATAACTCAGCCGCTGCAACTCCTTGGTCTTGAAGGCCTCCACATCGACGTCGTTCTCGTTCCTGAAAGTGTGATAGGATAAACCATACAGGGCTTGGCGGCCCATCAGCTCGCCGCCCGGACGCGGAGCCACTAGCGAAAATTCGTTTGCGGCGTCAATGCCTGCAAAACGGTTGCGTAACCCGTACACGAGCCTGTCGGCAAAGATCGAGGAGAACCGCAGCAGGCCGACCGGCTCGGCGCCGTATCGCCGCTGAAATATTCCGAGTTCGCAGTTTTGGCCGACGCTCTGGTAGAGGCCGAGAACCGATTGCAGCGGCAATGCGGCCATGTCCTGCGGCTCCGGCAGCGGCTCTGGTTGGTTGAACCGCGTCGTATCAGCGGGGGAAAGCTCCAGCCGCCTCCAGGCCAGGGCCAGCGCGCGGCTCGCATCGCCGCCAGCGGACGCCGCAGGGTTGGCGTTGAGACAGACGAGCGTGTTGTCCCGCGCGTCGCTGACGATGTCGCCGGGGATGACGAGCCGCTGCGGAATGCCGCGCCTCGGTTGCAGCAGGCCCAGGGAAACGCCGTTGAACTCAAGGGCGAGATCCTGCCGCACGCCCGGCGGCTGTGCGGGATCGCAATCCAGCGTCAGCGCGAACTGGCGACTGCGCGCCAGGGGCGGCAAAACCAGCAGATTGCGCGCGCCAAACGACCAACGATGTCGCGGTTCGCCGCCGCGCCATCCCTCGCGCGCGAACGCGTCGGAATTGCCGCCCTGCGCGAAGTCGATGACGAGCGATGTCGCGCTCACGGCAGCTTCTGACCGAGCACGGCGACGAGATCGCCGACTGAACGCAGCCCTTCGACCTGCCGCGAGCTGAAACGGACGCAGTATTTCTGCTCGATCGCAATGATGATCTCGATATGCTTCATGCTATCCCATCCCGGCAAATCGGCCGCGTTTGTCTGCGCGGCTAAAACAATTTCGTCGTTGACAAAAATTTCGCGAAACAAGTCCGTCAGCTCAGTCAGGATTTTCGCTTGGCGATCCATACTTCCCTCGTTCAATCTCAATGGAATGCCCGACAGCGGAATATTCATCGACCCGCAGCACATAGCGCTTGCGGTGCGATTCATCCTCGTCGATCAATCGAAAACCCAAACTGTCGTAGTGCCTACCGACCATGCCGTTCTTCGCCGATGGGATAAATTCGCCTATCAGTTCCCGCGCGCCGCGCCGTCTGGCCTCGTCAACCAGGATCGACAGCGTCGCCGCCTCGACCCCGCGCCCTAGCACACGGCAGCTCATCAGCCAAGACTCTACGAACATCGCGGCCCCTTCATGGCGGGCGATGACGACGCCGATCAGGCCATTGTCGCCGAAACGGTCGATCAACCGCAGATGAAGGCCCACAATATTCCCGTCGCGCATGAACGCGTCGTAGTCCGCCTCGTCGTAACGCCGCGTCGTCAGGTTGAACTGGTTGGTCTTGTTGATGAGTTGGACGATGCGCTGGCGGTTCACGTCGTCGAAATAGCCCCACAGCGCACGCATCCCGAGGCTTTTCAGATAGTCGCCGAAGTCGCCGTGGCGCTCGCGCTCCGTCTCGCGTTGCAGGTTTCCTTCATATTGCGCGCCGCGATCGCGATCCTCGCGCGTCACCGCGATCGCCTCGAAATAGCCGGCGGCCGCGAGCATTTCGGACACGAGCGCCGGCTCATCGGAAACTTCGGGAACCGCCACCATCGGCAAGGCCTGGCGCACGCGATTGCGCTCAAACGGGTTGTCATCGAGAAACACCAGACTGTCGAGGCCGATGTTGAGCCGCTGCGCGATTCTGCGGATGTTATCCGCCTTGTCGTCCCAATTGGCGACGAAACAGGCGATGTCCTTGCGCCGCAGCGCCATGTCAGGATGTTTCTCGAACGGTTCGAGGGCGTTCGCTTCGTCGTTCTTCGAGCAGACAGCGAGGATGATTCCGCGTTGGCCAAGCTGGAGGGCGTAGTCCTGCACCGCGAGAAACCCTTCGCCGAGCGCGCTGCCCTGCCCCAATACGATCCCATCTAACCCATCGTCGCCGATCACGCCGCCCCACAAGGTATTGTCGAGATCGAGCACGAGGCATTTGCGCGATTTGCCGGCCCTCGCGGCGAGAATGCGCGCGACCAGCTCGCCATACATCGGCGCGGCGGCGGGATGAACATCCTGCTTGGCGCGATGCCACAACAGGGGATCGTGCCAAGCGTTGAGCCCGTCGCGCGCCGCGGCGGCGTCGAGGCCGACGAGATCGACGCCCTCCGCATCCACCCATTCGCGCAAGCCCGCATTGACGCGCGCAATAAACGCGGCGCGCGAGCCCGGCAGTCGGTGCTCGTTGGCGCCGAGCAGCGCCGGCGCCGTCGGCAGCGCGGTTTGCTGCAACACCGCGCAACCAAACGCCGCGCCCGCTCTGCGCCACATCGCGACAAGGTCGGCGCGAAGCGATTCCAGCGCCGCCTCCGCTTCGGCGAACGCGCTCGCCGCGTTCAGGCCAGCGCAAAGTTGCGGCGCGTCGAAGGCGAACAACACCCCGTCCGGGCGGAACGCATGCAGCCCGGAATTCGGCGCCTCCAGCTCCTGGCGAAATTGTCCGTAGCCGCCTTCGTATAATTCGAGCCACAAACCGGCCCGCAGCGCCGCAATACGCAAGCCCGCCGACAGATGCGCCGTGGTGGACGAACTCATGAGCGCCAGCCGATAGACGGGACCGTTAAACTCCGCCGGCCGCTGCGGCCAGCGCCTACGCACGATCTGATCGAGCGCCTGCGTGCGGATAAAGTCGAGCCGCGAATGCACGAGTTCCATCGCCTGCGCGAAGCTTGCCCGCTGCGCCAGTTCCGTGAGCCGGGCGCGCCCGTTTTCAGGCTCGGGAAGCCAATTCAGTGTTGGCGCCCTCATCGCCGACCCCTCTTCAACCTCATAGCGATAAACTCGGCAGATCGAGCCCCTGGCCGCGCGCGCAATCCAGCGCCTCGTCGTAGCCGGCGTCGGCGTGCCGCATGACGCCGCTAGCGGGGTCGTTCCATAACACGCGCGCGACGCGTCGTGCAGCGGCTTGCGTGCCGTCGCACACAACCACCATGCCCGCGTGTTGCGAATAGCCCATGCCGACCCCGCCGCCGTGATGCAGCGAGACCCAGGTCGCCCCGGAGGCGCAATTGAGCAGCGCATTGAGCAATGGCCAGTCGGAGACCGCGTCCGACCCGTCCTTCATCGCCTCGGTTTCGCGATTGGGCGAGGCGACGGAGCCGGAATCGAGATGATCGCGACCAATCACGATCGGCGCCTTCAATTCGCCGCTCGCCACCATTTCGTTGAAAGCGAGCCCGAGCCGATGCCTGTCGCCCAAGCCCACCCAGCAGATACGAGCCGGCAGGCCCTGAAATTTGATCCGCGCGCGCGCCATGTCGAGCCAGTTGTGCAGATGCGGATTGTCGGGGATCAGCTCCTTCACCTTCGCGTCGGTGCGAAAAATGTCTTCCGGGTCGCCCGACAGCGCCGCCCAACGAAACGGCCCGACGCCCCGGCAGAACAGCGGCCGGATATAGGCTGGCACGAAGCCGGGAAACGCGAAGGCGTCGGCGACGCCTTCCTCCAGCGCCATCTGCCTTATGTTGTTACCGTAATCGACGGTGGCCACGCCCGCTTGTTGGAACGCGAGCATGGCGCGCACATGGCCGGCCATCGAGGCGCGCGCGGCGCGCTCGACGCCCTGCGGATCGCTGGCGCGGCGGCTCTCCCATTCCGCCAGCGTCCAACCTCCAGGCAGATAGCCGTTGAGCGGATCATGCGCCGATGTCTGGTCGGTGACGATATCGGGCCGCACGCCCCGGCGCAGCAGTTCGGGCAAAACCTCCGCCGCATTGCCGAGGAGACCGACCGAAACAGGCTTTTCCTCCTTGATTGATCGCTCGATGATCGTCAGCGCCTCGTCGAGGTCTTTCGCGGCCACGTCGAGATAGCCGGAGCGCAGCCGGAACTCGATGCTCGACGGCCGGCACTCCACCGCCAGCATCGACGCCCCGGCCATGGTCGCCGCCAGCGGTTGCGCGCCGCCCATGCCGCCCAGGCCCGCGGTGAGAATCCATCTGCCCTTAAGCGAGCCGCCGAAATGACGTCGGCCCATCTCGACGAAGGTCTCGTAGGTGCCCTGCACGATGCCCTGGCTGCCGATATAGATCCAGGAGCCAGCCGTCATCTGGCCGTACATCATCAGGCCCTTGCGATCGAGCTCATGGAAATGCGCCCAGGTCGCCCAGTGCGGCACCAGATTGGAATTGGCGATCAACACGCGCGGCGCATCGGCGTGGGTGCGGAACACGCCCACCGGCTTGCCTGATTGCACCAGCAAGGTTTCGTCCGCTTCCAGTCGACGCAAGGTCTCGACGATTCGATCGAACGCGTTCCAGTCCCGCGCGGCGCGGCCGATGCCGCCATAGACCACGAGTTCGGCGGGATTCTCGGCCACCTCCGCGTCGAGATTGTTCATCAGCATCCGCAGCGGCGCCTCGGTCAACCAGCTTTTCGCGCTGATCTCAGGGCCGCGCGGGCTGCGCACGACGCGCATGTTGTCGAGACGGTTCATCAGCGGTCTCCGGACTTGTCGCCGACAAAGGCGAGCATGGCGTTCAGGACGGATTTGAGCGTGCGGCGCGTCTTGTCAGCGCGCTCGGCGTCGAGCGCGGTGGGCCAATTGTACGGGCCGATCGTTTCCGGCTCCACCATATAGGCGCGACAACCAAGCTCCATCTGCACCGCTTCTACGCCAGCTTCCGGGCGGCCAAAGCCGCGCGTGATCCAGCCGCCCTTGAAGCGGCCATCGACGATTGAGCGCTCGCCGCTTGCGCGCAGGATTTCGCCCAAACGCTCGCGCAATGCGGGCGAACAGGCTCGGCCGTCGTTGGTTCCGAGATTGAACAGCGGCAGTTCGCCGTCGAACAGGCGCGGGATGCGCGAACGAATGGAGTGCGCGTCATAGACCGCCACGCGGGCGTGCGAATTTCGCAGCCGCGCGATCTCGGCGGCGAGCGCCTCGTGGTAGGGCGCGTAATAGAGGCTGCGCCGCTCCCCGATCTCGCGTTCGTCGGGCGCGCGGCCTTTGACGTAGAGCGACTCGCCGTCGAAAGTCGTCACCGGACAAAGCTCGGTCGTCGCCCGACCGGGATAGAGCGACGCCCCGGAGGGATCGCGGTTGACGTCGATGATCGAGCGCGACAGCGATGTACTCACGACCGTCGCGCCAAGCCCGGCGGCGAAGTCGTACAAATCTGGCAAATGCCAATCCGCGTCGCGCCGCGCCAACCAATCGCTCTTGAAGCGCTGTCCATAGTGCAGCAGATCGCCGCCCGCATGCGGGATGCTGAGGACGAGCGGCGCGTTGCGGCGCTCGATCGTCAACCAGGCTGGGATCATCGGCCTTTCCCCGCTTCGAGCGAAAGTCCATCCACGCCGGCGCAAAGTTCGCCGGACAAGACCAACCGTTCAGCTGCGGCGAGGTCGTCGTGAAAATAACGATCCTCGTCGAGATGCGGAACCCGCGCCCGGATCGCCGCCCGCACCCGCTCCAGTGTGGGGCTCGACCGCATCGGCGCGTGGAAATCGCAGGCCTGAGCGGCGGCCAGAGCCTCGATGGCGACGACATTCGCGGCGTTGCGCGCCATCGGGATCAACCGGCGCGCGCCATGAGCGGCCATCGACACGTGATCCTCTTGATTGGCCGAAGTCGGGATCGAATCGACGCTGGCGGGATAGGCGCGTTGCTTGTTCTCGGAAACGAGCGCGGCCGCCGTCACCTGCGCCATCATGAAGCCGGAGTTCAGTCCGGGATGGCTCGTCAGAAACGCCGGCAGGCCGGAAAGCGCCGGATCGACCAGCATCGCGAGCCGCCGCTCCGCGAGCGAGCCGATCTCACAGACGCTAAGCGCCAGCATGTCGGCGGCGAAGGCGACGGGCTCGGCGTGGAAATTGCCTCCCGATAGCGCCACATCGTCGTCGGCGAAGATGAGCGGGTTGTCCGTCACGCCGTTGGCCTCGTCTTCAAGCGTGCGCGCCACCTGACGCAGGAGATCGAGACAGGCGCCCATCACCTGAGGCTGGCAGCGCAGGCAGTACGGGTCTTGAACGCGCGGATCGTCGTTGAGATGCGAGGCGCGGATCTCGCTGCCCGCCAAGAGAGCGCGCAGGCTGGCGGCGACGTCGATCTGCCCGCGATGGCGGCGCAGCGCATGAATGCGTGGATCGAACGGCGTGTCCGAACCGCGCGCCGCGTCGGTTGAAAGCGCGCCAGTCACCAACGCGGATTGAAACACGCGCTCGATTTCAAACAGGCCGCACAGGGCGTAGCTGCAAGAGAACTGCGTGCCGTTGAGCAGCGCGAGCCCTTCTTTCGCCTGCAATTCCGCCGGCGCGAGTCCGACCTGCGCCAGGCCATCGGCCGCCGGCATCCGAGCGCCGCCGAGAAAAACCTCGCCGACGCCGATCATCGCCGCCGCCATATGCGCGAGCGGCGCCAGATCGCCCGACGCGCCAACCGATCCTTGCGCGGGAACGACGGGAATCAACCCGCGCTGCAACATCGCCTCGATCATCGCCAGCGTCGCCGGCCGCACGCCGGAGGCGCCTTGCGCGAGGCTGGTCAGCTTCAGCGCCATCATCAGCCGCGTCGCTTCAACCGAGGCCGGCTCGCCGACGCCGACGGCGTGGCTCAGCACAATGTTTCGTTGCAGTCTTGCAAGATCGGCGGCCTCGATCCGCACGCTCGAAAGCTTGCCAAAGCCCGTGTTGACGCCATAGACCGGCGCGCCCAGCGCGACGATGCGCTGCACCGCCGCCGCGCTGGCGGCGACCGCCTCGACGCAGGCGGGATCGAGCGCGACCGCGCCGCCGCGCCAGATCTCGCGCCATTGAGGTAACGAAACTTCACCCGCGCGAATCATTCGCCGCTCCAGATACGTCGATGCAAGGGATTGAAGCCGATGCGATAGACAAGCTCGGCCGGCCGTTCGATGTCCCACAGCGCGAAATGCGCCGCCTTCCCTGTCTCCAGCGTCCCCATCTCAGCCTCCAGTCCCAACGCGCGCGCGGCGTGGCGCGTCACGCCGAGCAAACATTCGTCCACGGTCAGGCGAAACAAGGTTGCCGCCATGTTGAGCGCCGTCAGCAACGAGGTGAGCGGCGAGGTGCCGGGATTGCTGTCGGTGGCGACCGCGATATCAACGCCGTGCTTTCGCAGCAAGGCGACGGGCGGCGCCTGGGTCTCGCGCAGGGTGTAGAAGGCGCCCGGCAGCAGCACCGCGACGGTTCCCGCCCGCGCCATCGCTGCGGCGCCGGCCTCGTCGAGATATTCGAGATGGTCGGCCGACAGCGCGCCGCACGACGCCGCCAGCGCGGCGCCACCCTGGTTGGAGAGCTGTTCGGCGTGAAGCTTGACGGGCAGCCTCAGCCGCCGCGCCGCTTCGAACACGCGGGCAATTTCTTCGCGGGAAAAAGCGATCGTCTCGCAGAACCCGTCGACCGCATCGACAAGACCCTCGCCAGCCAGCGCCGGCAGCATCTCGTCAACCAGCATATCAACGTATTCCCTTCGATTCCCAAGGTATTCCGGCGGCAGCGCATGGGCGCCGAGGAACGTCGTTTTGACGATCACATTGCGTTCGCGCGCCAGGCGTCGCGCCGCCCGCAGCATGTTGCGCTCGCTCGCCAGATCGAGCCCATAGCCGGATTTGATCTCGACCGCCGCCACCCCTTCGCCGATCAGCGCGTCGAGCCGCTTCAACGCCTGCGCGACCAGCGCCTCTACGCTCGCCGCGCGAGTGGTGGCGACGGTGGAGAGAATCCCGCCGCCCGCCCGCGCGATCTCCTCATAGGAGGCGCCCGCCAGCCGCAGCTCGAATTCGCGCGCGCGGTCGCCGCCATAGACGAGATGGGTGTGGCAATCGATCAGCGCCGGCGTGAGCCAGCGGCCCTCGCAATCCACGGCTTGCTTGGCGTGTGGCGCCTCCGACTCGACGCCGGCATAGACGATGCGCCCGCTTGCCGTCACCAGCGCGCCGCGCTCCACGATGCCGAGCCCCGCGCCGGCGCAAGTGGCGAGCCGGGCGTTGCGCCAAAGTGTTTCGGGAGCTTCCATCGTCGTGAGCCCTTGCCTGATGTCGACTTTAATGTATAGACATAATCAGGTCAAGCGGCTTGAGGCCAACGATGACGACTTTGCATTTCGCCCGCGCGCTCACCCCGCAAGGCTGGCGTTCGGACGTTCGCGTGACGATTGCGGGCGCGCGGATCGCGGCGGTCGAGACGGACGCCGCGCCGCAGCCCGGCGACGAGCGCCACGCGCTAGGTCTGCCCGCGCTCGCCAATCTGCACAGCCATGCATTCCAGCGCGCCATGGCCGGGCTCGCCGAGCGGCGCGGCGACAGCCTGGACACGTTCTGGACCTGGCGCGAGACGATGTATCGCTTCGCCCTGACGATGAACCCCGATCAGGTCGAGGCGGTCGCCGCCCAGCTTTACATGGAGATGCTGGAGGCGGGCTTCGCCGCCGTGGCCGAGTTCCATTACCTGCACAATGCGCCCGACGGAGCTCCCTATATGCGTCGCGCGGAGCTTGCCGAACGCATCGCCGCCGCGGCGGCTGCAACCGGCATCGGCCTCACTTTGCTGCCGGTGTTCTACGCCCATTCCACTTTCGGCGGCGCGCCGGCGCGGCCCGAACAGCGCCGATTCCTGACCGATCTCGACGGTTTTGCCAGACTCGTCGAGGATTGCAGAGGATTGGCTGAGGTGGTTGGCGTCGCCCCGCATTCGCTGCGCGCCGTCACGCCGCGGGAGCTTAGCGAAGTGCTCGCGCTGGCGGGAAGCGGGCCGATCCACATGCACGTCGCCGAACAGGTCAAGGAGGTCGAGGATTGCCTGAACTGGTCGGGCGCCCGGCCGGCGCGCTGGCTGCTCGATCACGCCCCCGTCGATCGGCGCTGGTGCGCGATCCACGCGACCCACTTGGACGACGGCGAGGCGAAGGCGCTCGCGGCGTCCGGCGCGGTGGTCGGCCTGTGTCCCCTCACCGAGGCCAATCTCGGCGACGGCGTGATCAACGCGGCCTATTTCGACGCGGGCGGCGCGTTCGGCATCGGCAGCGATTCGAATATCGAAATCGGCGTCGCGGCGGAATTGAAGCAACTCGAATATGCTCAGCGTCTGGCGCGGCGGCAGCGCAATGTACTGGCCGCGCCGGGGCGATCGACGGGCCGCGCGCTCTACGACGCCGCCGCCAACGGCGGCGCACAGGCGCTTCAGCGCGCGAGCGGGCGGATCGCCCCCGGCGCGCTCGCCGATCTCGTCTCGCTCGATCGCGCCTCGCCGCATCTGGCCGCGCGCGAGGACGACGCGATTCTCGACACATGGATTTTCGGCGCCGGCCGCGCCGTGGATTGCGTCTGGAGCGGCGGTGTCAAACAGGTCAGCGGCGGCCGCCACCGCGCCCGCGAGCCCATCGTCGCGCGCTTCGTCGCCGCCGTGACGAGGCTTGCCCGGATATGAACGAGCGAACCGCGCCGCTGCACGAGCGCATCCGCGCCGAGGTCGAGACGCGCATCCTCTCCGGCGAATGGGCGCCCGGCCATCGCATTCCGTTCGAACACGAATTCACCGCGCAATATGCCTGCTCGCGCATGACGGTGAGCAAGGCGTTGTCAGAACTTGCCGACGCCGGGCTGATCGAGCGCCGCCGCAAGGCCGGCAGTTTTGTGCGCCGGCCGCAGGGCCAGTCCGCCGTGATCGAGATTCATGACGTCGCAAGCGAGGTCGAAAGCCTCGGCCGCGCCTATCGTTACACGCTGCTTTCGCGCCGGCGACGGCGCGCGACGGCGCAGGACCGCGAGCGGCTTACCCTCGCTCCGGGCGCCACGCTGATCGCGCTGCGCTGCCGCCACGACGCCGACGGGCGGCCGTTCTGCCTGGAGGACCGGCTCATCAGTCTCGATGCGGCGCCGGACGCGGCGTCCGAATCGTTCGCGGCGGACCCGCCCGGCGCGTGGCTGCTAGCGCGCATCCCGTGGACCTCGGCCGAACACCGCATCCGCGCGGAAAGCGCCGGCGCCGCAGCCGCCGCGCTCGGGCTCGGGCCCGCCGCGCCGTGTCTTGTGGTCGAGCGGCGCACCTTCGCGGGCGAAACGCCGGTCACGCAGGTAATCCTCACCTATCCCGGCGCGGCGCATGAGCTGATCGCCCGCTTTTCGCCCCGCCGCGATTGACGCCGCCGGGCCTCTGGCGTCAAAACCCTGCGGACATGACCCACCCTTACGCGTCACTCCCCGCCCGCGCCTTCTGGCGCAGCGGCGTCGCCGGCCGCTCCGCACGCGGCGTCGAGGACGTCTGGCGTCCGAAATTCGAGATCAATCCAGCGACGCCGATCGCCACCTTCGGCTCGTGTTTCGCCCAGCATATCGGCGCGGCGCTGCGGGCGCGGGCGTTCAACTGGCTGCAAACGGAACCGCCGCCGCGCGCGCTGTCGCCCGAAAACGCCAAGGCGCATGGCTACGACCTGTTCACCTGCCGCACCGGCAATATCTATAGCGCGAAAATGCTGCGGCAATGGACGGATTGGGCGCTCGGCCGCGACAGGCCCGCCGACGAGGTCTGGGAGAGCGGCGGGCGCTGGTTCGATCCGTTCCGCCCGACGCTCGAACCCGGCGGCTTCGCCTCGCGCGAGGAAGCGCGCGCCTTACGCGATTTCACGCGCCGCGCCTTCGCGCGCACCGTGGAAAGCGCCGATATTTTCGTGTTCACGCTGGGGTTGACCGAGGGCTGGCGTCATCGCGACCTGGGCTACGAATACCAGATCTGCCCCGGCACGCGCGAAGGCGCCTTCGACGCGCAAGCGCATGTGTTCCACAACGCCGATTACGGCGAAATCCTCGCCGACCTCGGCGGCGCCATGGAGACGATGGGCCACGCGAATCCGAACCTGAAATTCCTGCTCACCGTTTCCCCCGTCGCGCTCGCCGCCACCGCGTCGGGCCATCACGTGCTGGTCGCCACCGCGGAATCGAAAGCGATCCTGCGCGCGGTCGCGGGCGCGCTGGCGCGCAGCCGCGCCAACGTCGATTACTTCCCCTCCTACGAACTCGTCTCCAGCGCGGCTTTGACCGGCGACCGCTTTGCGCCTGACCGCCGCAACGCTAGCCCCGAAGGCGTGGCCGAGGTGATGGACGTGTTCTTCGCCTCGCTCGGCGCAGAGCCTGACCCAGCCCGCGAGCCCGAGCGGACGCCGGAAGCGGCTGCCGACGCGCGTTGCGACGAGGAACTGCTGGAGGCTTTCGCGCCGCGCCCTTAAGCGAAAGCCGCGTCGAGCTCAGCGATCAGCGAACCGAGGATCAGCCCGCCCGCTTCCCGGTTATAGTGCCATTCGTCATGGCTCGCAGCCGGTCCCTGCCGGCCGTGGACATTGACGTAACCGCTATAGAACCGCCGTCGAACCTGCCCGTCGTCCTCGAACAGAGCCTCGGGAAGCGGCACAAACCGTAGCGGCGCCAGCAATTCGGCAAAGGCCGCGTCCGCCGCTTCCCGCTCCGCTTTCGCGCCGACCCGCTCGCTGGCGAACACGTTGCGCGAGATCGTCAGCACAGGCTTGCCGTAGCGTTGGTGCAGGGTCAGCGCCATCGCCCAGCCTTTGTGGCTGTCGCACCAGTCGCGCAAAGCCAGCGCGCGCACGCTTTGCGAGAAGCGCAACGGCAGCAGATGGCGCTCGAACACGAGCGCTTCGTAGGAGGTCGGCAGCCGGCCTTGCAGCACGAATGCGTCGTAGCCGCGCAAATCCCGATCGCCGCCGCTATCGACCTCGCACCCCGTCAGGCGATCGTCCTCGAGCCCGATCGAATCAAATTTCGGCCCGCCGCTGGCGAAAAACGCGAAATCGTAAACGCCCGGCGCGCCCCGGTCGCCGAGCGCCATCCGCACCGCGCCGATGCTGGAATTGCCGATCACGCAAATGCGTCGCGGCGGCCTTTCGCGCAATGCCGTCAGAACCGAACCCTCGTATAAACTGCGCCCGCCCGATTCCCCGAACGGAACGCGCTTGTCAATCGCTCGTCTCGCGCTTGACTTGTCCGTAGCCGGCAGGCCAAAGCCCGAGGGCGCCCACGAGGAGTTATCATGACTGCGGGTTCGTTCGCCCTCGCCTTCGCCTCCGCTCTGGCCGGCGCCGGACTCTACGTCAACGGCGTCGAGCAGCCCGCGCGGCTGACCCTCGACGACGAGGCCATGCTGAAGGAGTGGGGGCCGAGCGACCGGCGCGGCGTGGCGCTGATGGCGGGACTAGCCTTGCTCGCCGCCTTCGCCGGGCTGTCCGCCTATTTCGAGACCAATGACGTGCGTTTCGCCCTCGGCGGCGTGATCGCGCTGGCGAGCTGGCCCTACAGCCTGTTCGCGATGGCTCCGGTCAACAACCAGATCATCGCGCTGGCGCCAAAGGATCTCGGCGCCGCACGAGCGCTGGTGTGGCAATGGGGCGTGCTCGAATATGGCCAGACCGGCCTCGCTCTGGCCGCGGCGGCGACGTTCCTTTGGGCGCTGTGACGAATTCGCGCTTCGTCGCCGACCTCGCCGACACCCTTCGCTTTTTTACCCGCCTACCGATTGGCGGCGAAGGCCGTGCGCCCGATTTCCGGCGCATCGGCTGGGCGGCGCCGCTCGTGGGCGCGCTGGTGGGCGCGATCGGCGCCGTCGTTTTGGTCGCCGCCCGCGCGGTCGGTTTCTCCGGCCTCCTGTCGGCCACGCTCGCCGTCGCGGCGCAGGTCGCGCTCACCGGCGCCTTGCACGAGGACGGCCTCGCCGATGTCGCCGACGGATTCGGCGGCGGCCGCGACCGCGAAGCCAAGCTCGCCATTTTGCGCGACAGCCGGATCGGAGCCTACGGCGCGGTCGCGCTGATCCTGGCGCTGCTGCTTCGCATCGAGGCGATCGGCGCCCTGTCGCGGCTTTCCCTGGGTTTTGCATCGACGGGGCTGATCCTCGCCGGCGCGGTCTCGCGGGCCGCCGCGCTCGCCCCTCTGGTCTGGCTGCCGCCGGCGCGCTCCGACGGCCTCGGCGCCAGCGTCGGCCCGCTTGGCGTACAGGCGTTGCGGCCCGTAGCGGCCGTGATGACCGGGCTGGCGGTGGCGCTCGGCCTGCTCTCGCTCGAAATCGTGCGCGCGCTGTTCGCCTGCCTCGCGGCGGCGGCGGCGGCGCGGCTTTTGGTCGCGTTGGCGCGACGTCAAATCGGCGGCCAGACCGGCGACGTTTGCGGCGCCGCCGCGGCGCTGGGCGAAATCGTGGCGCTGATGGCGCTTCTCATCGGCGGCCGAGACGCCTAGAAAGACGACATGACGTCACCCTCTTCGCCTTGCCTGAAAATCTGCGTCGTCGATCCGCTCGCGGGCCTGTGCATCGGCTGCGGACGCACGATCGCCGAAATCTCGCTGTGGGGGGAAATGGGCGACGCGGAGCGGCGAAGGGTTATGGCGCAGTTGCCGCCCCGTATGGCGGCGGCGCGCTCGCGGGCGGCGCGCGGCGGGCGGGTGCGCTCGCGGGCGCCGTGAGGACGCTGGCGCCGCTTCTTCTGCTGGCGACGGCGTTCTTCGCGCTGTGGCGCGCGCCGGCCGAACAACCGTTGCTTGGACTTTCCCACAACGATTTCGCGCGCGGCGCGATCGGCGTCGCCCTTTTGCTGTGGCTGACCCTGAGCGGCCTGGCCCGCGCCGGGCCGGCGGGCGCCGCGCGGGTGCTCGCCGGCGTGAGCCTGTGGGCGCTGATCGGCCTCATCCTCGTCGCCGGTTATGCCTATCGATTCGAATTCGGCGAGATCGCCGACCGGGTGATGGGCGAACTAAGCCCCTCGGACGCCCGCGTCGGCCCCGCGGGCGAAGTCGTCATCCGCCGGCGCCACGGCGGCGAATTCATCGTGCCGGCAAGAGTGAACGGCAAAGCGATCGCGCTGGTGTTCGACACCGGCGCCTCGTCGGTCGTGCTGTCGCAGGAGGACGCCGCCGCCATCGGCCTCAAATTCGCCGACGACGATTTCGAAGTCGGCGTCACCACGGCGAACGGCGCGGCCACCGCCGCCCCGACCCGGTTGGATCGAGTGCAGATCGGGCCGATCGTCGTCTCCAACGTGCGCGCGCTGGTGGCGCGGCCGGGCGCGCTGCGGCAGAGCCTGCTCGGCATGAGTTTTCTCGAACGTCTCAAGAGCTTCTCGGTCGCGGACGGAAGCCTCGTGCTCAAGGGCAAATAGCGCCTGCTGTCGCACGGATCCCTGCCGGGGTTGGCGGCGCTGTCGGCAAATTACGCTAAGACAATATTTAGGTTCCCGCCACACAATGCAACAGAGGGAGGGCGCCTCGCGGTTTCGCTGAGATGTCCCCCGCACGGGAATTTTAAAGATCGCGCGTCCATGACCGACCAAGACGGCAGCGACACCGCAACCGAACCGCCTCCCGAAGCGGCGGATGAGCGTCGCCGTTTTCAACGCATCGAAGTCTATCTGCCCGGCCGCTACATGCTCGAGGACGGCAGCGAGTTTCCCTGCGTTTGCATCGACGTTTCCGTCGGCGGCGTGCGCCTGCGCGCGGCCCAGGCCGGTCCCTGGGGCTCGCGGGTCGTCGCCTATATCGATGGGATCGGCAGATTGGAGGGCTACATCGTTCGCCGCGCGCCCGGCTGGTTTGCGCTGGAGACCCGCGTGACCCTGCGCAAGGGCGAGCGGGTCGAAGAGCGAATCGCCTGGATCCGGGAGTCGGAAACCGTCGCCAGCCCCGACACCCGCCGCCTGTCGCGCCAATTCGTCGAGCGCCAGGACGTGACGCTTTCCACAGTCGATGGTCGCCAGCAGATCGCGCAGCTCACCGACATTTCCAGGGAGGGCGCGGCCCTCCTCAGCGACGCCGTTCTGGAACTGGGCGAACGGGTGCGGTTGGACAACCGCCGCGCCCGCGTGATGCGGGTGTTCCCCGGCGGGATGGCGCTGAAATTCGAAAACTGGGCCGACGAAAAGCCCGCCGTCGTCGCGGCGCCCCGCGCGCGACGCGCCTGAGCCTCAACCGCCCGACGGATAGTTCGGACTCTCGCGCGTGATCGCGACATCGTGCACGTGGCTCTCGCGCAACGCCGCCGAAGTGATGCGCGTGAATTTCGCCTTCGCCTGGAACTCGGCGATGGTCCCCGCGCCAACATAGCCCATCGCGGCGCGCAGGCCGCCCGCGAGCTGGTGCAGGATCGCGCCCGCCGGCCCGCGATGCGGCACCCGGCCCTCGACGCCCTCCGGCACCAGCTTCATCTGGTCGCGCACCTCGTCCTGGAAATAGCGGTCGGCGGAACCGCGCGCCATCGCCCCGAGCGAACCCATGCCGCGATAGCTCTTGTAGGAGCGGCCCTGGTAGAGGAACACTTCGCCCGGGCTCTCGTCGGCGCCAGCGAGCAGCGAGCCGATCATCGCGCATTCCGCGCCGGCCGCGATCGCCTTGGCCAGATCGCCGGAGAATTTGATGCCCCCGTCCGCGATCACCGGCACGTCGGCGCGCCGCCCCGCTTCGGCGGCTTCGAGCACGGCGGTGAGCTGGGGCACGCCGACGCCGGCGACGATGCGCGTGGTGCAGATCGAACCCGGCCCGATGCCGACCTTGATTGCGTCCGCGCCCGCGTCGATCAGCGCCTGTGCGCCCTCACGCGTGGCGACATTGCCGGCGATCAGCGCTATCCTGTTGTTGGCGCGACGCAGCCGGCGCACCTGCGCCAGCACAAGGTCGGAATGGCCATGCGCGGTATCGACCACGAGGCAATCGACGCCCGCCGCCACGAGTCGCTCGGCGCGCTCAAAACCTTTGTCGCCGACCGTGGTCGCCGCCGCGCAGCGCAGCCGCCCCTCTGCGTCCTTGGCCGCGTTGGGGTGCTCGGTCGCCTTTTCGATGTCCTTGACCGTCACCAGCCCGACGCAGCGGTAGTTTTCGTCCACCACCACCAGCTTTTCGATTCTGTGCTGATGCAGCAGCCGCCGCGCCTCGTCCTGACCCACGCCCTCGCCGACAGTGACGACCTTGCGCGTCATCAGTTCCGCGACGCGCTGGCGCGGATCGTCGGCGAAACGCACGTCGCGATTGGTGAGGATGCCGACCAGCGCCCCCGGCTTGCCGTCGGCGCCGCGATCCACCACCGGAATGCCGGAGATCGAGGCCCTTTTCATCAGCGCCAGCGCGTCGGCCAGCGTCGCATCGGGAAAAATTGTGATCGGGTCGACGACGATGCCGCTTTCGTATCGCTTGACCTTGCGAACCTCCTCGGCCTGTTCCTCCGGCGTCAGATTGCGGTGGATAACCCCGATTCCGCCGGCCTGCGCCATCGCAATGGCGAGCCGCCCCTCCGTCACCGTGTCCATCGCCGAGGAAATGATCGGCAGATTGAGTCGAATCGCGCGCGTCAGCCGCGTGCCGAGATTGACTTCGCCCGGCAATACGCTGGACGCGCCCGGCCGCAACAGCACGTCGTCGAAGGCCAGCCCCTCGCCAATTTCGAATTTGTCTTCAAACGCCATTTTCGCCTCGGTGGCAGCGAGGGCGCCCGGGAGAACGCCAGCTTGGCGGCGCGACCTATCACGCCAAAGCGCGGGCGCCTAGAACCCGCGCCCGCCGCGCCGAACACGAAACCGATTCGCAAGTCTTTCATCAACGATTGTTGACAACCCGTCGTACCTATGGTTGATGCGATCTGTATTGTAGTTGTTATTTTTTTGCCCGCCCATTTTCGAGTTGGCCCTTACGCAAACGCCTCAATTCAAGAGCGTTTCATCTCGCATATATTTGTAGGCGAGCCGAGCGGGCGCGATTTGCGGGCGCGAATGCGATTTTTATCTTGACCTTCTGGATCACTTTGCAACAGGTGCGAGTTGCTCGGGTTCGGCGGCGCGAATTTGTTTTGCTATGCGTAGGGCGAAGGGCGGAATTTTGAAATGCGGATGACGATCGTCGGTAAAAGTCAGCGCGCGGGTGGGTCGGAATGCATCATCTTCGGCCACGTCGCCGGCGATGATTCGTTCGCGCCTGTCACCTTTGGCAAAGACGACGCGAAGGGCGACGGCGAAGCGCTGTCAGCGCACGGCCGCTGGGAGGTGCGCGAGATGCGACCCGGGGCTGGCGCTTCGACCGCGCCCGCGTTCGTGGGCTGGAACGCGGGGGACGATTATTGCCGCACCACCGGTCGTCTGATCGTCGTCTCGCACCGTTGGAGCGGCATGCTCCAATTCAACGACATCGGCCGCAAATATACGATCGACCTTTATTCCCGGGAAACGCGGCTGGTGCTGCTCGACGTCGTCAATGAGATCATGGTCGACGTCACCTCGCTCGCCGCCACGGCCGACGGCGTCCTCGCGCTGCCGAAAATGAAACAGGAAACCTTGATCGAACATATCCGCGATCACAGCGCGTGGTTCCGCTTTCTCGAACGCGACGACGATTTCGAGCCGGGCCTGGCGCGTCGGACGATCGAGCGCTTCCGTCGTCGCGGGGGCGAGAAAGTGAGGCTGCGCCTGCTGTCCTCGCTGCTGCCTTTGCTCGTCGCGCGCCCTTCGCCTGCCGCGTCGTCGCCAGCGCCCCCGTCCGCGCCGCTTCCCCCGCGGACCGAGGAGGGGACAGGCCTGCGCGACGAACTTCGTCTGCTTGCCGCCGCCGTCGAGGGGCTGGCGCGGCGCGGCGCGGCGCAGGCGTGAGCGGGAAAGTGGATCTCATGCCGCTTACGGCCTCCCTCGTCATCGTGACCGTCAACCGGGCCGATTCGCTCGACCGCACGCTCGCCAGCCTCCATCAGATTCGCTATCCCCATTTCGAGGTCATCGTCGTCAACGGCCCCTCCACCGACCACACGGCCGACGTCATCTCGCGACATACCGGCTCGCTGCGCGCCTATTCAACCGATCGGAGCAATATCTCGGTGTCGCGCAATATTGGCCTCGCCCACGCGCGCGGCGATATCGTCGCGTTCATCGACGACGACGCGGTGCCCGAGCCCGATTGGCTGGAAAATCTGCTGCGGCCCTACGCGAACCCCGATGTGATCACCGTCGGCGGCTTCATCCGCGACACGCGCGGCTTCGATTTTCAGGCCCGCTACACCGTGTGCGACCGGTACGGCGACGCACGGCAATTTCAGAGCCCGGACGAGTTCAAACTGGAAGGTGACCTGTTCCTCAGCCTCACCGGCACGAATTTTTCGGCGCGGCGCGAAAACCTGCTCGAAATCGGCGGCTTCGACGAGGAATATATCTGGTTCCTCGACGAAACCGACGTCAATCTGCGGATGCGCGATCGCGGCTGGCGCTTCGCCGTCGCGCCCGACGCCGAGATCCACCACAAATATGAAGCCGGCCTCACCCGCACGCGCAATTCGGCGCCGCGCACAATGTATCCGCAATTGCGCTCGAAGGCCTATTTCTGCGTACGTCACAATCTCGGCCGCAAGCGCTTGTCCGACGTGCTCGGCTATATCGCCGATTACGTCGCCAGGGAGCGCGCCTGGAAACGCGGCCTCGCGCACGACGGCGTCGATCAGGCGACGATTGATCGCTTGATCGACGAGGTCGAGCGCGGCGTCGAGGACGGCGTCGCCGACGCCCTGCGGCTGACGACGCCCGCGCTGCTTTCGCCCGCAACGCAGGCGCTGGCGCGCAACGACAGCTTTGCGCCGTTTACGCCGAGGCTGCCCGTGCATGAGCGGCTGCGGGTCTGTCTGTTCACGCGCGAATATCCGCCGCAGGGCCATGGCGGCATCGCCCAATGGACGCGCGAGGTCGCCACCGGCCTGGCTGCGCGCGGCCACGAGGTGACGGTGATCGCCCGCGCGCTCGACGGCCCGAAGTCGATCGATTTCGTCGAAGGCGTCTGGGTGCATCGCATCGACCCGGCGCCGATCACGCTAGCGGAAGCGGCCGCCTTCGCGCCGGCGCCGGCGAGCCTGACGGCTTATTCGCTCGCCCTCTTCCGCGAATACGAACGCATCGACGCACGTCGCCGCTTCGACGTCATCTCCGGTCCCATCGCCGATCTGGAGCCGATGGTTTGTCTCGCCCGCGCGCACACGCCTGTCATCGTCAGCCTGCACACCACCTACAAGTTGTCGTTGCCCTATAAGCCCGACTGGCTGTCGCGCCCGGACTATCTGGCCGGCCACGTCGAGCCCGCCATCGCCTGCGAGGGCGAGTTGATGACGAAGGGCGCGCATATTCTCGCCAATTCGCGCACCATCGTCGACGACATCGAAGCCGCGCATGAGTTGAGAATCGAGCGCGAGCGCATCGAGATCGTGCCGCATGGGATCAGCGACCTCACCGACGGCGCCCCGGCCCGGCCCGCGCCGGACGGTCAGGTGCATCTCCTGTTCGTGGGCCGGTTGGAGGAGCGCAAGGGCGCCGACGTTCTGCTGGCGCAACTGCCCGGCCTGCTCGCCGCGCATCCGACGCTGGTCGCCCATATCGTGGGCGACGACGGCATTGTCGTGGCCGACACGACGCTGCGGCGGCGCTACGAGATCGACAATTCCGCGCGGCCCGAAATTCTGGATCGCACACGGTTCTACGGCGCGCTCGCGCGCGAGCGCGTCATCGCGCAATACGCGGCCTGCGATATCTTCGTCGCGCCGTCGAAATACGAATCGTTCGGCCTCATCTTCATCGAGGCGATGTGCTTCGGCAAACCGACCGTCGCCTATGACGTCGGCGGCGCAGCGGAATTGATCCGCGACGGCGTCGATGGCCTGCTTGCCTCGCCCGACCAACCGGCCGAACTCGCCGCCTGCGTCTCCCGCCTGATCGAAGACGAAGGCTTGCGCGAGCGGATCGGCCGCAACGCGCGCGCGACTTATGAGACCCAGTTCACCACGGCGCTTATGCTCGACCGGCTGGAGGCTTATTACCGTCGCGTCGCCGGCAAAGAACTCCTCACGCCGGCGACGCAGCGCCGTCGCGCCTAGCCGCCGCGAAGGCTTCGCGCAGCGTCTCGCGGTCGCCGATATGGTTGCACAGCAGCAGGATCAACCGGGCGTTGATCGCCTCGCTTTCCTCGCGCGTCGCCCCCGCGTGCAGGGCGATCAGTTCGGCGTAGAAATCGTCCGCCCCGTCGATGTGGGGCGTCGTGATGAGCTTGCCCATTCAACCCTTCCCCATCGCTCGGGCCAGCGCCGCGCGGACTTTTCCCTCGTCATAGGCGCTCCAGCGCGCGGCGACATGCTGGTCCGGCCGCATCAGATAGAGCGCCGCGCTGGCGTTCCCGAGATAGCGCCGGGCCAACACTCCGCGCGCATCGAGCCGCACCACCTCGATGTCGAGCTGCGGCGCATCCATGCCGATGGCGAGCAATTGAAACCGTCCGCCGAGACGGTCGAGCAACCAGCCTTCGCCCAGGGGCGCATCGGGCGCGGGCGCGCCGGGGCGCGCGACGCTGGGCAGCCGGGGATCGTCGTCGCTATTGAGGGGCGAATGTTCGTACACGCTCGGCGTCGACAATCGGCCTGAATTGACCAGCGGGCGCGCAAACGGGAATCGCGCCGCGAGATCGAGCGCGGCGTCGCGAAAGGCCCGGCTCGCTTGCGATTTCGGCGTGATGAAATCGGTCGAGCGCGTGGAATGGCGGATGTTTTCGTCCGCCGCATAGACGCGCTCGTCATCGTAGCTGTCGAGCAGCGAATCCGGCGCGAGGCCGTCGCGCACCAGTTTCAGCTTCCAGACAAGATTGTCCGTATCCTGAAAGCCGGAATTGGCGCCGCGCGCGCCGAACGGCGACACCTGATGCGCGCTGTCGCCGGCGAACAGCACCCGGCCATGACGGAACTTCTCCATCCGCCGGCACTGGAACGTGTAGATCGACACCCATTCCAGCTTGAAATCCACACTTTCGCCGAGCATCGCCTTGAGGCGCGCCGTGACCCGCGCCGGGTCTTTCTCACGCTCGCGGTCGATGTTCCAGCCCAGTTGCAGATCGATGCGCCACACGCCGTCCGGCTGTTTGTGCAACAAAGCCGATTGACCGGGGTTGAACGGCGGGTCGAACCAGAACCAGCGCTCGGTGGGAAATTCCGCGTCCATCGTCACGTCGGCGATGAGAAAATTATCCTCGAACGCGCGGCCGACGAAATCGAGCCCCATCAGCGAGCGCACCGTCGAGCCCGCGCCGTCGCAGGCGAGCAGCCAATCCGCTTCCAGTCGATAGCCGCCTTCGGGCGTCGTCAGATCGAGCGCGACGTGATCGGCTTCGATCGATAGCCCCGCGACGCGGCTCATGCCGCGAATTTCGATGCGCTTGCGCTGCGCCTGCAACGCGAGCAACCGCTCGACCAGATAGGACTCGAGGTAATATTGCTGCAAGTTGATGAAGGCCGGACGTTTGTGCCCCGCCTCGGGCAACAGGTCGAAATCGAAAATCTGGCTGTCGCGGAAAAACACCTTGCCGAGCCGCCATTGAACGCCCTTCTCGACCAAGGGATTGCCGCAGCCGAGGCGATCAAATATTTCGAGCGGCCGCTTGGCGAAACAGATCGCGCGCGAGCCAAAGCTCACCTTGTCGTTCTCGTCGAGCACGACGACGGGAATGTCGTGCAACGCCAGATCAATCGCCGCCGCAAGCCCGACCGGCCCCGCGCCGACCACTACGACCGCATGGCGCGCCGGCGTGGCGCGATCCTGATCGGGCGAGCGCCGATAGGGATAGAGCGGCGTCTCGAATATCTTCCGCATCGTCAGCCCTGCAAGCTCGCCCACATCTCCTTGTCGCGCTGGGCGGTCCAGATGCGCGGCGTGTCGATGCCGAGCGCCTCGTCATAAGCGCGCGCGACATTGAAGGGCAGGCAATGCTCGTAGATTGCATACGAAGAGAATTTCGGATCGCAGGCCGCCCGCACCGCGGCCCATGCCTCCTTCAGCGAGCCGCCGCACGCCGCCACCTTCGCGGCCGGCGTGTAGGTCGAAGCGACGAAATCCCGCGTCAGCGCCAGCGCCTCTTCCACTGTGGCGCGTCCAATCAGCGCGTCGCCGCGACCCGGCGCGATGGCATCGGGCGCGAACCGCGCGATGGCGTCCAACGTGCCCGGCCAATCCTGAAAATGCGCGTCGCCGCAATAGCAGGCCGAGCGATATTCGACGATGTCGCCGGTCAGCATCACGCCGGCGTCCGGGACATGCGCGACAATGTCGCCGGCGGTGTGGGCGCGGCCGAGATGCAGCAGATCGACGCGCCGCTTGCCCAGATACAGCGTCATTTTCCGCTCAAACGTCATCGTCGGCCAAGTCAGGCCGGGGATCGTTTCGGCGGCCTGGAACAGGCGGGGAAAGCGCGCGAATTCGGAATCCCAGTCTTCCTGCCCGCGCTCGTGGATCATCCCCAGGCACTTGTCGGAGGCGATGATCTCCTGCGCGCCATAGCCGCTGGCGCCCAGCACCCGCACGGCGTGATAATGCGACAGCACGATATATTTGATCGGCTTGTCCGTGACGGTGCGGATTTTCTCGACCACCTGTCTGGCCATCGCGGGCGTCGCCTGCGCGTCCACCACCATCACGGCGTCGTCGCCGATCACTACGCCGGTGTTGGGATCGCCCTCAGCCGTGAAGGCGTAAACGCCGGGGCCGATCTCGGGAAACGAGATTTTCTTCGCCGTCATGTCGCCTTGCGACGCGAACGCCTTGGCCATATGAGCCTCCTTTACCAGAAATCCGGCGCCGCCGGCGCCAACCTGCCGCCAATCCGCACCGGTGCGATTCTTGTGGCGAGGCCGTCCGCGCCGGTCTCCACCGCCACCGCGCTGAGCGTCACGGGGCCGGTCGCCGGCTCCATCCGCGCGCCGGGAATTTTCTTCAGGAACCGTCGGATCGGCTCCTCCTTCGCCATGCCGATCACCGAATCGTAATCGCCGGTCATGCCGACGTCGGTCATATAGGCCGTGCCGCCGTTGAGGATGCGCGCATCCCCCGTCGGCACATGGGTATGCGTGCCCACCACAAGGCTCGCGCGCCCGTCGACATAATGGCCGAACGCCTGTTTCTCGCTCGACGCCTCGGCGTGGAAATCGAGGATCGCCACATCGCAACCCCGCCCCAGCCGGCAGGCGTCGAGTTCGGCGTCGATGGCGCGGAACGGATCGTCGAGCGCGTCCATGAACACGCGCCCCATCAGATTGACCACCAGCGCGCGCGCGCCGGTGCGCGATTCCACCAAAGCCGCGCCGCGTCCGGGCGCGCCCTGGGGATAATTGAGCGGACGCAGCAGCCGCGGCTGGCGCTCGATGAAGCTCAGCGCCTCCCTCTGGTCGAAGGCGTGATTGCCCAGCGTGACCGCATCGGCGCCGGCGTCGAGAAACTCGTTGCAGATCGCTTCCGTGATGCCGAATCCGCCGGCCGCGTTCTCGCCATTGACCACGACCACATCGAGCAGCCAGCGCTCGCGCAGTCCCGGCAGTTGCTCGCACAAGGCCGCCCGGCCGGAGCGTCCGACAATGTCGCCCACAAACAGGAGCCGCATCAGGCCCCCCTCGCCGCAATAAGCTCGGCCTCGGTGAGGATATAGTCGAGCGGAATATCGTGCGGCTCGTCAGGCACGGCCTCGATCTCGCACACGCTATAGGCGACGCCGACCGCGACGATGGCTTTGCGCGCCTTCAGCCGCGCCAGCGTGCAATCGTAATGGCCCGCGCCATAGCCGATGCGATGGCCGCGCCGGTCGAACGCGGCCAGCGGCACGAACAGCAAGTCGGGTTCGAGTTCGGGCGCGTCTCGCCTCGGCTCGGGGATCTGCATCTGTCCGGGCGAGGTCGGATCGCTGGGACGCCAGCGGCGAAACAGCAGCGGCGTCCCGCGCGCGCCGGTGACCGGCAGCGCCGTCGCGCGACCTTCGCCCGCGAGCGCGCCCAGCAGCGCCAGCGTATCCGGCTCGTCGCGAATGGGATAGAATGCGGAAACGGCCGCCGAGCCATGCCGGGCGGCCAACGCAACGCCCTCGCGCGTCAGTCGCGCCGAAAATTCCGCGCGCACGGTGGCGGGCAAGGCGGCGCGGCGGCTGAGGGCGGCGCGGCGTAATTGGGCTTTCACAGCGGCGTCGGGGGTCATGACCCCCGAGCTTTAGAGAGGAGCGCGGAGCCGAGCAAGCCGTTGGACGGTGATCCCGGGCGCCTACGTGAGTAGGTGGGCGCCGTGTACCCAAGCCCACGGGCAAGGACAGGGACAGCTCCCATGAGGATCGTACGGCCCCGAGGAAAAGTGTCCTGACGAGCCCCCCAGCTCCGCAGCCTCCTATGTAGGCCCGGAACGCGGCTTTGCAAAGGCGCGCGAGATGATTTCCGGCGGCGACGCGAAACCGGCGGGCGGGCGTTGCGTAAAATTGGTGGAGACCTTTCATGCCCGACATGGCCCAGCTTGTATTTCGCCATCCGCTGCCGATCCGCCTCGCCCATTGGCTGAATGTCGTGGCGTTGACGATCCTCTTGATGAGCGGTCTGCAAATCTTCAACGCCCATCCCGCGCTCGACCTCGGCGCGACATCGAATTTCGAGCATCCCCTGGCCGCCATCGGCGCGACGGGGGAGACGCCGGATCGCGGCTATGTCGAGGTGTTCGGCCATCGTTTTGGCGCAACCGGGCTGCTGGGCGTCTCCCGAATCGGCGGCCAGCCGACCGAGCGCGCGTTTCCCGCCTGGATCACACTGCCGGCGGAACAGGATCTCGCCACCGGCCGGCGCTGGCATTTTCTGTTCGCCTGGATTTTTTTCGCCAATGGCCTCGTCTATCTCGCCTATGGCCTCGTCTCCGGCCAGTTGCGCCGCCGCCTGGTTCCGACCGGCGGCGAACTGGGCCACATCGGCGCCTCGATCCGCGAACATCTGACGCTGCATTTTCCCAGAGGCGAAGCGCGATACAACATCCTGCAAAAGCTGACCTATCTCGTCGTCGTGCTCGGTCTGCTGCCGCTGCAAATCCTGGCGGGCCTCGCCATGTCGCCGGGCTTCGACGCTTTCGCCCCTTGGCTGCCCGAGGCGTTCGGCGGCCGGCAGAGCGCACGCACGGTTCACTTCGTCATCGCCGCGCTGCTCGTGCTGTTTGTGTTCGTGCACGTCGCGATGGTGCTGCTGACGGGTCCGATCAATCAGCTCCGCGGCATGGTCACCGGCTGGTTCGCCGTGGGCGCGGAAAGGGAAGAGCCATGAAAGCGAAACTCATCGACCGTCGCCGCTTCCTGCTCGGCGGCCTGGGACTCACGGGAGCGGCCGCACTCGCCGGCTGCGGTCGCATCGCCTCGTCGCGCGTGGGACAGACCTCGTTGCAGGCCGGCGAGGATGCGACGCGTTTCGTGCAGCGCCTGCTGTTGACCCCGCAAAATCGCGCGCGCGAATATCCCGCCAGCGCCCTCTCCACCGTCTTCAAGCCGAACGGGACCACCGATCCGCAGGACACCGCCTACAAGGCGCTCGCCGCCGCCGGTTTCGCCGCCTATCGTCTGAAGATCGGCGGCCTGGTCGAGCAACCGTTCGAGATTTCGCTCGACGAATTGCGCGCGCTTGCCCCGCGAACACAGATCACCCGTCATGATTGCGTCGAAGGCTGGAGCTGCATCGGCCAGTGGACCGGCGTCCCCTTAAGCGCCTTGCTGGAGCGCGCGCAAATCAAGCCGCGGGCGCGCTATGTCGTGTTCCGCTGTTTCGACGCGATGGACGACGGCTCCCTAACGCCCGCGCGCTATTACGAAAGCATCGACCTCGTCGACGCCTTCCACGCCCAGACGATCCTCGCCTATGCCATGAACGGCGCGCCGCTTCCCGTGGCGCATGGCGCGCCGCTGCGTCTGCGCGTGGAGCGCCAGCTCGGCTACAAAATGGCCAAATATGTCTCAGGCATCGAGGTGGTCGACAGTTTCGCCGGCATAGACGGCGGGCGCGGCGGCTATTGGGAGGACAACGGTTACGACTGGTACGCTGGGATTTGAGTGCGCGGGATGCACGGGGTGATGGTGCGGCGTGAGTAGATAGCGCCGCGCCACGTCGAAATAGCTTCGATACACCAGCCCGCCATTGCGCTGCAGCATCGCCGCGCGATTGAGCCGGTACCAGCGCGGAATCTCATACCACGGCAGGCTCGCGCGCATGTGGTGCACGACATGCAGATTGTTGAACAGGAACAGCGGCCCGAGCAGCCAGCTTGCCTCGACGATGGCGGTGCGGCGCTCGACCTCCGCCTCGGCGCGATGCTCGGCATAGGAGCGGATCAACGCCAGCGACGTGCCGGTATAGGCGAAGCCCCAGAAATACAGCCAGAATGGCATCCCGCACACGCCGATCACCCAGGCCAGCACCAACGCCGTCTGGATCAGATGGCGCACGATGATCGAGGCGTGGCGCCAATTGCCGCGCGCGATCAGCGCCGCCTCGCCGGCCCACAACCGCGCCATCGCCCAGGCGGGGCCGAGGATCAACCGGCCGAGCAGCGTCGATTGCGCGCGCGAAATCGACCGGCCCAGCGGCCCCATCGCGCGCCATCGCTCCGACGTGAAATAGTAGGATTCCGGATCCTCCAGCGGGTCGGTCAATCTGATGTCGTTGTGATGCTGGAGATGGGTGATGCGGTAGATCTCGAACGGCAGCCAGATCGCCAGCGGCCACGACCCCAGCGCGCGGTTGAGGCGGCGCCAGGGCGTGGGGTGATTGTGGATGATCTCGTGTTGCAGGCTCATCTGCCAGGCGACCGAAACGCCGCCGAGCCCAACCAGCGCCGGCCAGGGCAGCGCGCGCCAAAAGTAGATCGCGGCGAGCCACAGGCCGTAGATGAGCGCCGTCAGCGCCAACGTGGGCCATTCCACGCTCCGCCTGACGCTCGCAACCACCTGAAATTCCATGACTCGCCTTGTCCTTGTGGACAAAGGATCACGTTCTCGTGAGGGCGGCAAGGAACGCTACGGGAACGACGCTACAAGATTTTCTAACCGCTTGTGACGCTTTTCCTAAACTCCTCCCGCTTGCGGCGCGGGCGCCGGCGCGCTTTATGCGAACCGAGGAAGAGGAAGCGCCATGAAACCGCTCGCAGGCCTGAAGGTGGTCGAATTGGCCCGCATCCTCGCCGGCCCCTGGGCCGGTCAGGTTTTGGCCGATCTCGGCGCCGACGTCGTCAAGGTCGAGCGCCCGGGCGCCGGCGACGACACGCGCGGCTGGGGTCCGCCGTTTCTCGAAGGCGAGCATAGCGAGCGGCTCGACGCCGCCTATTTCCACGCCTGCAATCGCGGCAAACGCTCGCTGGCAGTGGATTTCGAACAGCCCGAGGGCCGCGAGATCATCCGCAAGCTGACGACGGGCGCCGATATTGTGATCGAGAATTTCAAAACCGGGGGCCTCGCCAAATACGGGCTCGACTACGGCAGTCTTTCCAAGCTCAACCCGCGCCTGATCTATTGCTCGATCACCGGCTTCGGCCATGACGGCCCCTACCGCCATCGCGCCGGCTATGATTTCATCATTCAGGGCATGGGCGGCATGATGGACCTGACCGGCGAGCCCGACGGCGAGCCGCAAAAACCCGGCGTCGCCTTTGCCGACATTTTCACCGGCCTCTATAGCGTCATCGCCATTCAGGCGGCGCTGCGCCGGCGCGAGATCACCGGCCAGGGCGCCGAAATCGATATGGCTTTGTTCGACACCCAGCTCGCCGTGCTCGCCAATCAGGCGATGAATTATTTTGTCTCCGGCCAATCGCCGCGCCGCATGGGCAACGCGCATCCCAATCTCGTGCCCTATCAGGTGTTCGAGGCCGCCGACGGCCCTCTTATTGTCGCCACCGGCAACGACCGGCAGGCGCGCGATTTCTGCCGCCTCGTCGGCCGCGCCGATCTCGCCGACGATCCCGCCTACAAGACCAACGCCGACCGCATCCGCCGTCGCGCCGACTACATCGCCGCGCTGATGACAGCGACACGCAAAATGCGCCGCGCGGACCTTCTCGCGGCGCTGGAGGCCGCCAACGTCCCCGCCGGCCCGATCAACACCGTGGCGGAGGCTTTCGCCGACCCGCAGGCCCTCGCGCGCGGGATGCGACTCGATCTACCCGCCACCGACGCGCGCGGCGGCGCCGCGCCCGCGCAGCGCGCCCCGATCGTGATCGACGGCGTCGGCCACGTCGCCGAGCGCGCCGCGCCTCGGCTCGGCGAGCACACCGACGCCGTGCTGTCGGGGCTAGGATACGACGGCGCGCGGATCAGCGATTGGCGCGCACGCGGGGTGATCGGCTGAGGCGCCGCCGTCGCGCCAGTCAATAGAGAACCGCCGATGCGACTGCATTGCCTCGCCTTCTGCGCCGCGCTGGCCTGGGAAATGTCGGGCGAGCAGGCCCCATCGCCGTGACGCACGGGGGCCAGGAAATCCCCATCGGCCACGTCGTGTTCACCCGCGATGACGCCCACACCCGCTTCGAGGGGCCAAGCATTCGCGAACACTCGAACGGGGCATCTGCTACATCTGCGATTGCTGAGCCCGGGCGTGAGTGCGGCGCCGCGCGCCATCCGATTTGAGACTCGCCATGTCACGCGCGGCAAATGTTCCCCTCGCGATCTCCAAGAACGCGGCCCGCAATGTTTGGTTGCGCGCCCAACGCCTCGACGAGGCGGGATCGTTCGTCGACGGGGCTGATGCGACCCGAGCTGCGATCGAGCATCTCGGTTATCTCCAGATCGACACGATCAACGTGATCGAACGGTGCCATCACCACATCTTGTGGAGCCGCATAGCCGGATATCGCCGAGAGCATCTACGCCAGGCGCAGAGCGTTGACAAAACCGTTTTCGAATATTGGACGCACGCGCTGTCCTATGTTCCGACGCGGGATCTTCCCTTCTTTTTGCCTGACATGAAACGGCATCGGCGCTCGCCATCGAGTTGGTTCAATTCGGTCTCAAAGGAGGATCTCGGCAGAGTCCTGTCGATGATACGGCGCGACGGCGCGCTCTCGATCCGCGACATCGATGACGACGTGCTCGTCGAGAAGGACCATGCCTGGGCGAGTCGAAAGCCGTCCAAGCGCGCCCTGCAAATGGCCTTCTTCAACGGCGCGCTCACCGTCAGCCAACGTTCGGGCATGCTCAAGACCTACGAGTTGATGGATCGCCATTTCGGTTGGGACGCCAAGCCCAAGCCGGCGACAGAACGACAGGTCGTGGACTATCTTCTCTCGCGGGCGCTGCGATCGCAGGGGTTGGTCAGTCTCGATTCGATCTGCCACCTCGACGCCAAGCGCAAGGCGACGGTGCGCGCGGCGATAGAAAAAAAGGTGAACCGCGGGGACTTGATTCCGATGGCCATCGAAGGCGTCGGAAAGGTCGAACATTGGGGGGAACCGCAACAGATTGAGGCGATCGCGTCGAATTCCGGCGAGCGTGTTCACATTCTCTCGCCATTCGATCCCCTGATCATTCAGCGCAAAAGGCTCAAGCTCCTTTTCGATTACGAACACCGCTTTGAAGCCTACGTCCCGAGGGACAAGCGGGTGATGGGATATTTCGCGCTGCCCGTCCTCGTCGGCGATGAGATCGTCGCGGCGATTGACCTCAAGGCCGACCGCGCCCGAGCAGCTCTGCTCATTCAGCAATGGACATGGATCGGCAAAAAAGTGAAACACCACAAAACGCGCGTCGAGGAGGCGCTCCATTCGTTCGAGCGCTTCCAGTTTGGGGTTTGAGGGACTCGAGCCGCACGCTCGCGAACGCAAGCTGCGGACGCCCCGCCGCTTTTGATGGCGACGTCGGGGCAAAGAACCGAAAATGCGGCGCTGCGGCGTGGATGCAGCCCGCGTCTGCCCCGCGAGAGCGGCATGGTGCCGGCGAGTCCCGGGCCACCCTCGACCGTCGCACGGCTGTCCGGCAGCGAGGCGCTTCACCTGAACGAGAAAGACTATCGGTTTGTGGTTGGCTTTCTGCCGCACGAGCGCTGGCCTCGGTTGTCTGAACAGTTTCCCGCGAATGATAAGTGGCGTTCCGCCGGGGTTGGTCGTTAGGGATCGCCGATGGTCGGTCGCGACGTAGGTGTGCCTGGCATGGGCACTGGATTGGAGGTGAAAGTCCTTCGCGGGGCGAGTTTGTAGCTACCGCGAGCCGGAGGCAACTGCACGCAGTATTCGCCGTCGTGAGACGCCGGCGCTGGCGCCGTGAGGCCGTGAGGAGAAGAAGCCCGAGGCGAACCGCAGCACCGAACGAAAGTAAACCCCTGTGCAAGCCGGACCGACCG
>JANLPL010000415.1:0-4606 GCA_031367195.1 Bradyrhizobium sp.
CGGCCCCGCCCAAGCCCGAAGTCCGTATCGAAGCGCCGCCCTACGAGGCCGATCTGCTGCGTCTGTCGGAATTGATGGGCGCGCTCGCCTATCTCAGCGATCTTTGTCAGGATGGCGACGGAGCGGCGTTTCGCGAACGGATCGGCCAGTTGATCGCCTCCGATCCGCGCCCGCAGGAGGCCAAGGACGTGCTCGCCGGCGCGTTCAATCGCGGCTTCGAGGGCTATCGGCTGACCTACCGCGTCTGCACCTCGAACGCGCGTTCGACCATTTCGGCCTATCTCGATGAGACGGAGCGGATCGCCCGAGAGGTCGCGACGAAATATCGAGGTGGCTAATTCTCGCGCCGGACGGGAACCAGCGCGCCCACGCCCGAGCGGTTCGGCCCGACCGCGGCATAGGCGAAGCCGTCCGCCGCGCCGGCGATGACGGTCATGTCCGCATCGCGGCCGCCCCGCTCGGGCAGGTAAGGCAAAGCGTCGGTCGGCTCCAGCAGCAGGCCGGCCTTGCCGCCGAGCGCGTCCTCGTAAAGCACCAACGCCGCCGCCGCATTGACGCCGGCGACGATACGCACCCCCAGCAGCGACCAGCCCGGCGGCTTGAGGCGCTCGGGCTCCAGCCGCGCGAAGCGGGGCGCCAGCCAGGCGGCGATGGCGCGCGGATCGTCGGAAATGAAATCGAGCCGCGTGTCGGCGAAGGCGGCGGCCGCGCGCAAGGCGGGGCCGGCGCGCTCCAGCAGCGCCCCGCGCGGATCTTCGGGGCCGCCGGAAAAGGCGACGAGCCCGGCCAACAAAGCGAGCGAGCCGAGCGCGCGCGGACGCCAGCGCCTCGTCACGCCAGGCCGGGTCTCGATCCGCGTTTGCGCGCGATCGCGCAGAGGCTGCGCTAGAGCGGCGAAGCGCGATGGCGCGGCAATGGGCGCGACGTTGTTCTCGTTGGAGGGGCGTCCGATCGCGGGCGCGACGTTTGCGCGCGGGCGCGCCGCAGCACCGAAAGCGAGCCGAATCGCCTCGTTCTGCGCGCCCCAGGCTTCGACGCGCGCGCGCAATTTGGCGTCGCGCCGCAACGCCGCCTCGAACGCGAGCCGGTCGTGGGGACTCAAACTATTATCGACATAGGGGTGCGCGTCGAGAACGGCGTAGCCTTCGCTCATTTGATGACCCTGAGATGCGCGGCGCCGGACCAGCCGACGACCCCGGACTCGATATCGACGCCCATATGCGCGGCAAGGCGGCAGCGCGCGCGCTCAAGCCGCTCGATCAGGCGCGACAGTGGAATGTCGAGCGCCTGCGCGGCCTCGGCATGGGTGAAGCGGGCAAGGCCGACCAGCAGCAGCGCCTCGCGCAATTCCAGCGGCAGCGCCCTGACCCCGCTGACGACGCTGGGGCCGCGGGCGGCGTTTTCGCTCCAGGCCTGATCCTCGTCGAGCGTCATGCGGCGGACGTGGCGTCGGTAAAGCTGCACGAACCTGGAAAAGGCGGCGGCCCGTCCCGTCGAACGCACGCCTTGGGCAATAGGCGCTACGCAAGTCTGGCGAATCAGCTTGTCGACAAGTCGCGCGGCGGCCGAATCATCGATCACGAAACGTTCGTCGCGAACCAGCGCCAAACCAAAGCGCCGTAAGCCATTTGCGTCGTCAGCCCATTCTCTGGTGTGCGGCACGTCGAAGGACCTAGGCGTTCAGGAACCGTTAAGCACTTTATTCCGATCCGACTGTGCGTCAAAGCGGATATTGCGGACCTGGGGACAAATATTGCGGCGGGCGCTTCCGCTTCCCTTAAGCCCCGCTCGGGGCTATGGGATCGCGCGAGCTTCAAGGGGCGCGGAATTCATGACGGCTACGACGGCGGCGGTGGGCGCGATGCAGGGGCTCAAGGGCGTCATTCTCGGCGTCGCCAACAGCCGGTCGATCGCCTATGGCATCGCCAAGGCGGCGCGGGCGGCCGGAGCCGAGATTGCGATGACGTTTCAAGGCGAAGCGCTGGAAAAGCGGGTGCGCCCGCTCGCCGCCGAGCTTGGCGCGCATGTGCTCGGCCATTGCGACGTCACCGACGGATCGACGATCGACGCCGCGTTCGCGCAAGCCGAAAAGCTGTGGGGCGGGATCGATTTCGTCGTCCATTGCATCGCCTTCGCCGACAAGGACCAGTTGACCGGGCGTTATATCGAGACGACCGAGGACAATTTCACGAAGTCGCTGGCGATCTCGTGTTATTCTTTTACCGCTGTCGCCCAGCGCGCCGAGAAGCTGATGAAGAACGGCGGCTCGATGCTGACGCTGACCTATTACGGCGCCGAAAAGTGGATGCCGCATTACAATGTCATGGGGGTCGCCAAGGCGGCGCTGGAGGCGAGCGTGCGTTATCTTGCCGCCGACCTCGGCAGCCAAAAAATCCGCGTCAACGCCATTTCCGCCGGCCCGATCAAGACGCTGGCGGCGTCGGGCATTGGCGACTTCCGCTACATCCTGCGCTGGAACGAATATAATTCGCCGTTGCGGCGCACCGTGACGATCGAGGAGGTCGGCCAGTCCGCGGTTTACCTGCTGTCGCCGATGTCGTGCGGGGTGACGGGCGAGATCCTGCATGTCGACGCCGGCTATCACATCGTCGGCATGAAGCATCCGGATGCGCCCGACGTGACCGTCGGGGGCAATTCGGCCTAGCGCCAGGGCCCTTTTCGCCGTCCCTGTTTCGTTCCATATTGGGGGCATGGCCAAAATCCCGAAATCCCGTCCCAAGGCGCAGCGGCCCGACGTGCATCCGCTCGGCGAGCATCTCGCCGCCTTGCTGAACCCCGCGCTGATGGAGGCGCCGTCCGGCCTTGCCGAGGCGGCGGCGAAATTCGACCCGGGCGCGCATCCACGCGGCATGACCGGCGCGACCGCCACCCTCGATTCGCTGAAGGAATTGCTGGAGAACGGCGATCCGAATTTGCGCAATCGCCCGACTTGGACGCCGCATCGTCCCGCGCGCCCGGACAAGTCGGAGGGGGGCCGCAGGTTCGAGATCGTTGCCGAATTCGACCCCAAGGGCGACCAGCCCGAGGCGATCCGGCAACTCGTCGAGGGCGTGAGCGTCGCGCATGAGCGCGATCAAGTGCTGCTCGGCGTCACCGGCTCGGGCAAGACCTTTACGATGGCCAAAGTGATCGAGGCGACGCAGCGCCCGGCGCTGATCCTGGCGCCGAACAAGACGCTGGCGGCGCAGCTCTACGGCGAGTTCAAGAGCTTCTTCCCCAACAATGCGGTGGAGTATTTCGTCTCCTACTACGACTATTACCAGCCCGAAGCCTATGTGCCGCGCACCGACACCTATATCGAGAAGGAATCGTCGATCAACGAACAGATCGACCGGATGCGCCATGCCGCCACACGCGCGGTGCTGGAGCGCGACGACGTCATCATCGTCGCCTCGGTGTCCTGCATCTACGGCATCGGCTCGGTCGAGACCTATACCGCGATGACGTTCTCGCTGACGGCGGGCGACAGAATCGACCAGCGACAGGTGATCGCCGATCTCGTGGCGCTGCAATACAAGCGCTCGCTGGGCGATTTCACGCGCGGCGTTTTTAGGGTGCGCGGGGATGTGATCGACCTGTTTCCCGCCCATTATGAGGACCGGGCGTGGCGCATCAACTTCTTCGGCGACGAGATCGAGTCGATCTCGGAGTTCGACCCGCTGACCGGCGGCAAGACCAACGACCTCGAATTCGTAAAAATCTACGCCAACAGCCACTACGTGACGCCGCGCCCGACGCTGTTGCAATCGATCGACGGCATCAAGCGGGAATTGAAGGATCGGCTCGACGCGCTGCACGCGCAAGGGCGGCTGCTGGAGGCGCAACGGCTCGAACAACGCACCTTGTTTGATCTGGAGATGATGGAATCGACCGGCTCCTGCGCCGGCATCGAGAATTATTCACGCTATCTCACCGGCCGTCTGCCCGGCGAGCCGCCGCCGACCCTGTTCGAATATCTGCCCGACAATGCGCTGGTGTTCACCGACGAGAGCCACGTCACCGTGCCGCAGATCGGCGGCATGTATAAGGGCGACTATCGCCGCAAGGCGACGCTGGCGGAATACGGCTTCCGCCTGCCGTCTTGCCTGGACAACCGGCCTTTGCGCTTCGAGGAATGGGAGGCGATGCGGCCGCAGACCGTGCATGTCTCGGCCACGCCGGGCGATTGGGAGCTTCAGCGGACGGAGGGCGTGTTTGTCGAACAGGTGATCCGCCCGACCGGCCTGATTGATCCGCCGGTCGAGATCCGGCCCGCGCGGGCGCAAGTGGACGATCTCCTGGGCGAGGTGCGACGCGTCGCGCTGGCGGGCTATCGGTCCCTGGTGACGACGCTGACCAAGCGCATGGCGGAAGACCTGACCGAATATCTGCACGAGCACGGCGTGCGCGTGCGCTACATGCATTCCGACATCGACACGATCGAGCGGATCGAGATCATCCGCGACTTGCGCCTCGGCGCCTTCGACGTGCTGATCGGCATCAATCTTTTGCGCGAGGGTCTCGACATTCCGGAATGCGCGTTGGTCGCCATCCTCGACGCCGACAAGGAAGGGTTTCTGCGCTCGGAAACGTCGCTGGTGCAGAC
>JANLPL010000435.1:0-20394 GCA_031367195.1 Bradyrhizobium sp.
GACCTGGCGCCGAAGGAAAGATTGAACCAGCCGTCCCATATGGTGAGCCCGGATTTCCAAAACGGCAGCGCCAGCGTCAGCCGCAAGACGAGCATCGTCAGCGACTGCGGCCATAGGCCGAACAGGCCGGAGGTGAGGCGCGAAAACGGCTGCGCGAGCGGAATGGCGAGCACGGGCATGGAGGACTCCGGGCGTCAGAGAAGAACGGAAACGGCGCCGGCTTCTATGAGGCCGACGAGATGGGCGCCGGGATCGACGCCAGCCGCGATGAAGGGAGCGGCGGCTTCGCCCAATGTCGCGCCGGCTTGTAGCGCGGCGAGAAGATCGTAGCCGCCGGGCGGCAACACGCGCACCAGCACTTGCGCCTCGGGCCGCGTGATCAACGCGTCTTCCGGCGTCCAATGCGCGGGCGGCTCGGGCTCGCTAGTCGCCTGATGGGCGGCCCAGATCGAGGCGGCGGGCGTCGCGCTCCGCACCAATCGCGCGGCGGGGTGAAACCAGAAGCGCAGGTTTTCCAGCCGCTCGGGGTCGACTTGGCCAAGCGCGGCGAGCGCCAGTGGCGCGGCCTCGGCGGCGTGATAGGCCTCGACCCAAGCGTTTTCGAGCGCCGCCACATCGGGCAGGTAGGACATTTCCGCTACGGGCGGGAAGGCGCGCAGGAAAGCGGCAAAGTCGGCGCCATACAGGATCAGCACCGCGCTTTGCGGCTTGTTCCGCGCGATGAATGCCCGCGCCGTGGCGCGGAAGAATTCGTCGCCGACCAGCCGGCGTACGATCGGGTAACGCGCCTCCAGCGATTTGATGAGGCCGACCGCGACATTGTTGCGATAGACGGCGAAGCGGCGCGCGTCGGGCCGGCCCTCGCGTCCGAGCGTGGCGGACGGCGCGGGCGCGGCGGGATCGGTCAGCGCGCGGGCGAAGGCGGAGATCGTCGCCTCAAACATGGGCGGGCTCGCGCGCGACCTGGGCCTGCTCGTCGGCGAGACGGGCCTCGGCGTGCAGAATCGCCCAGTCCGGCACGTCATTGTCCCACTCGATCAGGGTCGCGGTCGGGCCGATACGGGCGATCACGCGGCGGTAGAGCGCCCAGACGGCGGCGCGGACGGGGGAATCATGCGCGTCGATCCGCAATTCATGACCGGAATCGTCGCGCGAAACGGCGTAGCCGGCGAGGTGGATCTCCTCGACCGCTTCGAGCGGAAAAGCGTCGAGATAGGCGGCCGCGTCAAAGCCGTGATTGGCGGCCTGCACCTCGATATTGTTGACGTCGAGCAGCAGGCCGCAGCCGGTGCGGCGCACGATCTCGGCCAGAAACTCGACCTCGGGGATGTCGCTTTCGGCGAAGCGGACATAGGTCGATGGGTTTTCCAGCAGCATCCGCCCGACGGCGGCCTGCGTCTCATCGATGTGGTCGCAGACGACTTGCAGCGTCTCTTGCGTGTAGGGCAGCGGCAGCAGGTCGTTGAGGAAACCCTCGTCATGGCTTGACCACGCCAGATGCTCGGAGAACAGGCCGGGCTCGTAGCGGCGGCGCAGCGCGGCGAGGCGCTTCAGGTGTTCCCGGTCGAGCGCGCGAGGCCCGCCAATCGACAGCCCGACGCCGTGCAGCGACAGGGGGTAAAGCGTGCGAAGGGCCTCCAGCCGGCGATGCGGCGGGCCGCCCTCCCCCATATAGTTCTCGGCGTGAATCTCGAAGAAGCCGACAGCCGGCCGCAAAGCCATCACATCGTCGAAATGCTCCGGCTTGAAGCCGACGCCCGCGCGGGGCGGGAGGGCTGAGGCGACGCGATGGGGGGACATGGGCCAAGTCTCCGGTCTTACCGATCTATTCGACATTCCGCACGGGCGTGTTACAGGCGTGCCCGGCAAAATGCGTGATGGCGGACTTTTTGTCGCAAATCACGTAACGAGCATCGTTTTTCGGCGAAGGACGTATGGCCCAAACTCCTAGCGATGCGCGCGAGGAAAACTGGGCGGCGCGGATGCGCGCGGCGCTCGCCGGCGATGAGGCGGCCTATCGGGGCCTGCTCGCCGAGATCGCCCGCGCCATCCGGCCCTCGATCCGCGGCGCCTTCTCGCGCTCGCGGCTCGGCGATGCGGATATCGAGGACGTGGTGCAAGAAACCCTGTTGGCGATCCACCTGAAGCGGCAGACCTGGGATGCGAGCCAGAAGCTCAGCCCATGGGTCCATGCGATCGCGCGCCACAAGATGATCGACGCGATGCGGCGGCGAGGGCTGCGGCGCGCCGAGCCGATCGAAGATTTCGAGGCCGTGCTCGCCGCGCCCGAGGCCGCCGACCCGCACGCCCGCTCGGACGTCGAGCGGCTGATGCAAAGCCTCAACCCGAGGGCGCGCGATATCGTGAAGGCGATTTCGCTGGAGGAGCAGTCGATTTCGGCGACGGCGACCCGGCTCGGCATGACCGAGGTCGCGGTGCGGGTCGCGCTGCATCGGGCGCTGAAGTCGCTCGCGGGGGTCTGGAAGGCGTCGCAATCGTGAACACCGACGATTTCATTACAGCGCTCAGCGCGGACACCACGCGGCGAGCGCCGCTGTCGCGGCGCTTCGGCTTCGCATTGGCCGTGGGCGCCGCGATCAGCCTCGTCGTGTTCATGGCCGCGCTGGGGCCGCGGCCGGACGTGATGGCGGCCGCCCATACAATGCGGTTCGATCTCAAATTCCTCGACACGCTGGCGCTGCTGGCGCCCTCCGGGCTGCTGTGCCTGCGGCTGTCACGACCGGAAATGGCCCCAAGCGCCCTGCTCGGCTGGCTGCTGGCGCCCGTCGCGCTGCTCGCTGTCGCGGTGGCGGTGGAACTGGCGAGCGTGCCGCGCGAGCTGTGGCTGACGAAAGTGATCGGCAAGAACTGGTGGCATTGCCTCATGCTGGTGCCGGTCTTCGCGCTGCCCCCGCTGGCCGCCCTGATTCTGGCGTTGCGGGAGGGCGCGCCGCGTTACCCCGCGCTGACCGGGGCGATGGCCGGCGCGGCGGCGGCGGGGATTTCGGCGACGATCTACGCCACCAATTGCACCGACGATTCGCCGCTGTTCGTGGCGACCTGGTATCCGCTCGCTACCGGCGTGGTGGTCGCACTGGGCGCGCTCGCCGGGCGGCGCTGGCTGACGTGGTGAGCGTTCAGCCGCGCCAGAACAGGCCGATCGTCAGCAAAACGCCAATCCCCACCACAAACAACCGCAGCGCCTTTTCGTTGACGATGTTCAGCATCCGCGCGCCGGCGTAGCCGCCGATCGACGAGGCGACGGCGACGACCAACACCTGTTGCCAGTGGACGTCGTGTGAGAAAACGAGCATCGCGACGGCAGAGGCGTTCATCACGCCGGCGAGCACGTTCTTGGTGGCGCCGGCGGCGCGCACGGCCAGACCCGCCAGCGTCAGCGAGGCCATCATCAGAAAACCGATGCCGCCGCCGAAATAGCCGCCGTAAATCGCGATCAGGAATTGGATCGCCATTTCCGCGCGCGGCGGGATCGAGGCGGTCCCGGGCGGCGGCGCCTTGCGGAAGAAGCTGCCCCAGGCGAACATGGCGGTGGCGAACAGCACCAGCCACGGCACCAGCCGGGCGAAGAAGGTCGGCGGCGTCGCCAGCAGGATCAACGCGCCGAGCGCGCCGCCGATCAGCGAAATGACAAACAGCGCGGTGAACGAGACGCCGGGCGGGCTTTCCGCCTGTTTGCGCCCGGTAAGGCCCATCACGATCTGCGACGGGAATAAAGCCAGCGTCGAGGTGATGTTGGCGGCGCGCGCGTCCATGCCGGTCAGCATCAGCGCGGGCAGCGTGATGAACGAGCCGCCGCCGGCCAGCGCATTCTGGGCGCCGGCCCAGACGGCGGCGAGAGCAAGGATAATCCAGGAGGTCATCCCTGCCCTTTCCCCGGTAAAGCATCGGGGATCAAGCGAAACTTCGCGCAGCCTGAGCGTGGTCGGCCATTAACTTTTGCAGATCGATCCCGACCGGCGCCCCGTCGATCACGCGCCAGTGGCCCGCGATCATCACGCGGTCGGCGCGATGGGCGCCGCATAGCACGAGCGCCGCCAAGGGGTCGTGCGCGCCGGAAAAGCGCGGCGCGTCGAGCGTGAACAGCGCGAGATCGGCCTGCCGGCCCCCTTCAATCTTGCCGATGTCGTCGCGCCCCAGGCAGCGCGCCGAGCCCTCCGTGCCCCAGCGCAACACGTCGAGATGACTAATGGCGGAGGCGCCATAGCGCAGACGGCCGATCATCAGCGCGTGGCGGACCGCCTCCATCATGTTGGAGCTGTCGTTGGAAGCGGAGCCATCGACGCCCAGACCGACCGGCGAGCCGGCGCGCTCCAGCTCGCAGGTGCGGCAGATGCCGCTGGCGAGCACCATGTTGGAAGTCGCGCAATGGCCGATTCCGACGCCCGCCCGACCGAGCCGCGCGACCTCGCTATCGTTGAAATGGACGCCATGCGCGAGCCAGGTGCGTTTCGACATCCAGCCCGTCTCGTCGAGCAGATCGACCGGGCGCAGGCCATAGACCTCCAAACAGAAACGCTCCTCGTCCTGCGTCTCGCAGAGATGGGTGTGAAGCTGGCAGTCGTATTTGTCGGCAAGTTTCGCGGTCTCGATCATCAGGCTTTTGTCGATCGAGAATGGCGAACAAGGCGCAAGCGCGACGCGGATTTGCGCGCCCGGTTTGGGATCGTGGAACAGTTTCAGCACCCGCTCGCAGTCGGCGAGGATCGCGTCGGAATCCTGCACCACGCTGTCGGGCGGCAAGCCGCCGTCTTTCTGCGAAAGGTTCATCGAGCCACGCGTGATCGTCATTCGCATACCGATCTCGCGCGCGGCCTCAGCCTCGATATCGACAGCGTTTTCGAGGCCGGCGGGATAGAGGTAATGATGGTCCGCCGCCGTCGTGCAGCCCGACAGCATCAGTTCGGTGAGCGCGAGTTTGGCGGCGACGCGCAGTTGCTCCGGCTTGAGCCGCGCCCAGATCGGATAGAGCGCCTGCAACCAGGGAAACAGTTCCTTGTTGATCGCGGCGGGGTGGGCGCGGGTCAGCGTCTGGTAGAAATGATGATGCGCGTTGACGAGGCCGGGCAGCACGACATGTCGGCTGGCGTCGAAAATTTCGTCCACGTCGGGCGCGCCGTTGGCGGGCACGAGTTCGGCGATGCGGCCATCCTCGACGACGAGGCCGTTCTCCGCGCCGCTAGCCAGGATCGCGAGCGGGCCTTTGATCCACAAACGCATGTCCGCTTTTGCGATATAAGCGTCGGCACGACAAGGGGAGGATGCGAATGCGAGACGAAACGACCATTGCGCGGCGGGCGCGCGAGACCTGGCTGACGCCACAGGCCTGCGATCTGGAGGCGTTCAAGCGCCACATCGCGCGTGAAACCACCGCCGCTGACGTTCCGCTTTCGGCCAGCATAACGCGCAACATACCGGTTTACGCGGGCGAGGCGATCCGCGCGGCGGCGGGCGAGCCCCAAGCGCGTCGCGAAATGATGGCGGAATGGGCGAGCGTGCTGCTCGACGGCGCCGGCATCATCGTGCTGAGCGGGGCTTTCGCCGATCCCGCGCCGGTGGCGGCCGTGACCAGGGCGTTTTTCGAAATTATCGCTGAGGAGAAGGCGAGCGGGCAAGCCGCGGGCGACCATTTCGCCAAGCCCGGCGCCAATGACCGGGTGTGGAACGCGCTGGAAAAGCTGGCGCTGCGCGACCCCCAGGCTTTCGCCGCTTATTACGCCAACGAAGCCATCGCGATGGCCTGCGAAGCCTGGCTCGGGACAGGTTATCAGATCACGAGCCAAGTCAATTGCGTCAACCCCGGCGGCGCGGCGCAATCCGTGCATCGCGATTATCACATGGGGTTCCAGTCCGCAGAGGAGATCGAGACCTTTCCCGCGCACGCGCACCGGCTGTCGCCGATGCTGACGCTGCAAGGCGCGGTCGCCCATTGCGACATGCCGCTGGAGAGCGGGCCGACGCTGTATCTGCCGTTCAGCCAGGATTACGCGCCGGGTTATCTGGCTTGGCGCAAGCCGGAATTCGCGGCCTATTTCGACGCCAACCCGGTGCAACTGCCACTGCGGACCGGCGACGCCGTGTTCTTCAACCCGGCGCTGTTCCATGCGGCGGGCCATAACCGGACGACGAACGTGCGCCGGATCGCCAATCTGTTGCAGGTCTCCTCAGCCTTTGGGCGGGCGATGGAATCGGTCGACCGAGCGAAGATCAGCAAGGCGTTGTATCCAACCTTGGCCGGGCAGTCGGGCCGCGCCCGCGCGAACGTCATTGCGGCTTGCGCCGAGGGCTACGCCTTCCCCACCAACCTCGACCGCGACCCGCCCATCGGCGGCCTCGCGCCCAAGACGCCGGCGCGCGTGCTGGCGGAGGCGCTGGAGGCGGGGTGGAGCGTGGAGGCGTTCGCGGAGGCGGCGGAGCGACAAGCGGCGAAAAGGCTGACGTGAGCGACGCGTGGACGAAGCTTTGGGGCGCGGCTACGGTTCGCTGATGACGACGCGCCCCGAATCGCTCAATCTGCTTCGCCACCTCGCCAGCAAGCCGGGGCATGACGAGGTCAAATCCGATTTCCGCGATCTGTTGGTCGCCGAGTTCGACGTCGACCTCTCGCAAGTCGTGTTCGAGCAGCGCGTAGAGGTGAAGAGCCGCATCGACGCGCTGATCGGCCGAACCGTGTTTGAGGCCAAACGCGACCTTGGCCACGAAATGCGCGACGTCGAGCGCAAAATGCCCGATTATCTCGCCAATCGCGAGGCCGAGACCGGCGAACCGTTCATCGGCATGGCGTCGGACGGCCGCAAATGGGTCGTGTTCGCGCTTGAAGGCGTCGCGCTCGTCAAGCTGAAGGAGACTACGCTCGACCCCGACAAACCTTCGGACTTCCTGGCCTGGCTCGACGGCGCGTTGGCGCTGAAGGCGTCGTTGCATCCCGATACGCAGACGGTTCGCGCCGAACTGGGCGGCGATTCGGTGGCGTTCCGCACGGCCGAGAAGGCGCTGAGGGCGCTGTGGGAGCGTTTGAAATCGGACAAGGCGGTGCATCTGAAGCGCCAGCTCTGGGCGCAACTGTTGAAGATCGTCTACGGCCGCGACATCGACAGCGACGCACTGTGGCTCCAGCACACCTATCTCGTCATCGTCGCCAAATGTATCGCTTTCGCCGTTCTCGGCGCCAACGAAGATGATCCCGCGCGACTGTTGTCCGGCGAGAAACTCGCCGATTCCGGCATTTCCGGCGCGGTCGAGAGCGATTTCTTCGATTGGATCGTCGCCGACCGGGAAGGCGCCCAGCTCGTCCGCCGCGTGATGGCGCATGTCCGCCGCTTCCGCCTCGCCGAGGTCGAAAGCGACGTGTTGAAAGCGCTCTACGAGTCGCTGATCGACCGCGACGAGCGGCATGGCCTGGGCGAATACTATACGCCGGACTGGTTGGCCGCGAAGATTGTCAAGCATGTGGTGAAAACGCCGGTGCGAGAAAACGTGCTCGATCCCGCCTGCGGGTCGGGCACGTTCCTGTTCCACGCCGTCCGCGTCTTTCTGGCCGCGGCGGAAGATGGAGACATGGACCCGACTCGGATGGCCTACGAGGCGACCCAACATATCGCCGGCACGGACATTCACCCCGTCGCGGTCATCATTGCGCGCATCACATTTCTGCTGGCGCTGGGTCCGGCGCTCACGCGCCGGGCGGGTCCGATCTTCGTTCCCGTCTATCTCGGCGAAGCGCTGCATCTTTCGATCAGCGAGTTCATCGGCGGCAAGGAACTTGTCGTCCAGGTGCCGCCGCCTCCGGCAGGAGACTCAGGCCCGCGGACCGACTCGAACGGCCGCGAAGTGCTGAAATTTCCCGAGACGTTCTGTCGCGATCCCGGCTTGTTCGACAAGGCGATCGAGCGGATGCGGACGGGCTCGCTGATCGGCATGACGCGGGAGCAGATCGAAACGGCGTTGGTCCGCATCACGGAGCAGCACTACAAAGCGGACATAACGCGCGAGCAGCAACTCGCGATTGGCGACCTCGGCGAGACTTACTCGACCTTCGACAGGCTCAGGAAGGAAGGGCGAGACTCCGTCTGGGCCTATGTCGCCCGCAACCTGTCGCGTCCGCTGGCCTTCGCGTCGAGCGGGGGCTGGGCGGACGCCGTCATAGGCAATCCGCCCTGGGTCGCCTATCGCCACATGAGCGCGGATCTGCAAAAGCGGTTCAAGGAACTCGCCAAAGGGGCCGGCGTATATGTCGGCGGCAAGTTCGGCACCCAGAACGACCTGTGCGGATTGTTCGTGGCGCGGGCGTCGCGCCTCTATTTGCGCGCCACCGGGCGCATCGCGTTTGTCCTGCCGCTGTCCGTGCTGACGCGCGGGCAGTTCGAGAAACTGCGCAAGGGAGTTTACCAATACGGCTCGATTGGTTGGGAGGAGACTTGGACGATGGACGACACCGTCCAGCCCTTGTTTCCCGTGCCAGCCTGCGTTGTGTTTGGACGACGGCAGCGAGTCGGCAAAGCGATGCCGGAAACGGTGCGCGCCTATTCCGGCGCGCTGCCTGCGCGCGATGCGTCGGAAGAGATCGTCGACCGGTTGATTGTTGCAGGAACGTTCAAGGCGCCGGAAGATGTAGCCAAACCAACCGCGACGGTGACCATCGGCGGATCGACCTATCGCCGGGCTTTTCGGCAGGGGGCGACGCTGGTCCCGCGGATGCTTTGCTTCGTCGAGCGAGTGCCGACCGGCCGGTTGGGCATCGACATAACGGCGCCTCCTGTGCGGAGCAAACGCACCAACCAGGAAAAGAAGCCGTGGAAGGACTTGCCGGGAATCGAGAATCAAGTTGAAGCGCAATTCCTTCGCCCTATTTTGTTGGGCGAGAGTATAGCCCCTTATCGAATTCTCGGGACCTTCGAGGGCGTAATCCCAGAAGGGGAGGACGGGCGCATCTATGACGCCGCGACCGCGTTGAATCGCGGGTACGATCACCTCTTCAAGTGGATGAAAAAGGCCGAAGCCATCTGGAACACCGACCGGTCGGAGGGCGGCGATATGCTGCTGAATCAGCGGTGGAATTATCACAATGGACTGACGAACCAGTTTCCTACACCCGTCGTCCGAGTTCTATTCGCTGCTTCAGGAACAGTACCCGCCGCCTGCATAGTGACGGAAATCGAAACGGTCATCGAACATGGACTTTATTGGGCGCGCGCCGTCAGCTTGGCCGAGGCCCGCTATCTCACCGCTATCCTCAACAGTGAAACCGCGCGCGAGCGCGTCGAAAAATATCAGGCGCGTGGCCAATGGGGCGCACGACACTTCGACAAGGTGATCTTCAACTTGCCGATCCCCGTCTATGAACACAAACGCAAGGTCCACCGCGATCTCGCCGCCGCCGCCGAACGCGCCGAGACAGTCGCCGCCGCCGTCGCGCTCCCGGAAGGCGTCAAATTCCAGCGCGCGCGCTCCATCATCCGCGCCGCGCTCGTCAAGGACGGGGTCGCGGGCGAAATCGATGCGCTCGTCGCCGGCCTGCTCGACGCCTGAGCTATTGCCCCCGCTTCGCGCGCGTCGCGAATGGCGCCGCCTCCTCCGCCGCGACGCCGGCAAAAGGGCTGACGTGAGGCGCTATCGCGCCCGAGTTCAGCTCTGGCGCGGGAGTCCCCGACGTGTTTCGGGTTGGGACGGGCGCCGCAAACATCGGCGGGTTCTTGGTTAGGAAATGATCTGTAGTTGTCGATACGCAGTCGGACTGTCGAGCCTTGTTTCTCGACAGAGGCATCAGACCGTTCCCCTGTCGGCGTTCCCCGCCATGTTCCCTACTTTCACCCTGTCGTTCCGCTGCCGCCGTCTGTGCGCTTGCATGGCCGCATTCTTGGCGCAGTTGCAAAATGGAGATGCTTCGTGTCCGTTTCCTCTGTCTCGTCCGCGCCGGCCGCTCCGCCTCCGTCCCGCCCGGCTGCGCCCCCGGCCGCAAACGCGCCGAGTGCGTCGCCTCGTCCCGCGGCGGCTGTGCGCTCCTCGGATGGCGACTACAAGGTCGCGAATGCCCGCAGTTCTCGGGTCAAGGACAGCGACGGCGATTACAAGCCGCTGACATCAGCGCCTGCCGACGCCGCGAAGAGTTCCAGCGCGGTGCAGGCTGCGCTCGGTTCGTTGAAAGTCGGCGGCTGAGGCGCAACCGCAACGCATTCAGACGGCGCGGAATTCGACAGGGGCGCCGCGCCCCGCCCTATTGCCCCCGCTTCGCCCGCGTCGCAAACCGCACCGCCTCCTCCGCCGCGCGGAACAAAGCCTTGGCCTTGTTGACGCATTCGCGGTGCTCGTAGGGCGGATCGGAATCGTACACCACCCCCGCCCCCGCCTGCACGTGCATCAGCCCGTCCTTCACGATCGACGCGCGCAGCACGATGCAGGTGTCCATCTCGCCGCCAGCGCCGAAATAGCCGATGCAGCCGGCATAGATGCCGCGCTTGTCCTTCTCCAATTCGTCGATGATCTCCATCGCCCGCACTTTTGGCGCGCCCGACACGGTCCCCGCCGGGAAGCCAGCGGAAAGCGCCGCCACCGCGTCGAGATCGGCGCGCAGGCGCCCCTCGACATTGGACACGATGTGCATGACGTGGCTGTAGCGCTCGACGAAGAACGAGTCCGTCACCTTCACCGTGCCGATCTCGGCGACGCGGCCAACGTCGTTGCGGCCGAGATCGAGCAGCATCAGATGTTCGGCCCGCTCCTTCGGGTCGGCGAGCAATTCGCGGCCCAGCGCCACGTCCTCCTCGGGCGTCGCACCGCGCCAGCGCGTGCCGGCGATCGGGCGGATCGTCACCTTGCCCTCGCGCAGCTTGACGAGAATCTCGGGGCTGGAGACGACGATCTGGAAGCCGCCGAAATCGAGATAGCTGAGATAGGGCGAGGGGTTCACCCGCCGCAACGCGCGATAGAGCGAGAAGGCCGGCAGTTCGAACCGGCTGGTGAAACGCTGCGACAGCACGATCTGGAACGCATCGCCGGCGCGGATATATTCGCGTGCGCGCTCGACCATCGCGAGGAACTCGGGCTCCGTCGTGTTGGAGACGGCCTCGTCGGCGTTGAGCCGGGGATCGAGCGCGGGCGCGACATGATCGAGCGGACCTTCGAGCGCGGCCACCACCGCTTCGATGCGCGCTTCCGCCGCCGCCAGGGCGGCCTTCGCCGTCACGCCGGGCGCCGGCCGGATCGGCGTCACGATCGCCATTTCGTCGCGCACGCTGTCGAACACGATCATCACCGTCGGGCGGATCATCAGCGCCTCGGGCACGCCGATGGGGTCGGGCTTGGCCGGGGCCAGCCGCTCCATTTGCCGCACCATGTCATAACCGAGATAACCGAACACGCCGGCCGACATCGGCGGCAGGCCGAGCGGCAGATCGATCCGTGATTCCGCCAGCAGCGCGCGCAGAGCCTCCAGCGGCGGCGCGTCGAGCGGTTCGAAGGCGTCTTGGTCGAGGTTCGCGCGGCGGTTGATCTCGGCGCGCGCGCCGCTCGCGCGGAAGATCACATCCGGGTCGAGCCCGATCATGGAATAGCGGCCGCGACTGGCGCCGCCCTCGACCGATTCGAGCAGGAACATGTTGCCGGCCCGCGACGCGGCGAGCTTGAGATAGGCCGAAACCGGCGTCTCCAGATCGGCGACAAGCGTCGTCGTCAGGACGGAAGCGCGGCCCTTCGCATAGAGCGCCTCGATATCCATCAGCCGCCCTCGGCGCTCTGCATAACGCGGCGGTCGATGGTGACGCCGATCTCGCGTTTCAGCGCATTGACATATTGCTGCACCACGCCATTGCTGAGTTGGGCCTTGAGGCGGTCCTCGGCCTGCGCCACGCCAGGGTCGCCGGCAATCGGCGCCGGAATCGTATCCGCCGTCACCTTATAGACGAGCCGGCCGTCGGGCGTGGCGACCGAGCCGGCCTGGTTGGGGCCGACGCCGAACACAGCGGCGACCACGGCGGCGCTGAGCCCGCCGCCGCCCTCGCGTCGAATGTCCTTGGCGGTCTTCCCCTCGGACTTGGCGCCCTTGGCGAGTTCGGCGACATCGCCGCCGGCGTCGAGCTTCTTGACCAGATCAGCGGCGGAATCGGCCAGACGCTTGTCGGTCTCTTGCCTGCGCCACGACTGCACGACCTTGTCTTTCACTTCGTCGAAGGCGCGGTCATTCGCGGGGTCGATCCTGGTGACGGAGAACCAGATATAGCCGCGATCCTTGGTCGGAATCGCCTCGTCGTCGACGCCGACGTCGGAGGCGAACACCGCCGGCAGCAGCAAGTCCTTGTTGGGGACGTCGGCGGAGGCGCCGGCCGCGTTCTGGCCCTGGCGATCGACGCCAAGGAAGGATTTCACCTCCAGACCGGCCGCCTTGGCGGCCTCGGCGACCGATTTGCCCGACGCCTTGGCGTCCTCGATCCTGTCGTGCAGCGCCTGGACGGAATCGCTGGCGCGGCTGGCGGCGAGCGCCTGTTTGATCGCCGGCCCGACCTCTTCGAACGACTTGACGCTGCCTGACGTGATCGAAGCCGCGCGCACCACGACATAGCCGAATTGTCCCTTGATCGGCGCGGAGACGCCGCCCTGCGGCAGAGCGAAGGCCGCGTCGGCGACGGCGGGATCGAAGCCGCCGCTCTTGATCACTTCGCCGAGGTCGAGATCGGCTTCGCTGAGATGGCGCGCCTTGGCGATCTCGTCGAAGCTGGTTCCCGCCTTGATCTTGGCGTCGGCCTCGATGGCTTCCGCCTCGCTGGGGAACACGATCTGTTGCAGCTTGCGCTTCTCCGCCACGGTGTATTTGGCGTCCCTGTCCTTGTCGTATTGCTTGCGCGCCTCCTCGTCGCTGACGTCGCCGGGCTTGGCGAGCGAGGCGGGCGTGACGATGAGCGCGTCGAAGCTGCGATATTCGGGCGCGCGCCAATCGACCTTGTGGGCGTCGAAGTAGCTCTTGAGCGTTTCGTCCGATGGCGGGGGCAAGTCGCCGGCGGCGGCGGGCGGCAGCGTGAAATAGGCGATCTCGCGCGTCTGGTTGCGCGCGGCCTCCAGCGCGTCAACCAGCGCCCTGGGCGCGGCGAGGCCATCGACGAGGGAATATTGGATCTGCTGGCGCAGATAGACGTCGCGCTGCTCGACGATAAAGCCATGTTCGCTCAAGCCGGCGTCGCGCAGATAGGATTCGAACTTGTTGCGGTCGAATTCGCCATTGGCGCCCTTCAGTCGCGGATCTGAGCGCACCGCCTCGGCGATGGCGGTGTCGGACATGGCCAGACCCAACGCGCGGGCGCGTTCGTCGATCGCGGCCTGATCGACCAACCGGTCGAGCACCTGCGCGTCCAGGCCGAAGGCGCGGGCCTGCGCCGGCGTCAGCGCCTGACGGAACTGGCGTTGCAGGCGGTAAAGCTCACTCTGCATTTCGTTCTGGTATCGCTGGGCTGAAATTGTTGTGGCGCCGACTTTCGCCACCGTCGAGGAGGTGAAGCCGCGCAGCATGTCGCCGACGCCCCAAACCACGAAACTGATGATGATGAGACCCATGACGATGGTCATCACCAGCTTGCCAATCGCCCCTTGGCTGGCCTTCCGCATACCTTCGAGCATTTGCGCGCGTTCGCCTCGATGTCTTGGCCGTTGCGGGCTTCTCTAGCGGGCGCGGCGCGCTTTGCATAGGCGGGCGCGCATGTTACCCGCCTGTGGCTTTAAGGGAGAAACGCGATGACCCCCGATGTGCGGCCACTGGTGGCGGGCAACTGGAAGATGAACGGCGTGAAGGCCGCCTTGAGCGAGATCGCCGCCATGCACGCCGCGGTCGGGCGCGGCGAGAACGGCGCGGCGGAGATCGCGCTCTGTCCGCCGGCGACGCTGATCGCGGCGGCCGCGCAGGCGATCGCGGGCGGTAAAATCGCGCTTGGCGGGCAGGATTGCCACGCCAGGGCCAGCGGCGCCTTCACCGGCGACATTTCCGCCGACATGCTGAGGGATTTGGGCTGCGCTTACGTCATCGTCGGTCATTCCGAGCGCCGCGCCGGCCATGGCGAGGGCGATCCGGAGGTGAAAGCCAAGGCGCAGGCCGCGCTCGCCGCTGGGTTGAGCGCGATTGTCTGCGTCGGCGAGACGCGGGTCCAGCGCGACGCGGGCGAGGCGACGGCGGTGGTGAGCGCGCAGGTGCGCGGCTCGCTGCCCGAGGGCGCGACGGCCGAAAATGTCGTAATCGCCTATGAGCCGGTGTGGGCGATCGGCGCCGGGCTGACGCCGACGGCCGACGACGTCGCCGCCATGCACGGCGCGATCCGCCAGTTGCTCGGGGAGTTGATGGGCGCTGGCGGGGCGCGCACGCGCATTCTCTACGGCGGCTCGGTGAAGCCTTCCAACGCCAGGGAGCTGTTGGGCCTGCCCCATGTCGACGGCGCGCTGGTCGGCGGAGCGAGCCTGAAGGCGGCCGATTTTCTCGCCATCGCCGCAACCTATCGCTGATGGCCGCCGCCGACTTCTGGGACGAGCGTTACGCGGGCGCGGCCTTCGCCTATGGCGAGGCGCCCAACGCATTTCTCGCCTCGCTAGCGGATCGTTTCCCGCTGGGCGGGCGGGCGCTCGTGCCGGGCGACGGCGAGGGGCGCAACGGCGTGTTTCTCGCGCAATGCGGCCTTCGCGTCGAAACACTCGATCTCTCGCCGCAGGGCGTCGCGAAAGCCCACCGCCTCGCCGCCGCACGCGGCGTGACGCTGCAAGCGCGGCAAGCGGATGTATTGGCCTGGGACTGGCCGGTCGCGACCTACGACGTGATCGCCCTGCTCTATCTGCATCTGGCCGCGGAGGGGCGGCGATCGTTGCACGCGCGCGCGCTCGCGGCGCTGAAGCCGGGCGGGCTGATCGTGCTGGAGGCGTTCACACCGCGCCAGATCGAGAAGCAGCGCGAGGGCGCGCGCGGCGGCCCGCGCGAGGCGGCGCTGCTGTACGAACCCGAGGATTTGCGGGCGGATTTCGCGGGGGCCGAGATCGAGCTTTGCCAGGAGATCGAGGCGGAGCTTGAGGAAGGGACGCTGCATGTGGGGCTGAGCGCGGTGGTGCGGCTGGTGGCGATCAAGGGTGCGGACAACCGCCGATAAGGTCTTCATTTCAAGCCTGCGCCGGCGCCGCTCAAGCGGCCGTGACGACGCGGCTCGGTCGGATCAGCACATCCGCCGAGATGCCTAACCGATCATGCAACGCCCGGATCATCTCGATCGATAGGCCGCGTCGACGGTTCAGAATCTCGGACGTACGGTTTCGTGTGCCGAAAATCGGTTCCAAGTCCTTGCGACTGAGACCTTGTTGCTCCATTCGGAACTTGATCGCCTCGATGGGATCCGGCGGGTCGATCGGGTGATGCTTGGCTTCGTAGGCGTCGATCAACGTCGCGAGGACGTCGAGCCGGTCGCCTTCTGGTGTGCCGCTCGCGGCGCCCCACCGGCGTTCGAGGTCGGCCAACGCGGATTCGTAGTCCGTTTCATTGCGAATGGGCTTCAGTTCATCCGCCATGCTCCACCTCCGTCACCGTGATGTTGTTGTAAGCTTTGTGCGCGCCGATCCATTTGATCCAGACAATGCCTTTCTGGAAATCGACCGCCACAACGAGGCGATAGTCATTGCCCTTGATGTTGAAGACAATGCGCTCGGCGCTGACGATGCTGGCAGTCGCATAGCGCCGCTTCACGTCCGCGGCGCTCGTCCAAGCCGCCTTTCTCACTTCGTCGAACCAAGCGTCGATCGCGGCCTTGATCGCCGCCTGATCCTTTCGCCCGGCGAGGCTATCGACGAAGTGCCGCAGAGTTCGGCGGGCAATGATCCTCACGGTGAACCCGTAGCATGATCCCAATATGAGATCAAGCCAGATCGACAATGGCGGAACCGGCGGAAGGCAAATCCTGGCGCGAACGCGAAACAGAGTGAGCTGCTGGCCCCTACCGCTGCCGCTCCCGCCACCCCTCCGCCAAAACCACCGCCGCGTTCGACGCCGGCAGCGGATCGCGGCCGAGGATCATATCGGCCGCCTTCTCCGCCATCATGATGGTCGGCGCGTTGAGATTGCCTGACGGGATCGACGGCATGATCGAGGAATCGACGACGCGCAGGCCCTCCAACCCGATCACCCGCGTCTGCGGGTCCACCACGGCCAGCGGATCGTCTGATGATCCCATCTTGCAAGCGCCGCAGGGATGATAGGCGCTTTCCAGATGTTTTCGCAGGAAATCGTCGATCGCGGAATCGCTCTCAGCCGCCTCGCCGGGCTGGATTTCTCGGCCGACATGGGGCGCGAAGGCGGGCTGGCGGAAGATTTCGCGCGTCAAGCGGACGGAGGCGCGCATCTCGGTCCAGTCGTCGGGATGGCTCATATAGTTGAACTGAATTTTCGGCGCCTCGCGAGGATCGGCCGAGCGCAGCCGCACGTGGCCTCTGGCCTTGGAGCGCAACGTGCCGACATGGGCCTGAAAGCCGTGCTCGCTGGCGAGGCTATGGCCGTCATAGGTCACGGCGAGCGGCAGGAAATGATACTGTATGTCGGGATGCGCCACGCCCGCGCGCGAGCGGATGAAGGCGCCCGCCTCGAACTGGTTGCTCGCGCCCAGCCCGGTGCCGCGCAACAGCCATTGCAGCCCGACAAGGCCGCGCCCGATCAGGCCGGTGTGGCGGTAAAGCGTGATCGGTTGTTTGGAGGCGACCTGAAAATAATATTCGAGGTGATCCTGAAGATTTTCGCCGACGCCGGGCAGATCGTGAACAACGGGAATCCCGAGCGCTTGCAACTCCTGCGCCGGCCCGACGCCCGACAGTTTCAGAAGCTGCGGCGAGTTGATCGCGCCGCCGCTGAGGATCACCTCGCGCGCGCGCGCCGTTTGCGAGCGGCCGCCCTTCTCATAGGCGACGCCGACGGCGCGGCGGCCCTCGAACAATATCTTTGTCACCAGCGCATGGGTCTCGACCGTGACGTTTTTGCGCTTCATCGCCGGCCTGAGATAGGCGTTTGCGGCCGACCAGCGCACGCCGTCCTTCACCGTCATGTCGAAGCCGCCGAACCCTTCGCCACGGGCGCCGTTCAAATCTTCGCTGACGGGATAGCCGGCTTGTCGGCCCGCCTCGATGAAGGCGTCGAACAGCGGATTTTTCCGCACCCCCGGCGTGGTGACGAGCGGGCCGTCGGCGCCGCGATATTCGCTTGCGCGCCCACGAAACGTCTCCGCCCTGCGGAAATACGGCAGCACTTTCGCATAAGACCAGCCGCGCGCGCCCTCCGCCTCCCAGCGGTCGAAGTCGAGCGCGTGGCCCCTGACATAGACGAGGCCGTTGATCGAGGACGAGCCGCCGAGCGCCTTGCCGCGTGGACAGGAGATGCGGCGGTTGTCGAGCTGCGGCTCCGGCTCGCTCCAATAGCCCCAGTTATAGGCTTTCATGTTGAGAGGGATCGACAGAGCCGCCGGCATCTGGATGAAAATCGAGCGGTCGGAGCCGCCGAATTCCAGCACCAATACTGTGTGTTTGCCGTCTGCGCTGAGCCGGTCCGCCAGCGCCGAGCCGGCCGAGCCGGCGCCGACGATGACGTAATCGAATGTTTTCATTGCGTCCCCGCGTCCCGCCGCGATGTGCGCCGTTGCAGACAAATTCGGCAAGAGTGATGTCTGGGCGCGGGGATCGATTTTTTTGGTGCGGGATCAGCCCGTCGGGGCGAGCTTGTCGGCCGTTTGGGTGTCGAAATCGCTCGCCTCGTGGCGCTCGCGCAACTGGCTCGAAGGCTCGCCATAGGTGCGGTTGACCATGCGGCCGCGTCGCACGGCGGGGCGTTCCAGCAACTCATCGGCCCAGCGGATCACATTGACATATTCGTGCACGCTGAGGAACTCGCCGGCGCTGTAATTCCAGCCCTTCACCGTGCCGCCGTACCAGGGGAAGATCGCCATGTCGGCGATGGTGTAATCGTCGCCGGCGATGTAGCGGCTTTCCGCGAGGCGGCGGTCGAGCACGTCAAGCTGGCGTTTCGTCTCCATCGCGAAACGGTCGATGGCGTATTCGATCTTGAACGGCGCATAGGCGTAGAAATGCCCAAAACCGCCGCCGAGATAGGGCGCGCTGCCCATCTGCCAGAACAGCCAGGAGAAACACTCCGCGCGCTTGGCGGGGTCGGTCGGCAGGAACGCCCCGAATTTCTCGGCGAGATAGGTCAGGATCGCCCCCGATTCGAACACGCGCACAGGCGGGTCGATGCCGCGGTCGAGCAGCGCGGGGATCTTCGAGTTCGGGTTGATGGCGACGAAGCCGGAGCCGAACTGGTCGCCGGCGCTGATGTCGATCAGCCAGGCGTCATATTCCGCGGCGCTGTGGCCGGCGGCCAGCAACTCCTCCAGCATGATCGTCACTTTGACGCCGTTGGGCGTGCCCATCGAGTGGAGTTGGAGGGGGTGGCGCCCGAGGGGAAGCGCCTTCTCGTGCGTCGCGCCGGCGATCGGGCGATTGATATTGGCGAACCGCCCGCCGTTCTCCTTGTTCCAGACCCAGACTTTGGGGGGCGTATATTCGGCGTCGGTCATTGCACACTCCAGAGACGGAACACGGATCTAGCGCATATGGGCTGGCCAATGAACCCCCGCATCGGCAACGGCGGGCAACTCTGCGTGTACCCGACGACCGCCGTGACTCGGCGACCCGCCTCCGTCATAGCGGATGCAGCGACGGCTGCAACGTCGCCACGATCAAGGGAGAACGTCCGTGTCGATTAAAGTAATTCTGGCGGCCACATGTCTGATGTCTTGTAGCGGTTTGCCGGCGATGGCGCTGGACTCCGACGTCTCGACCCCCTCGACGCTGTCTCCCGACGCCGTTTGGAAGAAGGTCGGCGACTTCTGCGGCATCGCCAAATGGCATCCGATCATCGAGAAATGCACCTTGAGCGCCGACGGCAAGGAGCGGGTGCTGATGGCCAAGGGCGGCGCGACCGCGACCGAGCGGGTCGAAGCCTGGGACGATTCCGCGCGCAGCTACACCTACACCATCATCGGCGGCAATCTGCCGGTCGCCAATTATCACTCGACGCTCAGCGTGAAAGCCGACGCGAAGGGGTCAGTGATCCGCTGGGTTGGCAAATACGACGCCAAGGGCGCCCCCGACGCCGACGCCAAGAAGCTGATCGACACGATCTACGATTTGGGCGTGAAGGCGCTGGCGCAGCCGTAAGGTTCAAAACTCCGCCTGGCGCCGGGCAAGCCGATTGACCTCCTGGGCTTGTTCCGGCGACAGCGACCCGATCGCCTTGTCCAGCTTGTCGTGCATCAGTCCCGCCGCCCGGGCGAGACCGCCGCGAATGCGGGGAAATCCGCTATTGCTCCGGCATCCCCGCCTTGCGCAAGCCCTCGAACAGCCGCTCGTTGTAGGCCACCCACGTCGGATTGTCGGCCAAGGCCAACTGCTGCTTTCTCAGTTGGGCGATGGTCTTGCTGGTAACGCCGGGGTACGCGAGGTAACGCTTGAGCGTTTCGTGGGCCTCCGCCTGTTGCCCGGTCAACGCGAGCGCCGACGCAAGCAGGATTTCGGTGAAAGGACCGACGCGCTCCGCCCGCCGAAGCGAGTCGATGGCCTGCTCATACTGTTGCTTCATGAAGTAGGCCCAGCCCTTCATGTGATAAATCAAGTGCAGGAACGGGTCGCGCGGACTGAGGCGCATCGCCTTGTCGGCGAGCTCCAGGGCGCGATCGGGCAGGCCCAGATAGTTGTTTGCGACGCAGAGGGCAACATACGCATCGATATAACTGGGGTTGAGCGCGAGGCTGCGCTCTTCCTCGGCGACCGCATCTTGGCTGCGGCCTTGTCCCATGTAGACATAGGCTTTGGCGTGGTGAGCAATGTAGGAGTTCGGGTCGACGGCGAGCGCCCGCGAGACGAGTTCGTCCGCGCGCCGGATATCGGCCTGGGGGTCGGCGCTCTGCGCAAAGACGACCGGAAGAATGTACTTAATGGCCATGAAGCTCAGCGCAACGACATTGCCGTTGTCAATTTTCAGCGCCCGATTACACAGTTCGAACACAACCCCGTAGTCCGCGGCTGTGGCAGAGTTGTAGACGCCCGCCATGCATCGCAGGGCCAAGTCCTCCGCGTCGAGATTGCCCGGGCGCGTCCGCGTCACGCGGGCGGCATCGACGGCGACCAATTGGACCTGCAAGGCGCGCGCGAGGCGGGTGACGATCTCGTCTTGCATCTGCAACAGATCCGCGCGATCGGCGTCGAACTGATCGGCCCAAAGATGCGCGCCGGTCTCGGCGTCGATGAGCTGGGCGTTCACACGCACCTGATTGCCGCTGTGCTGTTCGCTGCCCTCCAGCACATAGCGCACGCCGAGATCGCGCCCGACCT
>JANLPL010000057.1:0-4625 GCA_031367195.1 Bradyrhizobium sp.
TTCCGCTCCATCGTCAACGCGCATTATCGCGTCGAGCCGCCGCCGGACCTCCCCGCCATCACCGGAATCGTCGGCGGGACAGCGCAATGGCTGTTCGCGTTTCCCGAGCGGCTGTCGGTGACGATCAGCGCGGGCGAGGCGTGGCTCGACACACCGCGCGAGGCGCTGGCCGCCCGCATCTGGGCCGAAGTCGCCGCCATATCGGGGTTGCCGGCGGCGATGCCGGCGCGCTGGCAGATCGTGCGTGAGCGCCGCGCCACCTTCGCCGCTTCGCCGCAGCAGGACGCGCTGCGGCCGGGCGTGGCGACGCCGTGGCGGAATGTCGCGCTGGCGGGCGACTGGACCCAGACGGGCCTGCCGGCAACTATCGAGGGGGCGATCCGCTCCGGCGTGCGGGCGGCGCAGCGCGTGATGGGGGAGCGGCATGGCTGATGTAAACGCAAAGCGGTCGGCGTTCCGGGCGCTGCATGTCGACGGCTGCATCGCGCTGCCCAACCCGTGGGACGTCGGCAGCGCGCGGATGCTCGAACATCTCGGCTTCAAAGCGCTGGCGTCCACGAGCAGCGGCTTCGCCTGGACTTTAGCGCGGCCCGATTATGGCGTGACGCGGGAGGACGCGCTGGCGCATCTGGCGGCGCTGTGCGGCGCGGTCGATCTGCCCGTCAACGCCGATTTCGAATCCGGCTTCGCCGCGACGCCGGAGGGCGTGGCCGAGAGCGTGCGGCTGGCGGTGCAGGCAGGCGTGGCCGGGCTTTCGATCGAGGACCGCAATCTCGAGGCGGGCGGGGCGCTGTACGACCGCGCCACCGCGCTGGAGCGGCTGCGCGCCGCTCGCGATGCGATGCAGGGCTCCGACGCCGTGTTGGTGGCGCGCACGGAAATTCTGCTCGATGATCCGACTCAGGTCTCGGCCGCCATCGACAGCCTCGTCGCCTTTGCCGACGCCGGCGCGGATTGTCTTTATGCGCCGGGCGTCCGCAAGCCCGACGACATCCGCGCCATGGTGCAGGCGGTGGCGCCGAAACCGCTCAACGTGCTGGCGCTCGATCTCTCGATGTCGCTGGCGGAATACGCCGAACTCGGCGTCCGGCGGGTCAGCGTCGGCGGCGCGCTGGCGCGGGTAGGCTGGGCGGCGACGCTCGCGGCGGCGCAGGGGATTTTGGGCGGCTCGTTCGCCGCGCTCGCGACAGGCGCGCCCTCGCGCGAATTGAATGGCATGTTCGCGGGGAGATGACGTTGCGCGACGCCGATTCGGTTAACCCTGACCGGGCATGATATCGGCTCTCTGAGAAACCTGTCCCATGAACGCCGCCGCCCGCCTGCCTCTGCGCGCCAAATTCGCCCATGTGAAGTCGTGGATCTTCGATCTCGACAACACGCTCTATCCCCAGGATTGCGGCCTGTGGCCGGCGATCGAGGATCGCATCACGCTGTACCTGATCGAGCATAGCGGGCTCGACGGCGCCTCCGCGCGGGCGTTGCAGCGCTATTACTACCACCAGCACGGCACGACCTTGCGCGGGCTGGTGGACGAGGACGGCGTCGCGCCCGAGCATTTCCTCGATTTCGTGCATGACATCGACCGATCCGAACTGCCGCCCAATCCGGCGCTGGCGCAGCAGATCGCGCGGCTGCCGGGGCGAAAGCTCATTTTCACCAATGGCTCGCGCAAGCACGCGCTCGCCACCGTCGAGCAACTTGGCCTCGGCGGCCTGTTCGAGGCGACGTTCGACATCGTCGACGCCGGCCTCGTCCCGAAACCGCGCGACCACGCCTATGACGCGTTCTTTCGCGCGCATGGCGTCGAGCCCGCCGAGGCCGCGATGTTCGAGGATATCGCCAAGAACCTTGTTGTGCCGCGGGCGCGCGGCATGACGACGGTGATGGTGACGGCCCGGCCCGGCCAGACCGATCATCGCCAGGCGGAGGATAGGGAGGCCGGGGCGGGTTTCGTCGATTTCGTCACCGACGATCTCACGGTCTTCCTGGCCGGCGTCAACGCCGAGCTGGCGCTCTAACGACCGCGCCGCTCCGCCACCGCGACCGCCAGCGTCATGGCGAGGCAGAAGGTGGCGCTGAGCGAGCGGAAGGCGCCGAAATCGCTCTCCACCACTTCCAGCCGCCGATCGGCGAGCGCGGCGAGCGGCGAGAGCGCGCTGTCGGTGATGGCGACGATCTTGGCTCCCCGTGCGCGCGCGGTCTCGGTGAGCGACAGGGTGACGGGCGAATAGGGCGCGAAGCTGATCGCCAGCGCCGCGTCCTGCGGGCCGGCGAGCGAGAGCTGCTCGCGTCCCAGCCCGCCGACGTCGTCGACCAGCAAAGCGGGGGCGCCGAGTTGAGCGAAGGCGTAGCCGAGATAATGGGCGACCGAAAACGAACGCCGCTGCGCCAGCAGGAACACCACGCGCGCTTGCGCGAGCAATTCCACCGCGCCTTGCAGCGTATCGGCGTCGATCTGCGCCCGCAGCGCCGTCGCCGAACGCACGGCGGATTCGGAAAAGCCCAGCAAGAGGCTCATCGGGTCGCCGGGATCGGGCGCGCGGGCGTGCAGCGCCTTCAAACGCTCGGGATATTCCGGCCAGCGGGTGCGAAGATGAGTGCGGAAGATGCCCTGCAATTCGGTGAAGCCGGCAAAGCCCAGCGCCTGCGCGAAACGCACCAGGGTGGAGGCCTGCACATGCGCGCGCCGCGCAACGCCGGAAGCAGTGCCGAGCGCAATCTCGTCGGGGTGTTGCAGCGCGAACGCGGCGGTCTGCTTCAGCCGCTTCGGCAGGCTCGGTTCGATCTCGACCAGCCTCTGCTTGAGCGTTTCGAAATCCCCCGGCGCCCCCATCGTCCCGCGTATCTCCATTTTATCGCAAGCACTTTAGAACGGATGTTCGCAAACAGATAGAGGCGGCGCGGCGCCCGCGTCGTCGCCGAATGGGCCTGTAGAGTTTTGCAAATACTGGCTGGGGCGCCTGGATTCGAACCAGGGATGGCGGAATCAAAATCCTCAGTCATACCTAGGATACAGGTGGATAGAGACGGACAACCCCTTGTAATTCCGCGATTCCGACGTTAGCAAGTTGGACGCAGCCGGACGCGGTTTCCCGCAAATTGGTTGCCATGTGGTTGCCAAATTCGCCATGCCTCGCCTTCGCCTCACCAAACGCTTGATAGACGCGATCGCCGAGTCGAGCGGCCGGGTCACCTATTGGGACGACAAGCTTTCCGGCTTCGGCGTCCGCGTCGCGCCCGGCGGCGTCAAGATCTATGTTCTGAAATACCGCGCCGACGGCCGGCAACGCTTCTACAAAATCGGGCGCCACGGCTCGCCCTGGACTCCCGACGCGGCGCGCGACAAGGCGCTTGAACTGCTCGACGCCGTCGCGAAAGGCCGCGATCCGGCCGGCGCGCGCGCCAGCGCTCGCGCGGCGCTCACCTTCGCCGAGCTTTGCGATCTCTATTTCGCCGAAGGCGTTGCGCACAAGAAGCCGCGCACGATCAAGAGCGATCTCACCCGTGCCCGGCTTCACCTCGCGCCGACGCTGGGGCGGCTTCGCGCGGACGCCGTGGGCCGCGCGGATATCGAACGCATGATGGCCCTGGTCATCAAGGGCGCGACCGTTCCGCCCAAGCCCAAGGAGCGCCAATCCGGAAGCGTTCCGACCGGCGGAAAAGGCGTCGCCGCGCAATGCGTCGCACTCGCCTCGACGATCCTCGAATTCGCCGTTCGGCGCGGCCTTCGCCCCGACAATCCGGCCAAGGGGATTCGCAAGCCGCCCGTTCGGAAGCTGGAGCGATATCTCTCCACCGACGAATTGAGCGCCCTATCGACTTCGCTCGACGCCGAGCTCGCCAGTTCGAACGCCGTGCATTCGGTCGCCGCCATTCGGTTGCTGGCGCTGACCGGCTGCCGGCTTGGCGAGGTGATGAACTTGCGATGGGCGGAGGTCGACGATCAGCGCCGCCTGCTGCATCTTCGCGATTCGAAGACGCGCGAGAAGGCGGTCTATCTGAGCGAGCCGGCCGCCGATCTGCTGCGATCGGTCCCGCGCTTTCACGCCAACGAATTCGTGTTTCCCGGCCAGCGCACGGGCAAGGCGACAAGCGCGATCAATCGCGTCTGGTCGCGCGTTCGTAAGCGCGCCGACCTCGCCGACGTCCGCTTGCACGATCTCAGGCATACCTTCGCCTCTGTCGGCGCCGGCGCGTCGATCGGGCTTCCCCTGATCGGCAAGCTGCTCGGGCACACTCAGGCGTCAACGACCGCGCGTTACGCGCACCTCGCCGACGATCCGGTGAGGCGGGCGGCGGACGCGATCGGCGCGTCGATCGCGGCGGCGATGCAGCCGTCGAAGGCGGCCATCGCGCCCAGAATTTCAGAGCAAGGGGCGCAAGACGATGAAACGCGCGTCTGATGAGTTGGCTTTGGCGCGCGCGCGCAGAAAGCGCAACCTGGACCGGTTGCGGCAATTCAAGCCGAAGGTCGTGCGGGCGTTCCTAGCAGCCTGTCGGACTGAGTATCATTTTGGCCGCGTTATTGGTGAATTGGGGCGTACGCGGCGTTCTATGGCCCGCCTGCCGTGGACGGGCTCCGATAGAAGCTTTTGAAGGTCTGTCGGTCGCCCGGTCGTGGCGGG
>JANLPL010000084.1:0-2077 GCA_031367195.1 Bradyrhizobium sp.
CGCGCGATCCAGACCGGGATCGGGCCGGTGGAGGTTCAGAAGCCGAAGGCGCGCGATCGCGGCGCGACGGCGCAGGGGCGGATAAGTTCACGTCGAATATCTTGCCCAAATGGGCGCGGCGCACGAAGAGCCTCGACGCGCTGTTGCCTGTTCTCTATCTGCGCGGGATTTCGGCGGGCGACTTCCAGGAGGCGCTGGCGGCGTTGCTGGGCAAGGACGCGCCCAATCTGTCAACGGCGGTGATTGGGCGTCTGAAGAGCGAATGGGAAGGCGAATACCAACAATGGCAAAAGCGCGACTTGTCGGCGCGCCGTTACGTCTACGTCTGGGCCGACGGGGTCTATCTGCAGGCCCGCATGGAGCCGCAAGCCGAATGCATGCTGGTGCTGATGGGGGCGACGCCGGAGGAACAAGAAGGAACTGATCGGCTTTCAAACGGGCATGCGAGAGAGCGCGCAAAGTTGGAAGGAGCTTCTCGTCGACTTGAAAGCGCGCGGCCTGTTGATCGCGCCGGAAGCAGCGGTCGGCGACGGCGCGCTGGGTTTCTGGAAGGCGCTCGACGAGGCGTTCCCGGCCACCCGCCATCAGCGCTGCTGGCTGCACAAGATATTGAACGTGCTCGACAAGTTCCCCAAGTCACTGCAACCCAACGCGCACAAGGATCTGCGCGAGATTTGGCAGTCGCCGGATCGCGCCGCGGCGGAAGCGGCGATGACGACGTTCGCCGAGAAATACGCGCCCAAATATGACAAGGCCGTCGAATGCCTCATCAAGGATCGCGAGACGTTGCTGACGTTCTTCGACTTTCCCGCCGATTATTGGGACCACTTGCGCACGTCGAACCCGATCGAAAGCGTGTTCGCGACCGTGAGGCCTCGCACGGTGCGCATGAAGGGCGCATTGTCGCAGGACACCGCGAGTCTCATGGTGTTCAAACTGGTGATGGCCGCCTCCAACACCTGGCGGCGACTGAACGGGCAAAATCTCTTGCCCAAAGTCATCAACGGTGTAAGATTCAAGGACGGAATCGAAGACGTCGCCAATATCAAATCCGCCGCCTGACTTCCTCCGTCACCTACTTTCCCGCATAGCTCAGGCGAGCCCCCATGTTCCCTATGTTTTGGTTCCTGCTCTCGCGGGCTCAAACGAGTTCGAGCCGCAACTCGCGCCCGACCGCGCGGGCGGCCGTCATCAGGGTTTCAAGCGTCACGCTGCCGCTCGTGGGATCAAGCAACCGGTCGAGTTGCGCGCGGCTGGTGTGCATCATGGCGGCCATGCGCGACTTGGTGAGGCCGCGTTCTTTCATCGCGGCGGCGATCTGATCGGCAATAACACTCTTGATGGCGGCGGCGGTTACGTCCTCGCGGAGGCCCTTTTCGTCAAGCCAACTTTCAAAAGTTGAGCCGATATGCGGATTCTTGTTGGTCATGGCGCCGTTGCCTCCTTCAATCGCTGTTGCGCCAAACTTATCTCTCCAGCTGGCGTCGCCCGCGTCTTCTTGATGAAGTCGGTCAACGCGATCAGCATGCCGTCATGGAAGCCGAACAGGACGCGCCCTTCGCGGCGGCTCGGCAATAACGAACGCACTTCCCAAAGCCCATTTCCGAGCGGGCGACACACGGGCAAGCCAATAGGCCTGCCGAATTGCACTTTGGCGATGTCGCGCCCGATGATCCGATGATCCTCGCGCGGCAGCTCGTTCAGCCAGTCCCGCACCGGCTCGCGACCGGCGGCGGATTTCCAGAACACCAAAGGTATGGGTTTCAAGCGCTCCGTCGTTCACTATGAATTGTATCTATTTTGGTGCGGTCGGGCAAGGCAAAATCAGCGCGACCATTCTGGAGCGGAATTTCGGAACGAAAAAGCCTAGCGTTATCAATGCCGCCCCTGTGTTCCGAATGTCTTTGATTTCTGCACGGCGTCTGATTGGCCAGCCACAAGCGAACCAAGGGCATGGGCTAGCAGCCTGTCGGACTGAGTATCACTTTGGCCGCGTTATTGGTGAATTGGGGCGTACGCGGCGTTCTATGGCCTGCCTGCCGTGGACGGGCTCCGATAGAAGCTTTTGAAGGTCTGT
>JANLPL010000107.1:0-4868 GCA_031367195.1 Bradyrhizobium sp.
GGCGCGATCGCCGCGCTCTACGCCGGAGAGAATTCAGGCAAGAAGTTGATCTACGTCGGCTGAAGGCGAAGCCGAGGCGACCGCTGGTTGGAGACCGCGATGGAAATACAGTTGACGGAGCAGCAGCAGGCGATCGACAAAAGCGTGCGCCAGGTTTGTTCGCAGTTCGACGACGCCTACTGGACCGATTGCGAGGAAAACAGTCGCTTTCCCGTTGAATATTACAACGCGATGGCGACCGCCGGCTGGCTCGGCATCACGATGCCGGAAGAGGTCGGCGGCGCCGGGCTCGGCGTCACCGACGCGGCGATCATGATGCACGCGGCGACGGCGAGCGGCGGCGGCTATTCCGCGGCCTCGGCGATCCATATCAATCTGTTTGGGCCTCATTCCATTGTCGTGCATGGTACGCCAAAGCAGAAGGCGGAATGGCTCACTCCGCTCGTCAAGGGCGAGCAAAAGGCCTGCTTCGGCGTCACCGAACCGGACGCCGGACTCGACACCACCAGCATCAGCACCTTCGCCACGCGCGTGAAGGGCGGCTATGTCGTCCAGGGCCGCAAAATGTGGACCTCGACCGCCCAGGTCGCCGACAAGATCCTGCTGCTCACACGCACCACCGCCAAGGAAGACTGCGAGCGCCCGACCCAGGGGATGACGCTGTTCTACACCGATCTCGACCGCAAGAAGGTCGAAGTGCGCCGCATCCGCAAGATGGGCCGCAACGCCGTCGACTCCAACGCCGTCTTCATCGACGGTCTGTTCATCCCCGAAGACCATAGGATCGGCGAGGAAGGTCATGGCTTCAAATACATCCTCGACAGCCTCAATCCCGAACGCATTCTGGTCGGCGCCGAGGCGATCGGCTTCGGCCGCGATGCGCTCGACCGCGCGGCGAAATACGCGCGCGACCGCGTCGTGTTCGGCCGCCCGATAGGCCAGAACCAGGGCGTGCAGCATCCCCTCGCCGAAGCCTGGACCTATCTCGAGTCGGCTTACTGGATGTGCATTCGCGCCGGCTGGCTCTACGACAACGGCCATTCGTGCGGCGCGGAGGCCAACGCCGCCAAATTCCTCGCCGCGCGCGCGTGCTTCGACGCCTGCACCAAGGCGGTGCTGACCCACGGCGGCATGGGCTACGCGCGCGAATACCAGGTCGAACGATTGTTCCGGGAATCCATCCTGCCGCGCATCGCGCCGGTGACGGAGCAATTGATTCTCTCGTTCATCGCCGAGCGAGTTCTGGGTCTGCCGAAATCCTATTGAGGGCCGTCGCGCCGACACAATTGGGGGGACGAGTTGCCGTTACATCCGCAGATTCAAGCCATGCTCGACAAAGCAGCGGGATTGCCGCCGATGCAGACCGTTCCGGTCGAGAAGATCCGCGCCACCGATCTGGCGCGCTACGACATCGGCGTTCCCAGGGACGAAGTCGCCTCCGTCGAGGATCGCTTCATCCCTGGCCCCAGGGGCGACATTCGCATCCGCATCTATCGACCGGACCTTCAGCCCGGCCGCCCGATCCTGGTGTTCTTCCACGGCAGCGCCTTCATCATTTGCAGCATCGACACCCACGACGCCATGTGCCGCCAGATCTGCCGGCGCGGCGGCGCGGTGGTCGTGTCGGTGGACTACCGGCTGGCGCCTGAGAACAAATTTCCCGCCGCGCCCGACGATTGTTTCGCGGCGACGAAATGGGCCGCCGAGCACGCGGCCGAGATCGGCGGCGATCCCGTGCGTTTGGCCGTGGGCGGCGACAGCGTGGGCGGCGCGATGGCCGCGGTCGCTGCGATCCGCGCGCGCGACGAGGGCGGCCCCGGGATATCGGCGCAAATCCTGCTCTATCCCGTCACCGACCATTATTCCGTGCAAAGACCCTCCTATGCCGAGCGCGGCAGCGGCTGCGGCCTGACGCGCGACGCGATGATCTGGGCATGGGATCTCTATCTCCAAGCGCCCGCGCAAGGCGCCCATCCCCACGCTTCGCCGATCCGCGCCCCCAGTTTGGCGGGGCTGCCAAAAGCCTATGTCATCACCGGCGAATACGATCTGCTTCGCGACGAGGGCGAGGCGTTTGCGGCGCGGCTGCAACAGGCCGGCGTGGCGGTCGATCGCAGGCGTTATGACGACATGAATCACGGATTTCTGAACTGGGTCGGTCTCGTCGATCGTTCAACCGAGGCCATGGATGCGATCGGCGCCTGGATGCGGCAATCGCTCTGATCCGACGAATGCGAAGCGGACAGGAGACCGGAATGGCGAATTCGGCGGTTGCGGAGGCGTTCGGCATCGCCGGACGCGTCTGCGTCGTGACCGGGGCCGCCAGCGGCATCGGACGCGGCGTCGCCCTCGCGCTGGCGGGCGCGGGGGCGAGGGTCGCGATCCTCGACCGCTCGCTCGAAGGCGCCAGGGCGACGCTCGAAGAGATCGAGCGCAACGGCGGCTCGGGGGCCGCAATTGAATGCGACGTCTCCTGTCCTTCCAGCCTCGCCAAAGCGGCCGAGGAGACGCGCGTGTCGCTCGGCGCGTGCGACGTGCTCGTCAACAACGCCGGTATGCTCAAGACTGGCGCGCTCGAATCGCTATCGCTCGAAGACTGGAACACGCTGCTTTCCGTCAACCTGACCGGCTATTTCCTCTGCGCGCAAACCTTCGGCCGACCGATGCGCGTGGCGGGCAAGGGCGCAATGGTGCACGTCGCCTCGATCGCCGCCAACCACGCCACCCCGTTCAGCGGCGCCTACAGCGTCGCCAAGGCCGGCGTCGCGATGCTGTCGCGCCAACTGGCGATCGAGTGGGCGCAATACGGCGTCCGCAGCAATGTCGTGAACCCCGGCATGATCCTGACGCCGCTGTCGCAATCGATTTACGATCGCCCCGGCGTCGCCGAGAAGCGGGCCGAGTCGATTCCGGCCGGCCGCATCGGGCGTCCCGAGGATATCGCCCAAGCTGTCCTGTTTCTCGCGAGCGACCGCTCCGCCTACATCAACGGCGACGAGATCACGGTCGACGGCGGATTCACCCGAAACCTGATGAATCTCATTCCCCGCGCAGGCGTCGAGCGAGCGGCCGACTGAAGCCCGCGCTGTTCGCTCAGGCGTGATCGCGCCTTCATGGATCAAGGAAAACCAACATGCGCAAAGCAGCGATTATTGGCGCAGGCGCTGCGGGCCTCTGCGCGGCAAAGCATCTCATGGCCAAGGGGATCGAGGTCGTCGTCTATGAACTCGGCTCGCATATCGGCGGGCTCTGGGTCTATGAGAACGATAACGGCATGAGTCCGACCTACCAATCCCTCCATCTCAATTCGGAGAACCGGGTCACCGCCTACAAGGATTTCCCGTTCCCGCCCGACGCGCCGCTCTATCCCGACCATCGGCAGGTGACCAAATATCTGGAAGCCTACGCCGACCGATTCAACCTCCGCCCGCATATCCGCTTCCGTTCCAGGGTCACGAAGGTCGGGAAGGCGCCAGACGGCGGCTGGATCGTTGAACTCGCCGACGGGTCTCAAGAGCCGTTCGATGCGGTCGTCGTCGCCTCCGGGCATCAAGGCGCGCCCAAGCACCCGCCGTTCGCCAAAGACTTCACAGGCGAATATCTGCACGCGCATGACTACCGGATTCCCGAGCCGTTCCGCGGCAAGCAGGCGCTTATCATCGGCGTCGGCAACAGCGCCTGCGACATCGCCGCCGACATCTGCGCCGTCACGGCGCACACGACCATGGTCGCGCGCTCGCCGGTGCTGATCATGCCGCGCATGTTCCTCGGCGTTCCGACGTCGCGCGTGTTGGGCAGAATCGAGAGGCCCTGGATGCCGTGGCCGATGCGTCGTTGGTTCCGCAACCTGATCGCCCGCATGGCGCATGGCCGGATGGAGCAATGGGGCTTCGTCACCCCGAAGACGCGCACCCATCCGGCGGGCCACCATCTCCTGATGAGCCAGTTCATCTGGAACCGCGTCTCGGCCAAGCCGGGGATAGCGTCGATTCATGGCGATGAGGTGAGCTTCATCGACGGAGCCAAGGGAAAATACGACGTCATGATCGCCGCCACCGGATATGACGTCGATCTGCCTTTCCTCGGCGCGGAAATCTCCCCGGTGCGGGAGCGCTGGCTTGACCTCTATCAACGCGTCGTGCGTCCTGGTTTCCCCGGCCTCTATTTCGTCGGTTTCTTCAACGTCAGCGGCGGCGGCAACATCCGCATGATGGACGACCAGGCCGAATGGGTCGCGGCGCTCGAAGCGGGCGAACTCGGCCTGCCCTCGGCGGACGAGATGATGCGGCGGATCAAGCAGGACCAGACGCGGGTCGCGCAACTCTATCCCGACAGCCCACGCTATGGACTGGAACTCGACCCAAGGGATTATCGCATCGCGCTCGCGAAAGAAGTTCGGCGCGGCGCGGCGCTGAAGCCCGCGCGCCCCGCGCCCGCGCCGAACGCCGAGCGAGCCGGCGCCGCGTCCGCGGTGGGAGACGTTCGGCGATGATCACAATCCGCCACCTTGAAACCTCATGCTCCGAACGGATCGTCTGGTTGATGGAGGAACTCGCCCTCCCCGACCAGCTGGAGGTTTTCGCGCCAGGCTGAATCCTGTCGAGCGTTGCGACCCCATAACCGGTCCCGATCCAGGCTGCGACGAAACCGAAGGGACGCCCGGCTGCGAAATCCTGCGCCCAAGCCTCTTGTCGACAAGAGGCTTGTCGATCAACCAAGTCCAGTCGCGACCGCGAACCCTCTATCACGGGCAGTCCGACACGCACCCCCGATGTCGGCTCACTTTGCGCGAGTTCGGCGCGGACGCGGCTTCGTGTTCTGGCCGGCCGTCCCGACGCCCGCGAGCGCAAGGATCAGCTTGGTCATGC
>JANLPL010000115.1:0-3253 GCA_031367195.1 Bradyrhizobium sp.
ATGGGTATCGTCATGCAAGTGAGTTTCACCGCGTCCCTGGACACCGAGCGCGCTCAACACGCCATCGGCCGCGTCTCCGCCCACACGCCCTGGCGGGCGATCGAGCGTGAACTGGGCGAAGCCGACCGCGAGATCGCGATCCATTCGCTGGTTTGCGAGGCCGAGGAATACGGCGCCGACGGCGTAGTCGAGATCGCCTTCGCGGTGGAAGCCTGCAACGGCGGCGAATGCGAAGGCGTCAAACTGCACCGCCTCGTGGCGACCGGGCGCGCTGTGCGGCTGGCGCTGGCGGCGTAACGCAGCGATCCGGGTCCAACCGCCGAGCGCCTGCGACGCGCGCTCGGCGGCCCCCTCCCCCTTCATGGGGGAGGGTTGGGGTGGGGGTGATTCCACCGACCTCTCAGAATGAGGCTCGTCGCGCTACCGCTTGTTGATCGTCACCTGGCTGCCCCGGTCGGCCTGACCGACGATGTTTCCCGCGCCTCGCACCTCCGCGCTCTGCCCGCCGACGCCGCCCGGCGCGCTGGCCAGCAGCTTTTGCAGCGCCGCGAAGGCGTCCGGGTTTTCTTCAAGCAAGGTGAGAAGCTGCCCTTCGAGCGCCAGTTTGGGGCCGCGCGCTTCGGGCGCCTTCTCGAACTTCTCGACCGCTTCCCTTCCGCCCGCGCCGGTCAGCTTTCCCTTGATCCAGTCGATGACCGTTTTGCCCACAGATTTCGCGCTTTCGTCAGCAGCGACCTTCCCCAGGCCCAAGAGGTAGGGCGTGACGGAGGCGAGCGCGGCGGCGGCAAGGGTTGCGGGGTCCATCAGGCTTCTCCTTTGTGATTTTCGTCTTCGCAGAAAGGACCGTCGTCATCGCGAGCACTGCGACGCGATCCACACCGCCGCCGCACCCGCTCCGGCAAGTCTTGGGAGCGTCGGGGCAATGGATGGCTTCGCTGCGCTCGCCATGACGGCTTGGGTCAAGTTATATAGGCTCAAGACGGAGAAATGGGGTCGCGCAGCGCCAACAAGGCGGCGGCGATTGGGGCGAGCAGCGCCATGTCGGGCGTCTGCGCTATCGCCTCGCATCGCGCGATGTAGTTGCGCGCCATCACGCCCATCCAGTTCGCGTGCGCGCGCGGCCGACGCAGGAACAATGGGCCGAACACAGCGACGGCCTCCTGCGCGGCGGCAAGCGCCTCCTCGCGGCGGCCGAGTGCGCTGAGTTTGACGCCAAGATTGTTGAGGGCGGCGGCAGCCAAGGGCTCAAGATCGCCCTCGCGAGAAATTTTGAGTAATTCCATAAGCATATTGTATATCTTCAAATGAAGCCGCGCCGCCGTCTCGCGCAGCGCCAGGGTCCGAGCCGGCAGCGCGTCCGCAATCCGCATCAGCGCGCCGAGGTCCGTCTCAGGCGCCTCGCTCCACGCTTCGAGCCAGCGGATCGGCTCCAGCCGCCCGGCCGGCGCGAAATCCTGCGCCGCCCGCACCAGCGTCTCGCTGGCGGCTTTCACCGCCGACCGCGCGGCGGCGACGAGGCGCGGCGCGGTCGGCGCCCCAGCGGCAGCGATCTCGCCGTCGTCGCCGAACACCCGCAACAGCGCCGCCTCGCCGACAATGTCGGGCAGAATCGCGCCAACCGCCTTGCCCGGCTCCAAAGCCGGCAGCGCCTCGCGCAAAGCCAGCACGACCGCGTCGAGATCGACCGTCGCCCCCGGCGCCGCCCGCTCCGCTTCGGCCAGCGCCCGCGCGTCGGCAGCGCTCGCGCCCTGCACCAGCGTCGCCAGCGCCGCCATCCGGCGCAGGAAGGCGGGCGCGATCCCGCGCGCCGCGCCGAGCCGGCCGATGCGCGCCAATTCCCGATCCGCCACCTCTAAGGCGAGATCGGCGTGCGACAGGCTCAACGCCGCGTTGACGCCCGCCTTGGCCGCGACCAGGCCCGCCATCATCAGGAACAGCGGATCGCCTCCCCATTTGTGCCCAGCTAGTTTGCGGTCGAATTCGGCGTCGGCGCCGGCCTCCGGCGCGTCGAGCGCCGGATCGGCCCGCCTCAGCAGCGTCGCGAACAATTTGCGGCGAAAACCGAGGTCTTCCAGCGGCCCGAGTTCGACCGGCTCGCGCGGATCGAGCAGGGCCGATTTCGCCAGCGATAAGTCGCCGCCGCCGCCAACCAGTTCCGCCAGCCAGCCGATCTTCGCCTGCGCCTGCCGCTCCAGCAGCAGCAGCCGCAGTTTCGGCCGCCCGTCGAAGGAGGCGTCCACAATTTCGTTGAGCCAATCCTTGAGCGCCGCAACGCGGCTGGCGGGATAGTCGATCAGCACCAGCACGGGCTTGTCCCAGCGCCATTCCTCGGTCCGGCCATCTTTACGGAAGCGCGCGAACTCGCTCTCGCCGGCGAAACCCGCCAGCCATGGGTCGCCTACACTGCGCGCCAATTCCGCCGCGAGCCGGGTCTTGCCGCGTCCGGCGCCGCCAATCAGCACGCGCATCGAAACGGGCTTGTCGGCATCGAGCCAGGCGCGCAAATCGGCCATCTCGCGCTCGCGCCCAAGCAGCGGCACGACGTCGTCGCGATAAGCGCTCAGAAGCGCCGTCTCCGATCCGGTTTGCGCCACAAGCGCCGTGCGTCGGGCGTAAAGCGTAAGCTTCAGGTGCGGCTGACCGTGAACGACCGTCACGTTCACGCCGCTGCCGCTCGCCTGCACGACGATGTTGTCGTGACCGAAAACGTTGGCGGCTTGGCCGTTCAAATCCATCGCCGCTCCGAGGCGCCCTACCGCCTTGCACCGACTATCCCCCCACAAGTCGCCCGCCGTCAACAGCGGCGCCGCAAACGCCCCGGCGCGTTGCGCCCACGCCCCGCGTTATATTGCATAAATCTTGAATATTCGTGATATATGCTTATAGTACATATCAATATTACTTAATAGCAAAGCCCCTTCATCTCCCCGCCAAAAGACTATCGCCCCAACCCGTTGCGCAGCCCTATCCGCCCAACGACGTAACACCCAAGCCGTCGGCTAGTGGTTTGAGTCGCTTAAAATTGGGGGTACAACCTCTTGAGTTTGACGCGGGCATCGGTGTTGGTGAATTGCCAATCGGCTTTGGCGTGATGCGTGTTTCGATGGGCCTGCCATGCGGCGACCTCTCGTTCGAGGGTTGGCTTGTCGGGAATGCGTCGATCCAGGCATTGGTTGCTCAGAACGGCGAGTTCGGATTCGGCCATGTCGAGCCAGCTTCCGTGTTTGGGCGTGTAGTGCAATTCGAAACGCTT
>JANLPL010000124.1:0-1829 GCA_031367195.1 Bradyrhizobium sp.
CGGCGAGGTCCGCGCCGAAGGCGCGGGCCTCGCCGCCCCCCCTCACAATGTCATCGGCGACGGCCTTGGCGCCCTCCAGCGAGCCATGCGCCAACAAGGCGACGGCGTAGCCCTCGCGGGCGAGCCGGCGGGCGATGTCGGCGCCAATCCGCCGCCCCGCCCCCGTCACCAGCGCGACGGGACGCAATCTTCCGGCCTCACAAATTTCAGGATGGCTCGCCATGACGGCGAGATAACCCGTATTGTGGCGCGCGTCATCTCGACCGCATTGCAATTATAAGTTTGAGTCCATTGCTACGCCCGCGTAGCATCGCGCCCGCGACCCAAAGGAATTCGGCCCAACAAAGGGTTGTGATCCAATGTCCACAACGACGACCGAGCGACGGCTGGTGGCGATCCTGGCGTCCGACATCGTCGGCTATTCCCGGCTGATCGAACAGGATGAAGCGGCGACCCTGGCGTCGATCCGGACCTTTCGCCGCGAAGTCACCGACCCCTTGATCGCCGAGCACCGGGGCCGGATCATCAAGCTGATGGGCGACGGCGCCATCGTTGAATTCGCCTCCGTGGTGGACGCCGTGCAGGCAGCGATCGCCATTCAGAAAGCCGCCGCCGAACACGGGAAGCCGGCGCGCCCGACCCGTCGCATCGTGCTGCGCATCGGCATCAATCTCGGCGACGTGGTCGTCGACGGCGACGATCTCTACGGCGACGGCGTGAATGTCGCCGCGCGGCTGGAACAGCTTTGCGCGCCGGGCGGCGTGATGATTTCGGGCACCGCCTACGATCACATGCAGGGCAAGCTTGGCCTGCCGCTGGATTTCGCCGGCAATCAGCACGTGAAAAACATTTCGCGCGCGATCCCCGCCTATCAGGTGCGGCTCGACGGGGTGAAACGCATCCGGCCGCCGATGCGCCTGCGCGCCTCGATGGCGCTGATCCTGGTCGCTGTCGCGGGTCTTCTGCTCGCCGGCGCCGGCGCGTGGTGGTGGCTGCGGCCCGGCGAGGCCGGCGGCAGGCCTTCCATCGCGGTGCTGCCTTTCGATGCGGTCGGACCGGACGAGACGACCGGTCGCCTCGCCGACGGAATCACCGAAGACATCATCACCGATCTCGCGCGCTACCGCGAATTCGACGTCATCGCCCGCAATTCGACGAAGGTTTACAAGGGCAAAGCGGTCGACGTGCGCCAGGTAGGGCGCGACTTGAACGTCGGGTATGTGCTCGAAGGTTCGATCCAGCGCCAGGCGGATCAGGTGCGAGTCACGGCGCAGCTTGTGCGAACGACCGACGGCTCGCATGTCTGGTCCGAACGCTGGGACCGCCCAGCGGCGGACGTGTTCGCGGTGCAGACGGAGGTGGCGGAGGGGGTGGCGAACCAGCTTGGCAACTTCAACGCCATGTACAGCGAGAGCAAGGTCGCAGTCAAACGCAAGCGGCCGGGCGATCTCACAGCTTACGATCTCTTCGTGCTGGGCTCGGCGACCGCCGAGGCCAGCACCGAGGAAGCGTACAAGCAGTCGATCGCCTATCTGGATCAAGCCATAGAGCGAGACCCGCAGCTCGCGCGCGCATATGTCCGCAAAGGCTTCATCATATATGGCCTATTATTATCCGGAAAAGGAAATTCACACGAAATGTCCCTTGAGATGGAGCGGCTCGGAAGGACCGCCGTCGGAATCGACCCGAACGACGCTATGGCGCATGTTCTTTTGGCGTCCGCTATTAGCCAGCAAGGGCGCAACCAGGAGGCCGTAGAAGAATCAAGACGCGCTTTGGCGTTCAACCCCAGTTCGGCCTATGTTCTGGTCCGCGTCGCGGATAACATC
>JANLPL010000348.1:0-17100 GCA_031367195.1 Bradyrhizobium sp.
GCTCTGCCGGGTCAGCATGTCGCGATCGAAAGCGACGGACGACGCACGGTTCGGCGATTGGGTTCCGGCGGCGCGATTGTTGTGGACTCGATGACGCCGGTTGCGCCTTTCGACCCGTGAAGCGGCAATACGTGTTCAAGCTCGATAAGTTCGCGCACTTTGCGAGGTCGCGCGAATCGATGCGCCGCGCTAAAAGCCGATGCAACCCTGGCGACGAGACGGCACCATGCGTATTCTGCTCACCAACGACGACGGCGTCCATGCCGCCGGGCTCAAGCTGCTGGAGCGCATCGCCTCGCAGTTCTCCGACGATGTGTGGATCGTCGCGCCGGAGACGGATCAGTCCGGCGTCGCGCATTCGTTCTCGCTGTCGAGCCCGCTGCGGTTGCGCGAGATCGCACCCAGGCATTTCGCGGTGCAGGGCACGCCGACCGACTGCGTGCTGATGGCCTGCAAGCGGATACTGGCCGACAAAAAGCCGGACCTTGTGCTGTCGGGCGTCAATCGCGGCCAGAACGTCGCCGAGGACGTCACCTATTCCGGCACCATCGCCGCCGCGATCGAGGGGACGCTGCTGGGCGTCAAGTCGATCGCCCTTTCGCAATCCTATGGCGGGTTGGAGGGCCGCGAGCGGCCGATCTGGGACGCGGCGGAGGCGTTCGCGCCGCAGGCGATCCAGAAAATCCTCGACATCGGCATTCCGCCTGGCGTGCTGGTCAATGTCAATTTTCCGCCCTGCACCGCGGCCGAGGTCAAAGGCGTCGTGGTGACGGCGCAGGGGCGGCGCGACGCGGATCTGTTGCGGGTGGAGGAGCGGCGCGACGGACGCAACATTCCCTATTATTGGCTGATGTTCCAGCGCGCCGGCTTCACGCCGGGGGAGGGCACCGATCTGGAGGCGCTGGCGGCGCATAAAGTCTCGGTGACGCCGTTGCGTATCGACCTCACCGACGAGGCCGAACGGCGGCGCTACGCCGAGGCTTTCGCAGCGGGTTGAGGGCATGAGCGTCGCGGCGACAGAGTCGGAGGCGCGCGAGCGGGCGCAGTTCACGCTGCGGATGCGCCAACGGGGCCTGAGCGACGTGCGCGTGCTGCGGGCGCTGGAGCGCACGCCGCGTTCGTTCTTCGTGCCGCAGCGCTATGCCGACATCGCCGCGCGCGACATCGCGCTGCCGATTGGCGGCGGCCAGACGGCGCCGCCGCCCTCGACCGTCGCCGCGATGATCGAGGCGCTGCGCCTCGATTCGTCGCACCGCGTGCTGGAGATCGGCGGCGGGTCCGGTTACGCTTCCGCGCTGCTGGCCCAGATCGCCGGCGAAGTGGTGTCGCTGGAGCGCTGCCAGTTGCTGGCGGTCGAGGCGGGCGCGCGGCTCGCCGCGTTCGGGCTTGACAATGTGCGCGTGCTTTACGGCGACGGCCTCGCGCCAAGCGCGAAAGAGACGCGCTACGACCGGGTGATCGTCCATGCGCTGATCGAGCCGCCCGCGCCGCGGCTCACCCGCTGGCTGACGCCGGGTGGCGCGCTGGTGGCCGCGATCATCGACGAGGACGCCCAGCGGGTCGTTCGCCTCACCCGAGCCATCGACGGGGGCGTGCAGGCGGAGGCGCTCGGCCCGGTGCGAACCCTGACCCCGCTCGTGGTCGGCCTCATGCGCGCCCTCTAAGCGACAAATTTTTACCGCGTCGCGACACCAACGATTCATCTTAAACCCCGTCTTAACCGCGCGCCTGCATGGTGACCCTCGAACTGGGTTGCGTGGGGTGGGTTTAAGCCGATGAGTGAAGGCGTCGCATTGGCCGTTCGGCGGAACGCTGTTCGTTTCGCGCTGACGGGTATGGTCGGGATCTGGTTGTCGGGCTGCGCGGACGCGACGCGTTTCGCCGACAATGGCAGTCCGTTTTCCAATCCTTTCGCGACCGCGTCCAACGACGCGGTTGCGCCCACGCCGCGCGTCGCTTCGACGCCGTTGGCCGTGGGCAAGCCTTACGACAACAATTACGCCACGGCGGCCCGTCCGAGCCCGACGGCTGTCGCGGCCGCGGCGACGCTGGCGCCCGAGGCGACTGGCGCCATTCGGCCCCGCATCGAACCCGTCGGCGGATCGGCGAAGGGCTGGACGGCGGTCGGCGGCTCGCCGATCGTGGTGGGAACGGCCGATGATTCCGCCACCCTGTCGCGCCGCTACGGCGTGCCCGAGGCGGCGCTGTTGAGCGCCAATGGGCTGCATCAGCGCAACGAACTGCGCGGCGGAATGCGGATCGTCATTCCGGTCTATAATTCAAACGGCCCGACTGCGGTCGTGAAGGCCGACGCCGACGAGAAGGACGCTAGGGAAAAGCCGCGCCATGTCGCCAAACGCGACAAGGACGACGAGTCCGATGGCGGCGGCCGCAAGGCGGCCGCCAAGACGCACGACGCGAAGGCGGTCGCCAGAATCGAGAAGCCAAAGAAGGGCGACAAGGCCGAAAAGAGCGAGCCGGAGAAGGTCGCCAAGGTCGAGAAGCCAACCAAGCCGGAAAAACTCGCCAAGATTGAAAAGACCGGGAAGCCCGCCAAGGTCGAGAAGCTCGCGGAGGCCTCCAAGCCCGAACGCGCCAAGGATGTCGCCAAGCTGGAGAAGCCCGCGAAGATTGAAGTCGCCCGCAAGCCCGAGACCGACAAGACGCCCACGAGCGCCGTCGCCACGGCTTCCAGCGACGATGCGGCCAAGGCGGCCGAGAACGGCCAGTTCCGCTGGCCGGCGCGCGGTCGCATCATCCAGGGCTTCAAGTCCGGCGGCAACGACGGCATCAACATCGCGCTGCCCGAGGGCACTTCGGTGCGCGCTTCCGAGGACGGCAAGGTCGCTTACGCCGGCAGCGCCCTCAAGGGCTACGGCAATCTCGTGCTGATCCGCCATTCCAACGGCTTCGTCAGCGCCTACGCCAACAATGGCGAACTCGACGTGAAGAGCGGCGATTCGGTCAAGCGCGGTCAGGTGATCGCCAAATCCGGCCAGACCGGCGACGTCTCCACGCCGCAACTGCATTTCGAGTTGCGCCGCGGCCAGACGCCGGTCGATCCCACCAATTATCTCGCCGGTCTCTGAGGCGGGCCTGAGATGCGGGCGGCCGCAAGGCCGTCCGGTCGAGACGTCGCTTTTCCGAGGGCCACGAGACAAGCGGTTCGGGCAAGCGACGAACAGGCGAGGGGCGGGTCCCAGGAAAGGCCCGCCCCTCCGCTATTTCAGGGCCCCCTTGCGGACCCCGACGCGATATGGCCCAACACGGCATGGCCAAGCCGCTCGACCGTTTCGCGATTCTGCTGATGAGCGTGTTGTGCGCCGCGTGGGGCGGCAATCAGGTCGCGGCGAAGATCGCCTTGCACGATTTCGGGCCGATGACGCAATGCGCGCTTCGCAACGGGATCGGAACTGTCCTCGTCGGCGGCTATGCCGCCGCGTTTCGCCGCCAGGTGTTTTCCCGCGACGGGACTTATGCGCTGGGCGCGCTGGCGGGCGTGCTGTTTACGCTGGAATTCGTGCTGCTGTTCTTCGCCGTCGAGCGAACCACGGCGGCGAGCGCCGTAGTGTTTCTGTTCACGGCGCCGTTCTTTGTCGCGCTCGGCGCGGTCGTCGTGCTGCCGAGCGAACGGCTTGCGCCCTGGCAATGGGGCGGCGTGGCGCTGGCTTTTCTCGGCGTGGCGCTTGGATTTTATCGGCCTGCGGGCGGGCTGTTGGGCGATGCGCTGGCGCTGGGCGCCGCCATCGCCTGGGGCGCGACGACGCTGCTGATCAAGGCGACGCGGCTGCGCGCGATGGACCCGACAAAGTTGCTGCTCTATCAGATCGTCGTGGCGACCCTGCTTTCCGCTCCGCTCGCGCTTTGGATGGGCGAGCCTTTTCCCGCGCGACCTTCAGCCGGCGCCGTGGCGGCTTTGTTGTATCAGGGAGCGCTGGTGGTCGGGGTGACCTATCTCGTCTGGTTCTGGCTATTGCAACGCTACCGCGCGCCGGAACTCTCGGCTTTGACCTTTATCGCGCCGGTGGTGGGCGTGCTCGAAGGCTGGCTGGCGCTCGGCGAGACGCCGACGCCGAGCTTCCTGTTGGCGCTGCTAGGCGTCGCCGCCGGCATCGTGTTGGTGAGCTGGCCGGCGCGGGCGGGGGCCTGACCCATGGAGCCCATCAATCTCGCGTTGCGCCGACCGGCCCTGCAAAGCTCGACCTCGCCCTGGTCGACCGACCGCAGCCGCGCGGTCGACGCCGCCGTCGCGGTCAGCGGCGATGCGGCCTCGGCGCGCTTCCTGCACACGGCGCGCGAGTTCTTTCCCTGGTGGCAGGTCGATCTCGGGCGTGCGTATTTGGTCAACCGCGTGGAAATCGACAATCGGCCCGACATGGCGCAGCGGCTATGCGCGTTCAGCCTGTTGGGCTCGCTCGACGGCCAGGCCTGGCGGCCGTTGCAACGTTTCCGCATCGAGCCGTCGGCGCATTACCGGCTCGATCTGGCGACGCCTGCGCTGGCGCGTTATCTGCGGCTGCGGCTGGACGGGCGCGATCACCTGCATTTCCGCCAATTCGCGGCGTTCGGGGAGGCGGGCGACGACCCCCGCCAGCGCGTCGATTATTCTGCGATCGAGGCGACGTGGGCGGTCCCGCCGGGACGGGCGGGAGACATCGCGCGGGTGGGCGGGTTCGACCTGTTGATCGCACAAGACTACGGGCGTGAAATCGGCAACGCGCTGCGGGTGGGTTCCTACGAAGATCGCGAGCGCGGTCTTGTGACGCGCCTGCTGCGGCCCGACGATCGCGTGCTGGAGGTGGGGACGGCGATCGGGCTGGTGTCGATGACGGCGGCGTGCGTGATCGGGTCAGACAGGATCGTCACTTTCGACGCCAATCCGGCGATGACCGCCGACGCCAAGGCGAATTTCGCCCGCAACGGAATGGAAATCGCGGCCCATTGCGGGGCGTTGACGCCGGCCCGCCGCTTCGTCGCCGGCGCGAGGCTGGCGTTTTACGTCTCGCCGCAATTCTGGGCCTCCCGCCTCGTCGAGGAGGGCGAAGGGACGATTTCGGCGCCGACCTTCTGCTTCGAGGAGGAGCGGGCGCGGAAGAACGCGAATGTGCTGATCTGCGACATCGAAGGCGGCGAGATCGACCTCTTGATGGAGGCCGATCTCAGCGGGCTGCGGCTGGTGATTCTGGAGACGCATGTCTGGGCGGTCGGCGAGGCGCGCACCGACGCGCTGATCCGCAAACTGGTGCTCGACGGGTTCGCGATTGATCTCGAAGTGTCGGGGCAGGGCGTGGCGGCGCTGAGAAGGTGAGGTCGGGCTAGCGACGGACATATTTGGTGGTGAGATAGACTCCGTTGCTGATGCCCATCAGGACGACGTAATTGGTGGGAATGTCAGGTATTGCGCCGCTGTCGGCGATTTTCAGGGTGACGAACATTGCCGATATCACGGTGAAAATCAGCATTTGCACGCGCGAGACGTCGAGTTGACCGGGTTGGCCGACGTCGGTGACAAGGTCGGTCCAGCGCGGGATGTGAACGGTCGAGGCGGTGAACGGTTTGGACCAGCCCTTCGCCTCCCCCCTCTTGTGCACGCGGAATTGGTAAACTACGCCCGAATCGAGCCCGGTCACGACCGCGCCCTTGGTATTTTGGTTGCGAGGGTCGGGCGCATTGCGCCACTCGTCGCGACTGTTGGCGCGCCGAACTTGCACTTCGCAGGGCGTGTTGTCCGGCGCTGTCCACAACAAGCCAACGGCGGATTCGGTGGTCTTGTTCGGTTCGGCTTTCAGGTCGAAAGTGTCGATATCGAGCGTATCGGCGACGTCGGTTGTCTGCTCGTCCGCTATTTTTGCGGGGGCAGGCGGGTCGTCCGTTTTGTCGCCGTCGCCGGACGCATTCGTCGCCCAGACATTGATGTGATAGGTTCTTTGTTTGAGCAAGCTGACCAAGCGTACGCCGCATTCGCGGATATCGCCGATCAAGCCGGCGTCCTCCGGCGTCTTGCCATCTTTCGTCTTATATTCGACGACATAGCTGGCGATCGGCGCTCGATCGGGCGGCGGCGTCCAACTGACCATGAGATCGGACGAGCTTTCGATACTGCGAACATTCAGATTGCCCACGGCCTTCGGTTTGTCCATCGTCGCGCCCGAGACGCCTGAGCCAGAATTGTTCTTCAGTTCGGTGAGCACCGAGGCGGCGCCGGAAATGCCGAGCAGCGTCAAGGCGCCGGCGCTGATCGGGATCAGCGCTCCATTGAGCATCACGACATAAAACGCGCCGCCGCCGATGACGAATGTCCATAGCATGATCTGAAATTGCGAGAGACTGGCATAGCCGTTGCCGGTGGAGATCAGCTTCAGCGGCGCCGATCGCAGCGCGGCGAGGAAGTTTTGCTTGGCGCCGGGTATGCCCAGACCCCTGGCGAACCGCGATAACGTCCAGGCCGCGAGCAACACCGCCACCAAAGTCAGGAACATCGCGTACTTGCGCGAGGTGATACCGACCTCCAGCAACGTTGTGGGAACGTTTTGAGCATCGACCTTGAGATAGGCCGCGGACATCAATTGGCGCAGGACGTCGCTGTTGACGGGGACGTCGTGGGCGTAATAGGCGCTCGAATCCTTGTTGAAGCCCTCGGTCAAGGCCGCCGGCAGAATCGCTTCGAAAGGCGACCCCTGCGGCGTCGTCGCCACCGCCACGCGCGGTTGAACCGTCAAACCGACGCAATGGTCGAACTTCACTTTGTCGGGACAAAGCGAGACCGTGGGGAGGGCGCCCGGATCGAGCGCCGGCGTTATCGTGAAATTATACGCGCCGCTCAGGGGTTGCCAGTTGGAGGTCTGGTCCAGCGCGACGGCGCGGGCCGGCTCCGCTCGGACGGCCGGGATCGGCGCCAGCAAGACCGCGCACAGGGCGGATGGCAACACGAGCGACGGTTTGAACACGAGGGCCTCCCCGAAAATAGACTTCGTGCAACATGGTCAAAGCGGCAGCTAGGGTTGCATGTGCAAAATGTGCCAGTCTTCAAATCCGAAAGCAAATCACAAGCAATTGCATGTCAAATATAATCTGAGCATCTATCGCCCGTCGGCGCGCGCGGCGCAGGCGGGAAATCCTATCCCTCCGTCCTCACGCCCAACCTCCCCGCCAAATCCTGCGTGAATTGCCACGCCGTGCGGCCGGAGCGGGCGCCGCGCGTGGTCGCCCATTCCAGCGCGTCGCGCTCAATCACTTCGCGCGGCGCCGCGAGGCCGAAATGGGCGCAATAGGCGTGCACCATCTCCAGAAATTCGTCCTGGCTGCATTTGTGGAAGCCGAGCCAGAGGCCGAAGCGGTCGCTGAGCGAGACCTTCTCCTCCACCGCCTCGCCGGGATTGATCGCGGTCGAGCGCTCGTTGTCCATCATGTCGCGCGGCAGCAGATGGCGGCGGTTGGAGGTGGCGTAGAACAGCACATTGGCGGGGCGCCCCTCGACGCCGCCCTCCAGCGCGGCCTTCAGCGATTTGTACGAGGCGTCGCCGCCGTCGAACGAGAGATCGTCGCAGAACACGATGAAGCGGTGCGGATCGGCGCGCAGGCGCCCCATCAGCGCGGGCAGGCTCTCGATATCCTCGCGGTGGATCTCGATGAGTTTCAGGGCGCGCGTTTCGCCGCGCGCGGAATTGACGGCGGCGTGGGCGGCTTTCACCAGCGAGGATTTGCCCATGCCGCGCGCGCCCCACAACAGCGCGTTATTGGCGGGCAGGCCGCGCGCGAATCGCGTCGTGTTTTCGAGCAGGATGTCGCGGGCGCGATCGACGCCCTTGAGCAGGCCGATCTCGACCCGGTTGACGCGCGCGACCGGCTGCGCGGTCTTGTCGCCGGCGCGCCAGACGAAAGCATCCGCCGATTTGAAATCGGGCGGCAGCGTGGGTTTGGGCGCCATCCGTTCGAGCGCCTCGACGGCGCGATTCATCAGGGCCATGAAGGAAAAGTCGATCATGGCGGGGCCGTTTGCCACAAAGGAGCCCCAAGCGCGAGCCTCCCTGTAAAAATCAACGTATCGATGCTATATCCCGTGGGGACGTCCCGGGCCTTGAACCCGGCGCACGGAGGTTTTCAAGATGGCTTCGCGGCTTTCGCGCATGAAGGTGATGAGCCTGACCGAGGCGGCGGCCTCGCGGGTCAAGGAAATCATGGACAAGTCCGACAGACCCGCGGTCGCGCTGCGGGTCGGCGTCCGCAACGGCGGCTGCGCCGGCATGTCCTATACGATGGAGCTTGCCGAGCGGGTTGAACCGCTCGACGAGGTGATCGACGACAAGGGCGTCCGGGTGCTGATCGATCCGAAGGCGGTGCTGTTCCTGCTCGGCGCGGAGATGGATTTCAAGGCCGACCGGCTGGGCTCCTCGTTCAGCTTCCGCAATCCCAACGAGACGGGGTCTTGCGGCTGCGGCGAGAGCGTCGCGCTCACCCCAGCCGATCCGGCGGGGCTCGAAGCCGCGCTGTGATGGACGTCGAAGACCTCAAAGAGCTGTTCGCGCCGTTCGGGGCCGTGACGGTTCGCCGCATGTTCGGCGGCGCGGGCGTCTATGCCGACGGGCGCTGTTTCGCCCTCGCCCCGCGCAGCGGCGAGGTTTACATCAAGTGCGACGCGCAGACGGAAGGCGCGTTCGCGGCGGCGGGGTCGCAGCCGTTTGTCTATGAAATGCGGGGCCAGCCGAAAGCGATGGCGTTCTGGCGGCTGGTCGCGGAGGCCTATGACGACGAGGACGCGCTGAAGCGATGGGCGCAGCTTGGGCTCGACGCGGCGCGGCGCGCGGCGGCGGCCAAGGCGGCGCAGGCCTCTCGGCGGAAATCACGCTGATCGTTTACGGATTTGCGCGCGCGTGTTACGAGCGCGCGCTTTTTGTCTTGGACGACGCCCTGCGGCGTCGATAAAACCGGCGCGTCCGGCGGAGATTTTGGTCGATGATGTCGGTGCTCATCGTCATCCACCTTCTGGTGGTGATCGCGTTGGTCGGCGTGGTTCTGTTGCAGCGATCCGAAGGCGGCGCGTTGGGCACGGGCGGCGGCGGCGGTTTCATGACCGGGCGCGGGCAGGCCAACGCCCTGTCACGCGCGACGGCGATTCTCGGCGCGCTGTTCTTCGCCTCGGCGCTGCTGATGTCGATCCTGGCGGGCTGGAATCGCGCCTCGCGTTCGGTGATCGACGAAACGGCTCCGGCCAAATCCTCGACGCAAAAGGCCGCCGAGCCGAACCTGCTCGATCAGTTGAAGGGCGGCAATGCGCCCGCGGCGCCGGCGCCGGCCGCGCCGGCTCCCACGCCGACATCTTCGAACTGACCGGCTGGCGATGCCCTGGCCGCTCGCCACCGCCGTCTATTTCACGATGTGGTGGGTGGTGCTGTTCGCGGTGCTGCCGTTCGGCGTGCGCAACCAGGCGGAAGCGGGCGGCGAGCGTCCCGCCGGCACGGATGCGGGCGCGCCCGTCGCGCCGCATATCGGCTTGAAGCTGCTGGCGACGACGCTGCTGTCAGCCCTTCTGTTCGTCGGACTCTATGCTTACGTCGTTTACGCGAGCTGAACGTGCCCTCGTTCCGCAGCGCGCGCGTAGTTCGGCACAGCCCTCGGCAAATGTTCGATCTCGTCGCCGATTGCGACAAATATCCTGAATTTCTGCCGCTTTGCGTCGGCATGAAGTCGAGATCGCGCGGCGACGACGCCAACGGCAATGCGGTCGTTCTGGCGGAGATGGAGGTCGGCTACAAGGCGATCCGCGAGCGCTTCGTCACCCGCAACACGCTCGATAGCAGGGCGATGACGATCACCGTCGATTATGTCGAGGGGCCGTTCAGCCGGTTGCGAAATATCTGGAATTTTGCGCCCGAGGGGGAGGGCTGCAAGGTCGAATTTTTCATCGAGTATGAGTTCAAATCGCGGCTGCTGGCCGTCTTGATGGGCTCGATGTTCGACACGGTGTTCCGCGCCTTCGCCGGAGCCTTCGAGACGCGGGCGGACAAGATCTACGGCAAAGGGCCGGCGTCCGCGAAGGCTTAGTAGGCCTCGCGCGGCGGCGGATCGCATCGCCACCCGTCGAAAGTGGCGTGAAACACCGTTCCGCGCGGGCAATAGCGGTTGGTCTCTCCCCTATTGGGCTGACAACTGCCTCCCGCGTCGGCGTGATAGCCGGACCCGCAGGCCAAGGGGAAGGCCGAGCCCAATCCGGAGCGGGCAAGCGCTGCGGTCGATGCGACGGCGGAAGCGGCAAGCGCCGCTGTAAGAAAAGCGATTCGTAGCGCCGTTATGACTTTCTCCGATTTCTCGTCAGCCTTCTGCTATCTGGGTTTACGGTAAGGGCGCGGCAAGGGATTGGCGGTCGCGTTTCACATAACAGTGAGTATCGCGTGCGCGAATGCTGAGCTTCGAGCACGGGCGCGTCCCGTAAAGGCTGACGTCGCGCCGCCGCCTGTCGCGGCAAACAGGGGGCATGAAGCCCATGTCGAACGCTCCCAACGCCTATGCCGCGCCGTTTGCGCCGCGATTTCGGGTCGAACCCTCGGGAGATGGCGGCCAGAGGATCGTCGTCCCGGCGCGGCGCTCCCTGTTCGTGATGGCGTTTCTGATGGTCTGGCTCGGCGGCTGGAATTTCGGCGGCGCCGCGGCGATCGCCAGATTGTGGTCGGATTTCACGCCCTTTCTGGCCTTCTGGCTTTGTGATTGGACGCTGGGCGAGGCCGGCGTGATTCTTTCCCTGATCTGGATGGCGGCGGGACGCGAGACGCTGCGCGTCGTCGGCTCCGATCTCGAAATCAGCGCGGAAATCCGAGGCTTCACGCGGCGGCGGCTCTACCGCGGCGATCAGATCCGGGATCTGTCGGCGAGCCGTTCCCCCGGTACATTCGTGCGTCGGGGCTTGACCAATCCGCTGATCTGGGCGCCCGCTGCGGGCGCCGTCAAGTTCGTCTATGACGCCCGCACGATCTTTGCCGGCCTCGGCCTCGACGAAGCCGAGGGCGGGATGATCGTTGACTTGCTCAAACCTCGGCTGCCGAAAGGCGCGGTCGCCTAAGCCCGCAAGCTGTCGGCCGCCGCCTTCAGCAATTCCAGCGCTTGCGAAACCGCCAGCGTGCGAATTGCGGGGCGCCCGAGATCGCCGAACCGTCGCTCTAAGGCGACCAGCCGTCCGTTTGGCCCCGCGCAGGCGAAATAGACCAACCCAACAGGTTTTGCCGCGCTGCCGCCGCCGGGTCCGGCGATTCCGGTGACGCTGACCGCGATCTGCACGTGGGAACGGCTGAGCGCGCCCGCCGCCATCTCTCGCGCTGTCGCTTCGCTGACCGCGCCGTGGGCGGCGAGCGTCGCGGCGGCGACGCCGAGCAGTTCCTGCTTGGCGGCGTTGGAATAGGTGACGAAGCCGCGCTCGAACACGTCCGAAGAACCCGGAATTTCGGTCAACAGCGCCGCGATCAGCCCGCCGGTGCAGGATTCCGCGCTCGCCAGCCGAAGCCCCGATGCGCGGCAGCGATCGATCAGCGCGCGCGCGCGCTTGGCCAACGCGTCGGGAAACAGGCTCGCTCTCACCACCACCGCCGATATTTGAACCAGGCGAGTGGGATCAGACCGCTGAGCGCGATCAGCGAAAGCACATAGGGATAACCCCAACTCCAGTCGTATTCGGGCATGGTCTTGAAATTCATGCCGTACATGCTGGCGAACAGCGTCGGCGGGATGCCGATCACGGAGACGATGGTCAGCACCTTGAAGATATCGTTCTGCTCGACGCCGATCAGGCCGAGGCTGGCGTCGAGCAGAAACTGCACTTTCTCCGACAGCCGATCCTCGTGCGAACTCAGCGACTGCACGTCACGGCCGATGCGGTCGAGCCGGGCGCTCGTTTCCGGCGCAAGGCGGGCGGAGAGTTCCGACGCGAGGAAGGGGACGGCGCGGGCGAGCGTCAGCAGCGTTTCCTCCACCCGCGAATTATACTCGCGCTGGCGGCCGATCTCGGGGATCAATCCTTTCAGGAGATTGGAGCGCATACCCCGGGCGCGTTTGTCCGGCGTTGCGAAGATCTTGCGCGAACATTGATCGAGCCGCGCGGTCGAGAGTTCGAGTTCGTCGGCGAGATGATCGACGATGGTTTCGAGCAGCGCGAGCGTGGCGCCGACGGCGCTGGGGTGGGTGCGATCGAAGCCCATCTCCTCCATATGCTGCGGCTCGCAGGGTTTCAGCGATTCGTAGCGCACCGTCAGCAATGCCCTGGGCGTTACGATCAGCGCCAGCGGAGCGGTGGCGACAGCGCCGTCGGGCTCGCGGCGCGGCATGGGCAACGTGACGCAGACGGAATCGCGCAGGCGATAGAGCCGGCTGGAGCTTTCGATTTCCGACATTTTTGCCAGCGGCGGCGGCTTCACGCCGAGCGCGCGTTCGATGAAGGCGCTTTCCTCCGACGTCGGCGCGTTGGCGTCGATCCAGGTGGCGCCCTCGGGAATGTGGGCCGAACCCGGCCAGGGCTCGAAAGTCGCGTTGGCGAAATCGTGAATGATCAGCATGAGCGCACCTTTACGCGCAATTCCCGGCCGTCTGATAGGGCGCCGGCGCGACCGGAATTTTAATTTACGTGGGCCGTCGGGCGGGCAGGGCGAGGCGGCGGCTTCACCCCGCCCGCGTTTTCGGTTAGGCAGCGCCTCCGACCTTTGAAAATCGCTGGAAAATCGCCCTCATGCACCGCTATCGCTCGCATACCTGCGGCGCGCTCACCCTGGCTGAAAATGGCCAGGACGCCCGTCTTTCCGGCTGGTGCCACCGCATCCGCGACCACGGCGGCGTGCTGTTCGTCGATCTGCGCGACCATTACGGCATGACGCAATGCGTGGTCGATCCGGATTCCCCGGCTTTCTCGGCGGCGGAGAAATTGCGCGCCGAGACGGTGGTGCGGTTCGACGGTCTCGTGCGCCAGCGCCCCGAGGGGACCGGGAACGCCGATATGGCGACGGGGCAGATCGAGCTTTACGTGCGCGAGATCGAGGTGCTCGGCCCCGCCGGCGATCTGCCGCTGCCCGTGTTCGGCGACCAGCCGTACCCCGAGGACACGCGGCTGCGGTTCCGCTTCCTCGACCTCAGGCGCGAGAAGCTGCACCGGAACATCATGCTGCGCGGCAAAGTGGTGGATTCGATGCGCGCCCGCATGAAGGGGCAGGGGTTCTCGGAATTCCAGACCCCGATCCTGACCGCCTCGTCCCCCGAGGGCGCGCGCGACTTCCTGGTGCCATCGCGGATTCATCCCGGCAAATTCTACGCGCTGCCGCAGGCGCCGCAGCAATACAAGCAACTCCTGATGATGGCGGGGTTCGACCGCTATTTCCAGATCGCGCCCTGTTTCCGTGATGAAGATCCCCGCGCGGACCGGCTGCCGGGCGAGTTCTACCAGCTCGACATCGAGATGAGCTTCGTTGAGCAGGAGGACGTGTTCGCGACGATGGAGCCGGTGATCCGCGGCGTGTTCGAGGAATTTGCCGAGGGCAAGCCGGTGACGCCGTCGCCGTGGCCGCGCATCCCCTACGCGGAGTCGATGAGGAAATATGGCTCCGACAAGCCGGATTTGCGCAATCCGATCATGATGCAGGACGTCAGCGAGCATTTCAAGGGCTCGGGCTTCAAGCTGTTCGCGCGGCTGCTGGAGACGGCGAAAAACGAGGTGTGGGCGATCCCCGCGCCGGGCGGCGGGCAGCGCACGTTCGCCGACCGCATGAACGCCTGGGCGCAGAGCGAGGGGCAGCCGGGGCTGGGCTACATCCTGTTCTTCGACAAGGCCAAGGACGAGAACACGCAACAACAGACCCCCGGCGCGACGGGCGTCGGCGGGCGCGGGCCGCTGGCCAATAACATTGGGCCGGAACGCACGGAGGCGGTGCGCGCGCAACTGGGCCTGAGCGCAGGCGACGCGGCGTTCTTCGTGGCGGGCGATCCCGACAAATTCGCCAAGTTTGCGGGGTTGGCGCGCACCAAAGTCGGGACCGAGTTGAAGCTGGTCGATGAGGGGCGGTTCGCCTTCGCCTGGATCGTCGATTTCCCGATGTACGAGTGGAACGAGGACGAGAAGAGGATCGACTTCTCGCACAACCCGTTCTCGATGCCGCAGGGCGGGCTGGAGGCGCTGCAAGGCCAAGACCCGGTGACCATCAAGGCGTTCCAGTACGACATCGCCTGCAACGGCTACGAACTGGCCTCGGGCGGCATCCGCAACCACAAGCCTGAAGCTATGGTGAAGGCGTTCGAGATCGCCGGCTATTCCGAACAGACGGTGATCGACCGCTTCGGCGGCATGTACCGCGCCTTCCACTACGGCGCGCCGCCGCATGGCGGCATGGCGGCGGGGGTGGACCGGGTGGTGATGCTGCTGGCGGGCGAACAGAACCTGCGCGAGGTCACGCTGTTCCCGATGAACCAGCGCGCCGAGGATCTGCTGATGGGCGCGCCGAGCGAGGCGTCGCCCAAGCAGCAGCGGGAGCTGCATCTCCGCGTGAACTTGCCGGAGAAGTGAGGCGCGCTTTGAGTGCGCGGGCGGTTTTGTGTAGGCTCGCGCGATAACGCCGCTCGCGAGACGGAGGCGACCGATGAGCGCGACCTACGACACCGATTTTTACGCCTGGGCCAACGAACAAACGGCCTTGCTTCGTGCGGGCAAACTGAAGGAAGCCGATATCGTCCATATCGCCGAGGAGATCGAGAGCATGGGCAAGACGGAGAAGCGGGAGCTGATCAACCGTCTGGGCGTGCTTCTCGTGCATCTGCTCAAGTGGAAATATCAGCCAAATTTGAGAGGGCGAAGCTGGCTGCTGACGATCAAGGCGCAGCGCAACCAACTTGCGGATCATCTTGAAGACAATCCGAGCCTCAAGGCCAAGCTCGCCGAGATTGTGGCGAGCGCATATCGCGACGCGCGGATCATGACGGCGAAGGAAACGCCGTTAGACGAAGACGACTTTCCCGACGCCTGCCCCTGGACTTTCGAGCAGGCGATGGACGCCGAATTCTGGCCGGAATAATCAGAGCTCCGCCGCCCGCTCCAGGTTGAGCGCGAGCAGCCGTTGCAGGGCGTCGTCGATGGCGATGTCCTGCGGCCAGCCATAGGCGGCGGCGACCGCGCGGTCGAGCGCGTCGTGCGCGTCGGCCAGCCAGCGCGGGCGCTCGTTGTAGAGGTTGGTCAGCGTGCGGGTTTTCAGCTTGGCCGCCGCCTCGGGGGATTTGGGCAAGATGCGGTCGGGATAGCGGCGCGGCGGCTCGCCGGGGGCGGCGGTCGGCGTGATTTCGGGCACGATATCGACCAGATCGGACGGGTTGAGCCAGTTGCGGCGCAGATCGTCGAGCCGCTTCGCGGCGGCGGCGATTTTGCGCGCACGCGGGTCGTCGGCGTAGTCCTTCGCCGGGATATTGGGGGTGAGGCCGGCGGGGAAGGGGAAGGTTTCGAACGTGGTGGTGGGGGTGTAACGCGGATCGTTGCCAACGCCGAGCCACGTGCCGAGGCGCAGCGACCACGCTTCATGGAAGCGGGAGTGCAGGACGCCGAAGGTGGTGTCGTCGTCGCGGGCGATGGCGATGAGTTGGTGATCGGGACAAACCGAACCACTCACCCAGACAAATAACCGGTGTTTCGCTACGGTCGGCGTGGCGATATAACGAATGCGTTCGCCACATTCGTCATGCCCGGGCTTGTCCCGGGCATCCACGCGGTTCGGCTGAGCGGAGGGACGTGGATGGCCGGGACGAGCCCGGCCATGACGCTCGGAAAGCGTGTGAATTGCGGCCCACATTGCCGGGCGGGGCTCGACGTGCCGCCACCAGTTGACCCGGTAGGCGTCGCGGCGGTTCTTGTCACGCTCGGGTTTCACTTGCGCGGCGACATACTTGAATGTTTCCTGATAATGAGCCGCTTCGCCTTCGTCCATCGTCCAACCGAAATCGACGATCCACATGTCGCGCGGGCGTCTGGTGATGTCGAGGCCGTTGATCCAAGGTGAAAGGAGGTCCGAGTTCGGCCGTCCGTTGACGTTCAAAGGCTCAACCAGCCAGGACTTCGCGAGCTTTCCCTCGATGTCGAAGGCGCCGCCCTTGGTGTCGCCCATGAAACCGACCTTGAAATTCTCTTGCAGCCGCTTGGCGCCGGTCAGATTTGCGCTCGCGCCGCCAAGGTCGGCGTGAATTTGCAGCGTAGGCGCACCATCAAGCGAAACCTCGCGGTCGTCGTCATGCGCGAACATGACGAGCGACACCCGCACCGCCGTCCCGTCAGCCGTCCATTCCACATCGCTCCAAGCCTCGAAGATCGCCCGTTTCTCCGCGATCGGGTCGAGCACGCGGCGATTGGCGCCGCCGCGGATCGAGTTTGTCGCCACCAACCCGCAGCGTTGAACCCGCCCCGCCTGCAAAGCCCGCCACGCCTTGGAGAACCAGTAGCAGACGAGGTCCGCTTCGGCGGGAACCTTGCCCGCGTAGGCCCGAAACAGCGTCTCGACGTAAACGTCGCCGAGCCCGCGCCGCAGCAGCTTGCCGCCCAAAAACGGCGGGTTGCCGACAATGTAATCCGCCTCCGGCCATTCCGCCTCGGTCCCGTCCGCATTCAGCAGCGCGTCGCGACATTCGATCGTGTCGAGTTTGCGCAGGATCGGGCGCGGGTGCGCGTGGATGGCGTGTTTCACCCGCCACTGGATGTCGCCGATCCAGATCGTCGTGCGCGAAAGCTCGGCGGCGAACGGGTTGATCTCGATCCCGCGCAAAATCTCCGGCCCGACGCGCGGAGCGACGCTGCGGCAGCCAAGCGTTTCGGCGTCGAGGATCGCCTTGTTCTCGATCTCCTTGACCGTTTGCAGCGCCAGATACAGGAAATTGCCGGAGCCGCAGGCGGGGTCGAGAATGCGCAAGGCGCAAAGCCTGGCGATGAACGCGTCGCGTCGCGTCTCGGCTAAAGTCCGCGCGGCCTCGAATTTTTTCGTCTGCGCGCCCCGCTCGTCCGCCGCCGGCGCTAGGATCGCCTCGATCTCGGCTTTCGCGATCTCCCATTCGCGCAGGAGAGGCCGGGCGACGACCGGCTCGACGATCAGCATGATTTTTTTGGGA
>JANLPL010000179.1:0-1904 GCA_031367195.1 Bradyrhizobium sp.
TGATGGCGAGGCGGGGGAAAAACTCTGAGATTGGCGCGCTCCCTACGAGCGGGCTGAACTCGGCCTCTGGTCGAAACGTCATCGCAGCTCTCGTCTCGGAACTGCCCGATCTCGATCAAGCGCAGCTTTGCCTGCGCTGGCGAAACCATCGGGGCGGAACCGCTCACGCTCACCTCCCGCGATTGCTGTTGGCCCGTGTGCTGGCCTACCGGCTGCAGTCGGCCGCCCACGGCGATCTCGATAGAGCGACCCTTCGGCGGCTGCGTCCGTCGGGAGGCGGATCTGATGGCGCCGAACCTTTCACCGCCCGTGAGCCCAAGACCAGAGATGGCGTTAGCCTCAGGTCGGGCGGGCTGCTGGTTCGGGAATGGAAAGGGCAGATGCAGCATGTGATGGTTCTGGACGAGGGCTTCGCCTGGAACGGCGCGACCTACATAAGCCTTTCCCGGGTCGCCAGGGCCATCACCGGCACGAACTGGAACGGCCACCGCTTCTTCGGATTGAGGAAGTCCGGCGATGCGAAATGATCCCCGTGGCGGTTCGAAGCTGACCCGGCGATGCGCGATCTATACGCGCGTATCGACCGACAGCGGCCTCGAACAGGACTTCAACTCGCTCGACAACCAACGCGAGGCGTCGGAAGCCTATATCAAGAGCCAGGCCCACGAAGGCTGGAAGTTGGTTCTCGATCAGTTCGACGACGGCGGCTTCTCCGATGGCTCGATGGAGCGGCCGGCGCTGCAGAAGCTGCTCGACGAGATCCGAGCGCGGCGGATCGACGTCGTCATCGTTTACAAGGTTGATCGTCGGACCCGATCGCTTGTCGACTTCGCCAAGCCGGTGAACCTGTTCGACGCCCATGAGGTGTCGTTGATTTCGGTGACGCAAGCCTTCAACACGACGACCAGCATGGGGCGACTGACTCTGAACATGCAGTTGTCCTTCGCGCAGTTCGAGCGGGAGATCACCGGCGAGCGCATCCGCGACAAGGTCACCGCCTCCAAGCGCAAGGGCATCTGGATGGGAGGCGCGGTTCCTTTGGGGTATCGTGTCGAGAACCGGGCGCTGCTTGTCGTCGAAGAGGAGGCTGAAGTCATCCGGGGTCTGTTCCGGCGGTATCTCGAACTCGGCAGCGTAGTCCGGCTCAAAGCTGCTCTCGACGCCGAGGCGGCGGTTACACCGCTCCGGGTCAGCCGGAGCGGACGGACGTCGCGCGGGCGTCCGTTCTCCCGAGGGCATCTTTATGGGATACTGTCGAACCCGATCTACATCGGCAAGCTCAAGCATAAGGGACGGGTCCACGACGGATTGCATGCGGCTATTGTCGAGCCCGAAGTCTGGGAAACCATCCAGCAGCGGCTGCAGGCGCAAACCGTCGCCCGGCGGAATCCGCAACCGGATCTGCATTCCTTTCTCGCCGGCAAGCTTTACGACGACCGGGGCCATCGGATGGGGGCGACCTACGCCTGCAAGGGATCGAAGCGCTTTCGCTATTACGTCTCCCGCCCGGCGCTGGTTGGCGACGGCAAGCTCGCGAGATCGTTGCCGCGCATCTCGGCGCCCGAAATCGAGCGCGAAGTTATCGACGCTGTCCAACGCCATCTCGCCTCGCGCGCGCGACCGGGCGATGATCTGGATCGTAAGCGCGCGCCTCCCGCGCCCTCGCCGTCGCGAATGCCGTCGATGTCTTCACCCCCGTCGCGGGATCAACAAAAGATCGCGGAAATCCACGCCGCCATCGAACGCGTGACCGTCCATGCCTCCGAGATCGTGATCGTCTTAGACGACGCTTGCGTGAACGAAGTGGAAGTTCGAACGCTGACATTGCCCTTTGCGCCAACGCCAACCCGACGCAAGCGACAGATCGTCCTGCGGACCGAAGCCTCCGACGAGCCGTCGCGAGC
>JANLPL010000204.1:0-4416 GCA_031367195.1 Bradyrhizobium sp.
GAACAGGTCCGAGCGCGAGAGCGCGTCAACGATGGCCTCGTTGCTCGCCGCGCCGCGCCAGTGGACGGCGACGTGAACGGGCAGCTTCTGCGCCAGCGCGCGCGCTTGCTCGTAAGTCGCCGCGTCCTCCGGCGGTCCAAAGATTTCGAATGTCACGGCGCAACGCACCCGCGCGAGAACCTCCAGCGCGAAGGCAAGACCCTTGATTGGCGCGATGCGGCCAACGAAGATAACGCGCAGCGCTTCCCCCCCGCGCGCGAAAACGGGCGGCGACAGCATCAACCTCGAATTAGGCGCGACGACGATGCGCGCGCCGCGCGCTGTCATGGCGGCCGCATCGCGCGCTTCCGCCTCGCTGGTGGCGTGCCACGTGATGTCGCGCCACAGTTTCAGCGCGCGGGCGAGGCGCAGGAAAAGTTGCTTCTTGCCCGCCTTCACCTCCAGCGCGCCGGCGCCGAATTCGCCGCGCGGCGAGAGAATGACGGGCGCGCACGAGGCGCCGAACAGCCGCGCGGCGATCAGCGCCGGCAAGGTGAACTCGCGATCGTACACGCTGTTGAGCCACAGCGCGTCATGCGGCGTCGCGCGCAAGAGCGGGCCAAGCCCGCGCGCGCCGAACGGCCCGATCTCCAGATAACGCGCCCGCGCAAAGCCAAGATCGACCCAGACAGCGGGCGCGGAAGATTGCGCCGCCCCGGGTGCGCGGTCGCGCGCGACGACACGGAAATCGAACTCGGCCCTCAGAGCGCTCGCCAGCGCGATGAAACTCTGGTTGGGGCCGCTCGCGTCATTGCCCGGCCAGAAACAGCCGAGCGCCACCAGCACCACAGGTCTCCTGCTCATAGTTCGATCCGCCGCGCGCGAAGCTGTTGCTTGAACGCATCGAGCCCGTGGGCGGCGATGTAGTCGCGCGCCTCGTCGATTTTGGCGTCGATCAGCATGAACACCCAAAGCCCGTGCAGCACGTGGAAAGCAAAGCCGATTCGCCCGTCGAGGAAGCCGAGACGGAACACGTAGCGATAGACGAACAGAAGCAGCGCGCGCAGATAGAGCGGCGCGCGGCCATAGACCGAGTTCTTCAGGAATCGGTTGCGCCGCGCCGCGCTCGCGGCCCCCTCGATGCGGCGATCCTCGGCGAATAGCGGATAGTCGCGGTTGATTGCGTCCACCATCGCCAGCGTCGCATAGCGATTGTGTTTGGCGGTCCAGGCGTCGAGACCGGCGAGATTGTGATCGACGAGATCGCCGCCTTCGAGCAGCACCGCGCGGCCGCGCGCAAGAACCATATGCTCGTCCATCCAGCGTTGTTCCATTTCCGCCGCGCCGTTGCGCCACAGGCGCAGCAGGATGACGGGATAATAGCGGCCGTGGCGAATCCACTGCTCGCGGAAGATCAACTTGCGCCGCACGTTGACGCCGGTCACGTCAGGCGGCAAATTCGGCAGCAGGCGGCTAAGCGCATCCAGCGCGCTCTCCTCGAAATATTCGTCGCAATCGATCCGCATCACCCAGTCAGTCTTCGGCTGAGCAACTTCGAGCCCCCAGCGGAACTGGTCGGCGTGGTTCTTGAACTTGTGCTGCAACACCTCGGCCCCGTGCGCGTCTGCGATGGCCGCCGTTGCGTCCGTGGAGAAACTGTCGATCACGACAATTCGCGCCATCCACGGCGCGATGCGCGACAGGCAGCGTGCAAGATGAATTTCCTCGTTGTAGCTGATGAGGATCAGCGTGATCGGCAGTTTCATGGCCCGGCCGCGCGCAGCGCCTCCTCGATCGCGATCGTCGCGCGCGACACCGCCTCGATCTCGTCGAGCGGAATCGGCGCGGGCGCCTTGCCGCGCGCGGCGTCGAGGAAGGCGGCGACCAGCGCCGACTGGCCCTTGTCTTGGCTTGCCTTCACCGTCTTGACCTTGCCGCCGGCGTGGATCGTCAGCGCGTTGAAATCGTCGAGAGTGATCGCCCGGCCATGGGCGAAGGCCTCCAGATATTCCTTCGGCAGGCTTGCGTCGCCGAGCGAGGAATAGATGATTGTTCCGATCGACCCGTCGGCGAAACGCAGGATCGCCGACACCGCGTCGCCATGGCCGCGCGCCGCGCTCGCCTGCACGTCGACCGGCAGCGCGCCGCAAAGATAGGTGAGGCTGTCGACGAAATGGCACGCCTCGCCGAGAATCCGCCCGCCGCCCTCGTCGCGCTGGATCCAGCTATCGCCGGGAATGGCGCCCGCATTGACGCGGTAGATCATCATCAGCGGCCCGGAGCGCGGGTTCAGCGCGTCCTTGGCTTGTTTGAGCAACGGCGCGAAGCGTCGGTTGAAGCCGACCGTCAGCACGCCCGATCCCGCCCGCGCGGCCGCCATCGCCGCGTCAAGGCTCGCGCGGTCGAGCGCCAGCGGCTTCTCGCAGAACACATGCTTGCCCGCCTCCAGCGCGCGCGCGCTGAGCGAAGCATGGGAATCGTGGCGGGTGGCGATGAACACGGCGTTCGTGCCAACGTCGTCGAGCACGGCGGCCGCGTCGGTGGCGGCTTTCGCGAAACCGAATTTCTCGGCCGAATGATTGGCGGAAAGTCCCGTCTTGGTGACGACGCCGGTGAGCGCGACGCCCTCGGCGCCCTTCACTTTCGGCAGCAGCACGCTGCGCGCATAATTGCCCATGCCGATGAAGCCGACGCCCAACTTGTCGCGCGATGGCGCGGGAGCGCGCGCGATCTCGCGCACGGGAGCGCTTGTTTGCTCGGGATAGGTCAACAGCATCGCCAGATGCGGCTCGCCCTTCTCCATCAACTCATAGGCCTTCTCCGCCTCCGATATGGCGAAGCGATGCGTGACATAGGCTTTCGGCGTGACGCGGCCCTGCTCGATCAGGCCGAGAAACGCTTCCATGTTGCGCTGCTCGGTCCAGCGCACATAGGGCAAGGGATAATCGCGGCCGGCGAATTCATAGGCGGGATCGCCGCGCCCCGGCCCGTAGGACATCGACAGTTTCAGCTCCAACTCGCGTTTATAGAATGGCTCGCGGTCAATGCTCATGCCCACCAGCCCGACCACGACGATGCGGCCCTTGACGCGGCTGATCTCGGCGGCTTGATTGATAGGTTCGCTCGACTTGGACGAAGCCGTGACGATCACCGCGTCCGCGCCGACGCCGCCGGTGCGCGCGAGCGCGACCTCGTTCAACGCCTCGCTGACGGCGATGTCGGCGCCCAGTTGTTTGGCCAGCGCCGCGCGCGCGGGATTCGGGTCGAACCCTATCACCCGGCAACCGTTGGCCTTCAGAATCTGCACCGTCAGCAACCCGATCAGGCCGAGGCCCATCACCACCACGATTTCGCCCAGCGTCGGCGCCGCCTGCCGCACGCCTTGCAGCGCGATGGCGCCCAGCGTGACGAAGCTCGCGTCCTCATCGTCGACGCCCTGGGGCACGCGCACGCACAGGTTTTTCGGAACGGCGTTGATCTCGGCGTGATTGGCCAGCCCCGCGCCGGCGCAGGCGACGCGGTCGCCGGGCGCATAGCCGGCGACGTCGCGCCCGATGCCGATCACCTCGCCCACCAGACTGTAGCCGAGCGGAATCGGCGTATCGAGCTTGGCGAACACCTTGTCGAAGGTCGGCCGCAAACCTTCCTTCTTCACGTTGACCAAAACCCGTCGCACCAGATCGGGCCGCGCGGCCGCCTTGCCGACCAGCGAGGATTTGGCGAGCTGCATCAACTGCCGCTCGGTGCCGGAGCTGATCAGCGACACGCGCGTCGCCACCAGCAATTCGCCGCCGCCCATCGCGGGGGCGGGCACCTCGGCGACCTTGAGTTCGCCGCTACGGTAGTTCTGTTGCACCTGTTTCACTTTGTCGCACGCCCCCCTACCAGATGAATTGGCTTGTGATGTCCTGCGTCCCCGGCAGCGCTGTAAGCGCCAGCCGTTTCGTCGCCCGCTCATAGCCCATGTCGGGCCACCAGACGGCGTCCTCGCAGCGGATCGCGATAGAACTTTGAAACCGTGCCGACGCCGCGCCGCGCACGAGCGCCGCGCCCACTTCGTCGAGGCAAACCGCGACATCGGGGTGCAGCAGAAAGCCGATCTCGGCCGCGCGCGGCGGGCCAGCGATGCTATCCACGATCAGCAAACGCCCGCTCGTCTGCTCGAACCGCCTGACATGGCGATGACGCCCAAATCCGTCGTGCGTCCCCTCGACAACCAGTTGCTCCGGCTCGCAAACCAGATCGCGCAACGTGACGTTGGGACGGCGCGCGCAGCGGAACGCGCCGAACAATTCGGCCTGGTCCAGCCCCTCGAAACACAGCGTGTTATGCGAGGCGGCGGCGCGCGCGGCGCGCCGCCGCCACCCCACCACAAATTAGTAAAAGAAGGGAAAGACCACCATGAGTTAGCCAGCCACTGAAAGCACAAAACACAGC
>JANLPL010000226.1:0-2501 GCA_031367195.1 Bradyrhizobium sp.
AACAGGCCGACGAAGCCGGTTCCGACCGCGGCGGCGTGTTTCTTGTGCTCGTCGGTGATGGCCGCATCGCCGTTGGAGCGATCGCCGAACCGCGCGCCGCCGAACGTCTCCTGTAACATCGGCGACGCGGCGCCGATGACGCCGATGCCGGCCGAAACGTTCATCAACAGCACGATCCAGATCAGCCAGAACTGTGGAGTTTTATGCGCGTCCTCAAGCGCGACATTGCCGTGCGTGATCATCGCGTGGGCTCTATCGGTCGGCGGCGACCAGCCGGACGGCTGCCAGCCCTCGGGCGGCACGCGATAGCCGAACGCGCCGCCGACCATGAACACGAAATAGATCGCCGCCATGACGAGGAAGGTCTGCCAGACGCCGGGATCGGTCGCGGTCTTGAACCCGGCGAAATTCAGCAGCGCGAAGGAATCCTTCTTGCCGATCAAATTACCGCCGTTCATCAGCCAGTTCGCCAGCGGCGTGCCGATCAACGCGCCGCCGCCGAAGCCCATGATCGCCATGCCGGTGGCCATGCCGCGCCGGTCGGGGAACCATTTGACCAGCGTCGAGACCGGCGAAATATAGCCCAAGCCCAGGCCGACGCCGCCGATGACGCCGGAGCCGAGCCACATCAGCCAGAGCTGGTGAATGTAGACGCCGAGCGCGCCGATCAGCAACCCGCCGCACCAGCAGAAAGCCGAGACAAGGCCGGCCTTGCGCGGGCCGGATCGTTCGAGCCAGCCGCCCCAAATGGCCGCCGAGACCCCGAGCAGAACGAAGAAAAGCGTATACATCCAGCCGACGTCGAACTGGCTCCAATTGCAATCTGTCGCCGCCAGCGCCCGCAAAGTTCCCGCCGACTTCGCGCCGAACGTTGCGGCGCCCACCGAGCATTCCGCTAGCGCCTTGCCGTCCGCGCCGACCAATGCGCCTTGCAGCGGCTTCCAGAACACCGAAAAGCCATAGGCCATGCCGATGCACAGATGGATGGCGAGCGCGGCCGGCGGCACGAGCCATCGGTTGAAGCCGGGTTTGGCGATGGTCGCCGCCTTGTCGAGCCAGCCCTGGCCCGACTCCGCAGCAGCAAGTGTCGACGTCATTGGTATCCCCCCCATCGATTGCCGGAACGGACTTACTCCGCGCTGGCGAATTCCTTGCGCAGGATAGCAAAGCCCGCGGCCGATGTCTCATTGAGACGAATCTTTTGGGCGTCAAGCGCGGCCAATGTTTCAGCGATCATCTTCGGCGTCCAGAATTTTCGCACATGGGTCGCCACGCCCTCGGCCGCCTTTTGCGGCTCAAGCGCGATGTGGGCGTCGCCGATCTGGTTGGCCATGCGGGCGAATTTTTCCAACTTTGCGTGGCTCACGCTGGGGCTCCCGGGGAATCGAATGACAACGCGCCATCGCGCCGCGCGGTGACGACGAGCGCGAGGCCGGCGGCCTGCGCCAATTGCAACGCAAGCGAGGTCGGGGCCGAAATGCAGACGAGCGCCCGCGCGCCGAACGCGGCCGCCTTGGCGACCATTTCGTAGGAGCAGCGGCTGGTGACGAGCAGGAAACCGTCGTCCGGCGCCGCGCCCTGACGCAGCAGCGCGCCGATGCACTTATCGAGCGCGTTGTGACGGCCGACGTCTTCGCGCGCGAGGAGGATCTCGCCGCGCGCGTCGCACCAGGCGGCGCCGTGGACGGCGTGGGTCAACGCGTTGAGCGGTTGATGCGCGTCGAGCGCGGCCAGCGCCGCGCCAATCGCCGCAGGGGCGGGCGGGCGGCGCGCGCGGTCACGCGACTGCGTGCGGGGCAGGTGGGCGAGGTCTTCGACGCCGCACAGGCCGCAGCCGGTGCGCCCGACCAGCGCGCGACGACGCGCGAGTTGCGCGCGCAGCCGGTCGCCGCTCAGCGCGACATTTACGCGGGCGGATTCGGTTGTGAGTTCGACCTCGATGGCGCGGATTTCGTCGAAGCGCTCGACAATGCCTTCGGTGAGCGAGAAGCCGGCGGCGAAATCCTGGAGATCGGCGGGCGTGCCCATCATCACCGCGAACGGCTGGCCGCCATAGGCGATCTCGATCGGCGTCTCGACCGCGACGGCGTGCAGCGAGGGGGCTGACGGGCCGGCGTTATAGCGCAGCGCGTGGGCGAGGCGCTCGACGTAGGGCGCGGCGAGGCCTTGCACGGCGCCGGCGCCGTGATTCCTCCCCCCTTGTGGGGGAGGGGCAGGGAGGGGGGGCCGCTCAGCGCGCATGTGGGGGCCCCCCCCACCCCAACCCTCCCCCACAAAGCCCGTCTTTGGGCGGGCGTCTTTCGACGCCCTTTGGGGGGAGGGGGCCGATGCCGCGGCTCTCATTCTCAACGCGCGCGCGCATCACTCCGCCGCCAGACCCGCGATGCGGCGCAGCGACACGCCTTCCTCGCGGTCGCGCTCCTGCCATTCGGAATAATGGTTGGTGCGGCGCACCTGCACCGCCGTCACTTTGTATTCCGGGCAATTGGTGGCCCAATCGG
>JANLPL010000256.1:0-6069 GCA_031367195.1 Bradyrhizobium sp.
CGGCGAGCGCGCGGACGTGTTCTCGGGTCTGCCGTGGTCGGTCTACCTGCCGCCGCATGTGAAGGCGAAGGTCGAGGGCGAGGGGGAAATCGCGCTCTGCTGGGCGCCCGCGACCGGCAAGTTTCGCGCGCGGGTTATCCCGCCCGCCGAAGTCGAGACGTTGACGCGCGGCAAGGGGACCAACCTGCGCCACATCCGCAATATTCTCTCCGAGACGGCGCAGGCCGAAAGCCTGCTGGTGGTGGAAGTCATCACGCCCTCCGGTCATTGGTCGAGCTATCCCCCGCACAAGCATGATCAGGACGATCTGCCGCGCGAGTCGCTGCTGGAGGAGACCTATTATCATCGGCTCAACCCGCCGCAGGGCTATGCGATGCAGCGCGTCTATACCGATGACCGCTCGCTCGACGAGACGATGACGGTGAGCGACCGCGACGTGGTGCTGGTGCCCAGGGGCTACCACCCCTGCGCGGCCGCGCATGGCTACGAGCTATATTATCTCAACGTGATGGCGGGGCCGCAACGGGTCTGGCGCTTCCACAACGACCCCGCGCATGAATGGTTGATGGCGTAAGGCGTCACCCCGCCTCGGCCCAAACCTCGCGCCCAATCAAACCGACCGCGCGGCGCAGCACGTCAAGCCCCGCGTCGCGCCTGACGGCTTCCGTGGCGAGGCAGCGGCGGAAAGCCCGCGCGCCCGGTCGGCCGGCGAACAGGCCGAGCAGGTGGCGGGTGATGTCGTGCAACCGCACGCCCGTCTCCAACTGATGCGCGATATAAGGCTCGAACGCTTCGCACGCCGCGAAAGCGTCCGCGTGCGGCGCGGGCGCATCGAACAGGCGGGGATCGACGTCGAGCAGCAGTTCCGGGTTCTGATAGGCGGCGCGGCCGAACATCACGCCGTCGACATGGGCGAGCGCGACCTGCGCCGCGTCGAGATCGGCCAGACCGCCGTTGAGGGCGATTGGCAGATCGGAGTAAGCGCGCTTCAACTCATATACGAGGGGGTAGTCGAGCGGCGGGATGGTGCGGTTGTCTTTCGGGCTAAGGCCCTCCAACCACGCCTTGCGCGCATGGACGACGACCCCTGCGGCCCCCGCCGCCGCGATGCGCTCGACCAGCGCAAACAAAGCCTCGCGCGGCTCCTGGTCATCCACGCCGATCCGGCATTTGACCGTGACGGGAATCGGCGCCGCCGCCCGCATCGCCGCGACGCAATCGGCGACCAGATCCGGCTCGCGCATCAGGCAGGCGCCGAAGCGGCCGCTCTGCACGCGGTCGGAGGGACAGCCGCAGTTCAGGTTGATCTCGTCATAGCCGAACTCGGCGCCGATGCGCGCGGCTTGCGCCAGCTTGCCCGGCTCGGCGCCGCCGAGTTGCAGCGCGACGGGATGTTCAGCTGGCGCAAAGCCCAGCAACCGCTCGCGCGGGCCGTGGATGACGGCGTCGGCCGTCACCATTTCCGTATAGAGGCGCGCGCGCCGCGTCAGTGTTCGATGGAACGCCCGGCAATGCCGGTCGGTCCAATCCATCATCGGCGCGACGGAGAAGCGCCATCCCGGCAAAGGCGACATCAGCGGAACGGCGGCTCGTCGAACGAGCGCAGTTTTCGCGAGTGCAGCGCCGCGTCGCTGCGCTGGAGCAGTTGCAGCGCCGCGATGCCGATCCGCAGATGCTCGCCGATGGCGCGTTCGTAGAAAGCGTTGGCGGCGCCGGGCAGCTTGATCTCGCCATGCAGCGGCTTGTCGGAGATGCACAGCATCGTGCCATAGGGCACGCGCATGCGGAAGCCCTGCGTGGCGATGGTGGCCGATTCCATGTCGACCGCGATGGCGCGCGACAGGTTGAAGCGGCGCCGCTCCTGCGTCCAGCGCAGTTCCCAGTTGCGGTCGTCGTAGGTGACGACCGTGCCGGTGCGCACGCGCCGCTTCAGCGCCTCGCCGCGGTCGCCGGTGACGTTGGCGACCGCCTCCTGCAACGCGACCTGCACTTCCGCCAGCGCCGGGATCGGCACGTCGGGCGGCACGGCCTCGTCGAGAATGTGATCCTGCCGGAGATAGGCGTGCGCCAGCACGTAATCGCCGATCATCTGACTCTGGCGTAAGCCCGCGCAATGGCCGATCATCAGCCAGCAATGCGGGCGCAGCACCGCGATATGGTCGGTGATGTTCTTCGCGTTGGCCGGGCCGACGCCGATATTGACCAGGCTGACGCCGCGCCCGTCCTTGCGAATGAGATGATAGGCCGGCATCTGATAGCGGTGCCAGACGACGCCGGCGGCCTTGGCCTCGGCCTCCTCGCGCGAGACGGACGCGTCGATCTCGACATTGCCGGGCAGCACCAACTTCGCCACATCAGCGTCGGCGCGCAATTGCTCCAGACCCCAGCGCACGAACTGATCGACATAACGATGATAGTTGGTCAGCAGCACCCAGGGCTGCATCGCGCGCCAGTCCGAGCCGGTGTAATGCACCAGCCGGCGCAGCGAGTAATCCACGCGCGCGGCGTCATAGAGCGCCAGCGGGCGCTCGACGCCGGGGCGGATGTCGAAATGCCCGTCGGCGATCTCGTCGCCGATCACCGACAGCGAGGGGGTGGGGAAATAGCGCGCGAGATCGGCCGCCGTGGCGCCGCCGCGCCCCAGTTCGTCGCCGGTCTCGAACACGTAGGGGTAGGCGATCTCCTGCGCGCCGACGCCGACCTCGATCTCGGCCCCGAATTCCTCAACCAGCGGTTCCAGTTGTTCGAGCAGATAGGCGCGGAACTCGGCCGGCTGCGTCACCGTGGTCGAATAGACGCCGGGGGCGGAGAATTTGGCGAAGGCGCGCGCGTTGCTCGGCGGCGCGCCTTCGGTGCGATAAGTGACGCGCAGCCGAGGATAGCGGAATTTCTCGCGCTCCTCGTCGGAGGGCGGCGCGCCGGTTTGCAGGAAGCGCTCCACCGCGCCGCGCAACGCGCCGACCGCCGCGTTGTAGCGCAACACGAGCTGATCGACGGCCTCTGCCGGCGTCAGGCGGGAAGCGGCGGCGCCTGTCACGGCGATCTCCCTCAGGCTTTGGCTGCGATGCAGGCGATCTCGACCGCGTATTTCGGCGCGGCGAGTTTCGCCTCGACGGTCGCGCGCGCCGGGGTGTGGCCTTGCACGACCCAGCCGTCCCAGACCGCGTTCATCTGCGCGAAAGTCGAGATGTCGGGCAGGTAGATCGTCGCCGAGAGGATCTGTGTTTTGTCGGAGCCAGCCTCGGCCAGCAGCGCGTCGATGATTCCCAGGATCTCCTTCGTCTGCTCGGCGACGCTGCCGCCGGCGCTCTTATCGGCGACCTGGCCGGCGAGATAGATCGTCTCGCCGTGGATGACGGCGGCCGACATGCGCGGCCCGACGCCGATGCGATGGATGCTCATCCTGCGTCCTCTCAGATCGTCGTCATGCCGGGCACCGGCCCTAAGAAATCGCGCTTGCCGATCTCCACGCCGGCGGAGCGCAGCAGGCCGTAAGCCGTCGTGACGTGGAAATAGAAGTTGGGCAGCACGAAATGCAGGAGATAGTCGCCGCCCTTCATCTTCGCCTTGATCGTGGGGCCGATGGGGAAGTTGATCTCGCGCTCCGCGCCCGCTTCAATCGCCGCTTTGTCGATGCCGCCGAGGAAGGCGAGGGTCTTTTCGATCCGAACCTTCAGCTCGGCGATCGTCGTCTCGGTGTCCTCGAACCGGGGCGCCTCGATCCCGGCGAGCCGGGCGGAACCGTTCTTGGCCTGGTCGCAGCACGACTGCACCTGCCGGGGCAGCGCGAACATATTGGGGCGCAGCCGCAGCGTGGCGTAGATCGCGGGGTCGAATTTCGTCACCTCGGCATGGGCCGCCGCCTTGTCGAGGATGGCGAGAAACGGCGTCAGGGTCGCCTGAAAGACGCCGACGCTGGCTTGATGCAGGGAAAGGGACAAGGTCGTCTCCGAGGTAGGGCCGTCCCCGCGAAGCGGGGGGTCGCGCTATTGGCACATATGGGGCTTCAAATACAACTTGCGGTTTGCTCGCACAGAAAGCGCTTGGGGCTCGCGCGCGGCGCCGGCTATGCTTCGCCCGCTGGATCGCAACGGGGAATCGCATGGGCGCGTGGGGGCCGTATGTCTGGGAATGGGGCTCGATCCTGATCCGCTGGTTGCATGTGACGACGGCGATCGCCTGGATCGGCGGCTCGTTCTTCTTCATGCATCTCGACGCCAGCTTACGAAAACGCGCTGGCATGGCCAACGGCGTGCAAGGCATTTCGTGGCAGGTGCATGGCGGCGGCTTTTACGAGATGAGCAAATACACGCTCGCGCCCCCATCGCTGCCCGACGATCTGATCTGGCACAAGTGGCAATCCTACTGGACGTGGATCTCCGGCTTCGTTCTGCTGGTTTGGGTCTATTACGGCCAATCGAGTTTTTTCCTGATCGATCCGGCCGTGCTGGCGCTGTCGCCCTGGGCCGCGGCGCTGATCGGGATCATCTCGCTCGCCCTAGGCTGGGTCGTCTATGATCTTATCTGCAGGTCGCCGCTCGGCCGCAACGACGCGACGCTGCTCGCCGGCGTGTTCGTCTATGCGGTGGCGACGGCTTACGTCTATACGCTCGTATTCTCGCCGCGAGGAGCGCTGATCCATACCGGCGCGCTGATGGCGACGATGATGACGGCCAATGTCGCCATGGTCATCATGCCCAACCAGCGCAAGTCTATCGCGCGATTGCTGGCCGGCGAAGCGCCCGATCCGAAATGGGGCAAGCAGGCCAAGCAGCGTTCGACGCACAACAATTACATCACGCTGCCCGTGCTGTTCCTGATGTTGTCGAACCATTATCCCGCGCTCTACGCCAATGCGCGGACGATCCCGGCGTTGGTGACCTGCGTGATCGTGGCCGGCGCGCTGATCCGCTATTTCTACAACAACTGGCACGCCGACCACGCACGCCCGCCTTGGTGGGCCTGGGCGGCGGCGACAGTCGCGCTATGGGGCGCGTTCTGGATCGCGACCTCCGGCTCGCCCGGCGTGCAGCCCGTTCTTGGCATGGCGCCGCCGCCCGTGCGCGCGGCCGCCGCCGATGCGCCCAAGGCGCCGGCCGATGTCGTCGAGGTCGTGACGACCCGCTGCGCGATGTGCCACGCGGCCGAGCCGGTCTGGGGGGGATTGAGCGAGGCGCCGAAGGGGGTCATGCTCGACACGCCGGAGCATATCGCGAGGCTCGCCCCGGCGATCCGCATGCAGGCGGTGCTGACCCATGCTATGCCGCCCAACAATCTGACGGAGATGACGCCGAAGGAGCGCGCGACGCTGGCGCGCTGGTTTGGCGCTCCGGCGACGAACTGAGGGGCGCGGGAATGGAATTCGACCCCGCCGCCGCCGCCCGCATGATGAAGCGGCTCGACGATTTCGCCGCCTTCACCGAGGAGCCGGGCCGGCTGACCCGGCTCTATCTCTCGCCCGCCTATCGCGCGGCCTGCGAGCAGTTCGCGCAATGGGCGCGCGCGGCGGGGATGAGCGCCGATATCGACGCGGTCGGCAACGTGCGCGCCCGCTACGAGGGCGCGCACGCCCACGCCCCCGCGTTGATGCTGGGCTCGCATATCGACACGGTGCGCGATGCTGGCCGCTACGACGGCAACCTCGGCGCGCTGGGAGCGCTCGCCGTGGTCGAGCAGTTGCACGCGCAAGGCGCTCGGCTAGACCATGCGCTGGAGGTGGTGGCGTTCGGCGACGAGGAGGGGGTGCGGTTTTCGACCGCCATGACCGGCTCGCGCGCGCTGGCCGGTTCGCTCTCGGCGAGCGCGATGGAGGCGAAGGACCGCGACGGCGTGACGCTGGCGCAAGCGCTGACCGCCTTCGGCGGCGACCCGGAGCGGGCCTACGCCTGCCGCGCCCGCGACGTCGCCGCCTTCGTCGAGCTGCATATCGAGCAGGGGCCGGTGCTGGAGGCGAAGGGTCTCGCGCTCGGCGTGGTCGGCGCCATCAACGGCGCGACGCGGATGCTGGTGACGGTCAAGGGGCTGGCGGGCCACGCCGGCTGCGTGCCGATGGACCTGCGCCGCGACGCG
>JANLPL010000267.1:0-26443 GCA_031367195.1 Bradyrhizobium sp.
TCGTCCAGGCCGTCAGCGTCAGCAACACGGCGCGGGCGCGATCCGCCTCGCCGCGATCACGCGAACTGGCAAGCGCCATCAACTCTGCCTGCTGTTCCTTGGTCGCCAAAAGGGGCGATTTACCTGTCATGCTAACCACCGCGATTCGAGCCGTCTACAGAATCAGCCCGCCATCCGTTGGTCAACCTGCCGATTTCTGCTTAGTCGTTCGCCTCGCCCGTCAGCCATTCGCGAAAATCGTGCGAGATGTCCATCAGCCCGCGCTCGGCCAGCGTCAGGCTCGACCCCAGTTCGCGCGTGAGGCCGGACGCCACGAGATCGGCGCGCCACAGCGGGGCGAGTCGCGCGTGGTAGCGGGAATGACGGCGCATCGCGTCGACGCTGGAATCGGCCTCGACATAGGCCGTCCCGGCCGCCTCCTCTGCGGCGTGGCGGCCGCGCAGCACCACGTTCATCATCTTGTAGTGCAGCAGCGCCGCCGACACGTCGGCGAATTTCAGATGCGTCGTCTCGTGCGAGTTGATCAACAGCCCCGCGTCGAGCCGCCACATCGGCGTCTTGTGCAGAAATTCCTTGGCCTCGAACAGACGCGCCCGCACGCCGCCGCTCGGCTGCAAATAAGGCGGCCGCTCCTGGCCGAACAGCACGTAATCGTCGTCGTAGAATCGATAGTCCGCGAACGGGGCGGGCGCGCCGTCCGCGTCCGTCAACCGGCGCGGAAACACGTCGAGCATGTAACCGCGCACGCCCTCGAAGCCGCGGGCGTCAAGATAGGCGACGAAGCGGTCGATCGGCACGCTCTCGCAGCCGGGGTAGATCAAATGTTCGTCGGCGTCGAGTTGCAGCCCCCAGCCTTTCGCGCCCTCGCGCGCGACGATCTCATTGACCCAGCGCCGGCCCGACCAGGAAAACTGATAGCTGTCGGGACAATCGTAAACGATCACGTCGGGCTGGCCGAGCAGCAACGCGCGGCTGTCGTCGTCCGACATATGGTCGAAGAACACGAAGCGTTTGACGCCGAGCTTGCGGTGATGCGCGAGAAAGCCGGGGATTTGCGGCGCCTCGTTGCGGAACACGATGAAGGCGGTGACGCCGCCGTCAGGGGCTAACCGCTCCGGCGGCGTCACTCGCACGAGTCTGTCGATCGGGCATTGCACGGCGGCGAAATAATTGGTCGCGAGCGTCTCGCGCCACAGCGCCTTGGCCTCGTCGTGGCGCCCGCGCTTGGCGTGGCCCCAGGCGCGCAGTTCCAGCTCCTCGCGCCGCCGCCGCCGTTCCGGAATGGCGTCGATCAGCGCCAGCGCGGCCTCGTCGTCGCGGGCGGCGATCAGCGCGCGGATACGCAGCAGGCGCAGCCGCGAATGGCCGGGGAATTGTTCGGCGGCGGCGTTGAGGATCGAGACGGCGAGTTCAAACGCCCAGGGCGAGCGCACGCCGAGCAGGAAATCGCCGGCGCTGACGACATCCGCCGCCGTCCAGTCGCGGTCTCGCGCCAGCCGCTCGACATAGGCGCGTAGATGCGCCTCGTCGTCGCGATCCGATTCGAGTCGCAGCCGGGCCTGCAAGGCGTAACCGTCCGCGCCTTCCGCTTCGAGCGCCTCGACGGCGCGCTGCGCGAGATCGAGCCGGCCGATTCCGAGCAATATCCAGACCCAATGCGCCCGCAGGCTGAAGTCGCGGGGAAACCGCTTCATCGCGGCCTCGACCATGCCGGTCAGATCGTCCTGACCTTTCTCAAGCTCCTTGGCGAGCCGCAACCGCTCGGATTCGGCAGCCTCCGAGTCCGGAAACCGCCGCTCCAGTTCGGCCAGCGCCGCCGCGCCGGCGTCATAGTCGCGCAGATCGTGATGCGCGCGGGCAAGCGAACTCCACCAGTCCGGCCGCGACGCGGCCGCGAACTCCCGCGTCAGCCGGCCGAGCGCGTCGCGCGCCCGTTCGACCTCGCCCAGGTCCATCGCCAGCAGCGCGCGCTCGCGCAGCGCCCGCCAATGGCCGGGCTCGCCTGCGATCAGGCGCTCGAGCGCGGCGGTGGCTTCGTCGATCCGGTCGAGCCGGTGCAGCGCCCGGGCGCGGCCAAATACGACCTGCGTCTCGTCGGCGGCTGCGAAGCGTGCGGCGTAGCCGTCCCATAGCTCCAGCGCGCGACCCCATTGGCTGCGATCTTCGGCGTCCTGCGCGAGCAGGGGCAGGGTGCGGCGGTCGTCGGCAAATCGGCGGCCGACGTCCTCCAGCACCGCGGAGGCCTCCTCGCGCCGGCCGAGCGTCTTGAGGGCGTTGGCGAGGCCGACGTACCAGTCGGGCTCCTTTTCGGGGAAGCGGGAGTGGATGTCGCGCCAGACCTGCAACGCCTCGACGGTGCGCCTGGCGCGCGACAGCAGGTTGGCGAGATAGACCCGCGGCAGAACGACATCGGGGAAGCGCTCCGCGCCCTCGCGCGCCGCCGCCTCGGCATCGTCCACGCGTCCGAGCCCCTCCAGACAACGCGCCTTGCCGACCCACCAATGCGCGGCCGCGCGCTGGGGAAAATTCGCCATGAGATCGTCGAGGTCGGCCAGACCCGCGGCGGGGTCGCCGGCGGCCCGATGCAGCCGCGAACTCGTCACCCGCGCCCAGACCGCGAACTCCCTGATGTAGCGGAACCGCTCGACCAGCGGCCGCAGCCCCTCGACGCGCCCGGCGTCGATCAGAGCCGTGACCGCCGCGCGCATTTTGTCGGGATCGTTCGCCGCCAGACCGCTGGCGATCGCTCGCGGAAAGCCGCCCATCGCTTGCAACTGCGCGCAGGCATCCGCGATATCCTCAGGCGTGATCGGTTCGAACGTCATCCCAGAGCGATTTCCAGCGCATCGAGCGAAAGGGCGGGGTGAAAATAGGGATCGTCGCGCAGGCGCCGCGCCCAGCGTTCGCGGAAATACGCATGCTCGCCGGCATAGCGCGTATCGAGCCAGCGATTGGCGCCGCGCGAGGCGCTTTCCCGATGCGTCAGCCGCGCGCGCGGCTCGAACACGTTGACATAGCCGGCTTCCGACAGTCGCAGGCAAAGGTCGATGTCGTTGTATTCGATCGGCAACCTGACTTCGTCGAACCCGCCGACCTCGAAAAATTTGCGCGCTTCCACCGCCATGCACGCGCCGGTCACCGCCGCCACTTCGCGCGGCCAGGCCAGCGCGCCGAGATAGCCGGGATCGTCGGCTCCGACGGCGCGCTGCACGTGGCCGGCGAAGCCGTCGAGCCCCAGCACCACCCCGCCATGCTGCAACCGGCCGTTGGGATAAAGCAGTTTAGCGCCGACCGCGCCGACATGGCGCTCGGCGGCGAAGTCGAGCATCCGGCCGAGCCAATCGGGCGCGAGCGCCTGCACGTCGTCGTTGAGGAAAACCAGGAACGGCGTCTGCGCCGCTCGCGCGCCGGCGTTGCAGATCGCCGAAAAATTGAACGGCCCCGGCTGGCGCAACACGCGCACATCGGGCGTGCGCGTGAGCGTCTCCAGATAGGCGAGCACCGCCGCGTCGGCGCTGCCGTTGTCGAGCACCAGCAGATCATGCTCGGCGCCGGTGTTGTATCGCGCGAGGCTCTCCACGCAGGGGCGCAGCAGGTCGAGCCGGTCCCGCGTCGGGATGATGATCGTCGCCCGCCGCCGTTCGCGCATAGCCGCGGGGGCGGGCGGAGCGGCGATCGGCGTCGGGTCGCGGCGCGTCAGCAAAATGCGCCGCACGTGCGAAACGCGCGCGGTCGCGACGTCGTACCCGCCCGCCTTCCACGCCGCGCCGCGCATCGCCAGCGGTCGGCCGGCATAGCCACCGGCCGCGAACAGCGGGCTCCAGTCCGGCTTGAAACGCGGATCCCTGCGCCCGAGTCCCGAGGCGTCGAACGCGTCCTCGTCGCCGTAAAGCGCGTCGGGCGCGGCGTCCCGGTCCGCGGCGGTGGCGAGGGCTGCGAGCGCGTGCGGCTCCAGCCGGTCGCCCGCTTCGAGCGAAAGCACGTAATCGGCATCCTCGACATCGCGCGCGCCGCCTGCCTCCAGCGTCCAATTGCGCCAGATCTGCTCGCTCAGATGCGGTCGCAACGCCTCGGCGGCGGCCGCGTCGGCGACGACGATGCGGAACCGCGGCGCGGACGTTGCGCTGACGCCGTCGAACAAGGGGTCATAGGCGCGCACGCGCTCGCGCCGCCAAGCCTCGTAGGAACCGAGCGGGGTCGCGCCTAGCGCGCGGCGCGCTTGCAGGCGGGAGAACTGCTCCCAGCCGCGCAGCCGGCCCCACAAATATTTGGCGACCCGGCTCGCGCGCGAGGGGCCGAAATGCGCGAAGGCGCGGGCGGCCGACAGCGTCTCCCAGCTATCGATGCGAAACGCGAACCGGCCGCCGCGCAGGGTCGGCGAAACCCAGATCTCGCGCACGTCCTCGGGCAAGCGGCCGATCCAGACCGCGCGCCCCAGCATCGCCGCCGGCAGCAATTCGTCCTGGGTTTGATGGGCGCCGACGAAGCGCAGCGCCGGCCGCGTCAAGCGGTCGAACAGGCCGGACGAATATTCGAGCTTTATCCAACGGCCGGGACTAGGCTTGACGTCGCAGCGCAGCCACGGCTCCGCGCCATCGGATTCCCATCCTCCGGCCGACGCGGTGACATTCATCAACGCCGTGAGGCCGGCCCCGCGACGCGGCAAGTCGGGCTACTTTAGCGTTATCGACGCCGAAGCGGCGGTCGAGGCAGTCGAGGCCACGGGCGACAGCAGGCCGTTGAAGATGGCGATCGCCTTTTCCAATTCGACCGAAGGCGCATTGGAGATGAAGATCAGATCGCGGTTGGCGATCTGGAATCGCTGCTCCATGAACAGGCTGTTCGGGTTCTTGAGATCGAGGTGATAAACCACGGGAACCTTGGCGTCGGCGCGACCGAGCGGGCTGCCCGGACGCAGCGCGCGCAGCACCGAGGGCTGCTCGTAGCGGAATACGAACACGCCGCCCGCGTCGGCGCGATAATCGGAGACGCCGCCGACTTTCACCAAAGCCTGCGCGAGCGTCAGGGTATCATTGCCGAACGGCAGTTCGGCGTTGGCGTTGCTGGCGCCGGAGACGATGAACGTCTGGGGATCGCGCACCAGCGTCACCACGTCGTTGGGGCGCATGAAGATGTTCTCGCGGCTGTCTTCCGTTACGCGCGCCAGCGGCACGCGCTCGGTGACGCCGCCGCGCTGGAGCACGACGAAAATCTCGTTGACCTGCATCCTGACGCCGCCGGCCTGGGCGATGACGTCGAGCAGGCGGTCGCCCTTGACGCTGAGCGGCATACGCTGCGCGACGCCCACACCTTCGCCGCCGAGGGTGACCGTGTTGCTGATCGGCTTGCTGTCGTTGACGAGCACCTGCGGCTGGATCGCCTTGCCCTCAAGCGCGCGCTGGATGACCTCCTGCACCGCGCGGGTCGTGCGTCCCGCCACGCTTACCCGGCCGGCGTAGGGCACCGAGATCGACCCGTCGCGCCCGACCACCTGCTCGGGGATGGTGGCGCTGTTGGCGCCCGCCGACAGTTTCTCAAGCGCCGCGGGCGATGAGAACAGTCCACCGGAACTGGCTTCCCAGATCGTGACCGAGATCATGTCGCCGACGCCGATCACCGGCTCCAACGAGGCGCGGTGATCGCCAAATTTTTGCGCGAAACTCGATTTCGGCCGGCGTCCCAGCACTTCGATCGAACTCGGATCGACGTCGATCACCTCGTAGGGGCGGGTTTGCGCGTCGCCCCCGCTTACGTCCAACACTGCCGTCGCGCTCGGGCCGGAGGAGGGAAGTTCCCCGCAGCCCGCCAAGCTGAGCGAGAGTGTCGCCAGCGACGCCGCCCACAAAACCGATTTCAAACGATGCCCCAATGTCTCGCAGCTCCCGCGTCGGCAAGGCAGATATAGCGGCTAAACGTTAACCCGTCCAACCTGCGCCGGGGCGTCGTCAGCCCGCGCTTTCCCTTGTTTTCAGCGACATAGCCGGTTTAGCTGCGTCATTTCCGCCACACCCGGAGACTTTCTCCCTGCGCGCCCGCCATGTTCGTTAACATAGCGTTCGGGCGCCAACTTGAGCGAGCTTGTAAATTGAGCCGCTAAACCTTGGTAATTACGGACTTAACGGAATGGTTCCGTCGCGCGTAGTGGAAAGTCGGCGTTTAGAAAGCTGGGGCGACGACCGTGATCGGCGCAAAGTATATTAAACATCAAATAACCAAGCCGCGAATTTACGCCGCCTTTACCCTAACTGACATCGGCCGGTATTGACCACGCCGGAATTGATGGCGGACGGCGGCCTCATCGCCGTCTTGTCATCCGAGGCGTCGGCGCCGCATGGTGATCCTTCGACCTGGGAGTTTCGCTATGAAGTCCGACATCGAGATCGCGCGCGAATATAGACTGGCGCCGATCGTGGAGATCGCCGCCCAGCTCGGCGTCCCCGATTCGGCTTTACGACCCTACGGTCGTGAGATCGCCAAACTGGACGGCGCGTTTCTCGCCTCGCTCAAACTGCGCAAGCCGGGCAAGCTGATTCTTGTCACCGCGATCAATCCGACCCCGGCCGGGGAGGGCAAGACCACGACGACGATCGGCCTCGGCGACGCGCTCAACCGGCTCGGCCGACGCACGGTGATCGCGCTGCGCGAGCCTTCGCTGGGACCCTGTTTCGGGCAGAAGGGCGGGGCGACCGGGGGCGGCCACGCGCAGGTGGCGCCGATGGACGAGATCAATCTGCATTTCACCGGCGATTTCCACGCCATCACATCAGCGCATAATCTGCTTTCGGCGATGCTCGATAACCACGTCTATTGGGGCAATGCCCTCGATATCGACGCCCGCCGCGTCTCCTGGCGTCGCGTCATGGACATGAACGACCGCGCATTGCGGGAAATCACCGTCGGCCTCGGCGGCGTGGCGAACGGCTTTCCCCGCACCGACGGTTTCGACATCACCGTGGCGTCGGAAGTGATGGCGGTGCTCTGCCTCAGCCAGTCGCTGGCGGAGCTGGAAGAGCGGCTCGGCCGCATCGTCGTCGCGGAAAGCCGAGCCAAAACCCCGATCTACGCGCGCGATCTCAAGGCGTCCGCCGCCATGACCGCGCTGCTCGCCCGCGCGCTGGAGCCCAATCTGGTGCAGACGCTGGCCGGCAGCCCGGCGCTGGTGCATGGCGGGCCGTTCGCCAATATCGCGCATGGCTGCAACTCCGTCGTCGCCACGCAAGCCGCGCTTCGGCTGGCCGATTATGTCGTGACCGAGGCCGGTTTCGGCGCCGACCTCGGGGCGGAAAAGTTCTTCGATATCAAATGCGCGCAAGCGGGACTTAAACCCGATGGCGCGGTCGTTGTGGCGACCATCCGCGCGCTCAAGATGAATGGCGGCGTGGCGAAATCGGAGCTGGCGGCGGAGAATCTGGCGGCGCTGCGGCGCGGTCTGCCTAATCTGGAGCGCCACGTCGAGAACATCCGCAAATTCGGCCTGGAGCCAGTAGTCGCGATCAACCGCTTCGACAGCGACAGCGCGGCGGAACTGGCGCTGGTGCGCGACGCCATGCGCGCCAAGGGAGTGAGCGCCATCGTCAACGAAAGCTGGGGGCGGGGCGCGGAAGGCGGCGCCGCGCTGGCGGAAGCCGTGCTGGCGCAGATCGCACGCGGATCGGCCGAGTTCCGCCCGCTCTATCGCGCCGACCTACCTCTCCTCGACAAGATGCGCGTGATCGCGCGCGAGATTTACCGCGCCGACGACGTGGTCGCCGAGCCGAGCGTGATCGCGCAGCTCAAGCGATGGGAGCAGGCGGGATACGGCCATCTGCCGATCTGCGTCGCCAAGACGCAATATTCGTTCTCCGCCGACCCGACCGCGCTCGGCGCGCCCGAGGGCTTCACGATGCCATTGCGCGAGGTGCGCCTGCGCGCCGGCGCCGGTTTCGTGGTGGCTGTGATGGGCGAGATCAACACGATGCCCGGCCTGCCGCGCGTGCCCGCCGCCGAGCGGATCCGGGTCGAGGCGGGACGGGTGGAGGGGTTGTTTTGAGATAGGGTATAACCTTTTGCGCGGTTTCTGCTTGTAACGAGTAACGCGACGAGTTACAATGACTCATGATCGCAAGTTTCAGGCACAAGGGCTTGAAGCGCCTGTTCGAGGCCGACGATAGGAGCAAGCTGTCCGCGGAATTGGTCGAAAAGATACGGCTGATTCTTTCAGCGCTCGACCAAGCTGAGACGATCGACGATCTCAATCAGCCCGCGTTTCGTCTTCACTCGCTCAAAGGCGACCTGAAGGGCTTTTGGTCGGTAACCGTCCGCGCCAACTGGCGAATCATTTTTCGCTTCGAAGGAGACAGTGCGCTCGACGTCGACTTGTTCGACTATCATTGAGAGGGATTGGCGATGGCTCAGCACATGAAAAACCCGCCTCATCCGGGTGGGTTGGTCAAGGAAAACATCGAAACGCTCGGTCTCTCCGTGGCGGAAGCGGCCGAGGGACTTGGCGTCTCTCGTCAACAGCTTTACCGCGTGGTGAAAGGACAGCACGGGATTACCCCCGAAATGGCGGTGCGGCTCGAAAAGGCGTTCGGCGGATCGGCCGATTTCTGGCTGCGGATGCAGATGAGTTTCGACCTTGCACAAGTGCGCCAGAACGCCGAAAGGATCAAGGTCAAGCCGCTGGAGCCGAAGGTCGCGTAGACATCTATCTGTTTCGAGTTTGAAGGGTGGGCGGTTTTCGTGGTGGCTGTCATGGGCGAGATCAACGCCATGCCCGGCCTGCCGCGCGCGCCCGCGGCGGAACGGATCAGGGTGGAGGCGGGGAGGGTGGAGGGGTTGTTTTAAGGGCGCTCGATTGCCATAATTGCCATCGTATGTAACGCTATGAGTTACATACGCGGATCATCACGACGCTCAGGCAAGAAGTTCGAAGCGCTATTTCGACGTTCGAAATGGTGCCGATGGTCCATACAGCATTCGATTTCGCGAAGCTCGCCTTCCCTATCAAGTGGCGTACTTGACCATTCCTCGACCAGTTCAGCCCTTCTCGCCGGTCAGCAGGTGGCTGTGTGTGTGGTGATTTGACAATGCATTTTGTAGCGACCCAGCCCGGCAATCCTCACCAGTTGACGAAAGGTCAGCACATCTTCCCGGTCGCCAGCTTGAAGCGATTCTGCAATTCAGATGGAAAGTTGGAAGCGCGTGACACTGTCAAACACACGAACTTTCCAGTTACACCGGGCGCCGCAATCTTTAAAGCCAAGCGCGCATGGGATCAACGCGCCGAGAGTGGCTATATGAAGAGAATTGAAGACGGATTTAATAAAATCGCAGTGAAAATAATATCTCTAAATACCATCACGGTCAACGAAATTGAAGCTATTTCGATCAGTCTATTTTATGCACTTTGGTATTTTCGAAGCCGAAATTTCATAGCCACGGCGGATTTTTCCTTAAAGGGCGTATGTCCGACTACGCGATATACTGAAGACGAGCAGGAGCGCTTGGAGAGAGCAGGAATTGCGTTTATCCAGGGTGATGCGAGCTTTCCAGGCAGAACCGTTAATGGCGTTGCGATTCAGATGAAAATAAATAGATTCATCCGTGACAATCAAAACGTAAAGCGCTGGGGAGTGCTGCGTTCGTTAGAAGGTGAATTTTTAATTCCTGATGTTCCTAAGTTGATGTTTATTCCAATCAGTCCAAATATGTGTCTTATAGCTAGCAAAAACAACGGCGTATTGTGGTCGCAGAATGTTGAGAAAATAAATACAATCACCAGATCTACGTGTCGTAGGTATTTTTTTGCGAGGAACTTAGTTGCTTGCCCCTAGGGGTGAAACGCTCACGATGATACAACACTCGAAGCCGCCTCACCCCCGCTCCCTTCTATTCAAAAACGCCAGCCGCTCGAACAGATGCACGTCCTGCTCGTTCTTCAGCAGCGCCCCGTGCAGCGGCGGGATCAGCTTGCGGGGATCGTGTTCGCGCAGCGTCTCCAAATCTATGTCTTCCGACACCAAGAGCTTGATCCAGTCGAGCAATTCGGAGGTGGTCGGCTTTTTCTTCAGCCCCGGCGTTTCGCGCAGGGCGAAGAATTGGCGCAAGGCTTCGGCGATCAGGCGCGGCTTCAGGCCGGGATAATGCGCTTCGACGATGCGTTCCATCGTCTCATTGTCGGGGAAGCGGATGTAGTGGAAGAAGCAGCGGCGCAGGAAGGCGTCCGGCAGTTCCTTCTCGTTATTGGAGGTGATGACGACGATCGGCCGCAGCGCCGCCTTCACCGTCTCGCCGGTCTCGTAAACGTGGAACTCCATGCGGTCGAGTTCGAGCAGGAGATCGTTGGGGAACTCGATGTCGGCTTTGTCGATCTCGTCGATCAGCAACACCGGACGGGTGGGATGGGTGAACGCGTCCCACAGCTTGCCGCGCCTGATGTAGTTGCGGATGTCGCTGACGCGCGCGTCGCCGAGCTGGCTGTCGCGCAGACGCGACACCGCGTCGTACTCGTACAGGCCCTGCTGCGCCCGCGTGGTGGATTTGATGTGCCAGGCGATCAGCGGGGCGTCGAGCGCCTGCGCGATCTCCTGCGCCAGCAGCGTCTTGCCGGTGCCCGGCTCGCCCTTGATCAGCAGTGGCCTCTCCAAGGCGATCGCCGCGTTGACGGCGACCTTAAGTTCGTCGCTGGCGATGTAACTGGCGGTACCGGAAAAGCGCATCGAGTCCTCGGGCATCCGGGCGCCTGACGGGCGCCCGGTGCGCTTTTGGCCGCTTTCCGCGCCGCGATCAACCCGCGTGCGGCGCTTCCGGGGCGGGGCTGGCGGGCGGTTCGCGGCGCGCGGCCATGAACTGGTCGAACTCGGCCCGATCCTTGGCGACGCGCAGGCGGTTGAGGAAATCCTTGAACTCGCGCTGCTCGTCTTCCAGCCGCCGCAAGGTCTCGCTGCGGTATTCATCGAACGCGTTATTGCCGCTGGTGGCGGGCGAACCCCAGGCGCCGGAGCCGCAGCGCCGCTCCATCCGCCCTCGCACCTGCTCAACCTTCTCCTGCGCGCGGGCGACCCTACGCTCCCAGCGCGCGCTATTGTGGCTCCAATCGAACATCGGTCCTTCTCCTGCGTAGATCTGTCGAAACCCATAACGCCTGCGCGCCAGCAGGAAGCCCAGAATGACTAGGCCCACCGGCCACCACCAAACGAAACCGAGCACCATCAGAGCGATCGCCATTTTGGCCTCCTCAGTGAATGTATTTAACATTTACATCAGCCCGCGACTCTGTCAAGCGGATTTGGAACAGGTTGCGTTTATGCGCCGGTGACGCCCAGGCCGCGCAGATAGACCAGCGTCTGCGCCTCCAGCAGCTCGGCCGGCGACATCGGCAGCGCCCGCCGCGCGCCGTCGCCGCGCCCGAACAGCGAGGCGACGCCATGCGCCATCGTCCAGAGATGCAGGGCGACCATCAGGACCGGCGGCCGGCCGGCCGGCGGCGTCGCCGCGCAAAGCTTTTCCGCCGCCGCGCGCAACACTCCGAAGGCGCGCTCGCTCGCGTCGCGCAATTGCGGATCGGCGCTGGCGGGAATGCCGCCCTCGAACATCGCCGCGTAATAGGCGGGCTCCGTGCGAACGAAGTCGAGATAGGCTTTGCCGAGCCGGTCGAGCGCGGCGAGCGGATTCGGGCGGCCCTCGTCCCAGGCGCGCGCCAGCGCCAGCTCGAACGCCACGAACCCGCGCAGCGCGACTTGCGCCATCAGTTCGTCGCGGTCGCGGAAATGGCGATAGGGCGCGGCGGGACTGACGCCCGCGAAGCGGGCGGCCTCCGCGAAGGTGAAGCCGGCCGTGCCCTTCTTGGCGATCAGGTCCATCGCGGCGCGAATCAGCGTCTCGCGCAGATTGCCGTGATGATAGCCGCGCGGCTCGCCCTTGCCCCAGGTCATGTAATGAGGCTTTACATCATTTTCGCGGAAAGGTCGAATTTCCGGCAAACAATAACGGCTCCTTCGTCTAGCCGCGAAGCTTTTTGCTAATCTTGCGCGAAACGTGTGTTAATTGTTAGCAGGTTGTTGGGGTCTTTCGCGTCCAATGGCAACTGAGCGATGCATATTTTGCGGCGGGCAACCTACCACCAAGGAGCACGTATTTTCGCGATGGACCCACAAGCTGCTTCCGCAGCGCAAGCCAGGCCGCGCGAGGTCGGAGATCGGGCTGCAATACGTTGACAGGCTCGATCCCAAGATTATCAAGCTACCAGGGCAGCTTAGAGACTGGCAAGTGAAATGTGTCTGCGGTGGGACTAATCTTTCTTGCAACAACGGATGGATGAGGTCAATCGAAAACGCTGCCGCTCCCATTTTAACAGATATGATTCTTGGCAAAGGCAGGCGGCTTAACTTAGAGGACCAAGAAAGGATTGCCACTTGGGCAATCCTTAAAGCGATGGTGACGTCGTATGACAATCGGGCAGATGTAAGGATTCATCATACCCAGCGAAGATACATTATGACACACAAAACTGCGCCAACAAATGGATGGGCTGTATGGATCGCCGATTTCAACAGAGACAAATGGATACCTGAGTGGGTGTCGAGGCCCATGCTACTCTTACCGAAAAGTGTAGCATTTAGAAAAAAGGACTTTACAGCCACCTATTTCAACGCCAACGCGACCACTCAAATAATTGGCAGGGCTTTCATTCACGTTATCCATTTTCCTATGCCGAGGTTCATCAGGTGGTGGCGCTTTCCCATTGCATATAGGGGCATGCTCTACAAAATCTGGCCGCCTACTCAATCAAGCATCAAGTGGCCCGGCCCTGCTTTAGATGATACGAGTGCCGACGCTCTCGCCGATGCGGTCTTCGCACACGTTCGCCGGGTCCAACAGCAATTGATCACCTCTGCTCCTGATGACATTCGTGAAAAATTTCTGCGAATTGGCTCACTTGCGCCAAAGCAAAGAACTCGCTGAGCTTTCAGTGTACGCTCCAATCGCAAGGCACTTTGCTTATTTCGCAATCGAGTGGACTGCAAGGACACCTGTCTAAACTACCCCATCGCCCCCTTCACCGTCTCGATCAGTTGCTTGAGCGTGAAGGGCTTGGGCAGGAACTGGAACTCCAGCCCCTCGGGCAGATTGCGGGCGAAGGCGTCGTCGGCGTAGCCGGAGACGAACACGACCTTCGCCATCACGCCGCGCGCGCGCAATTCCATCAGCATCGTCGGCCCGTCCATTTCCGGCATGATGACGTCGGAGACAATGAGGTCGATCTCGCCGTTGGCCTCCTCCACCACGCGCAGCGCGTCGAGGCCGGAATCCGCCTCCAGCACGGTATAACCGCGTGAGACCAGCGCGCGCGAGGCGAAGGCGCGCACCGCCTCCTCGTCCTCGACCAGCAGGATCGCGCCGCGCCCGGTGAGATCGGCGGCGGGTTTCGCCTCGACCTTCTTTATCGGCGCCTCGACGACCGGCTCGGGCGTATGGCGCGGCAGCAGGATGCGAAACGTCGCGCCCTGGCCGGGCTCGCTGACGCAGAAGACATAGCCGCCCGTCTGCTTGACGATGCCATAGACCATCGACAGGCCGAGCCCGGTGCCCTTGCCGACTTCCTTGGTGGTGAAGAACGGCTCGAAGATTTTTTCGCGCACTTCCGCCGGGATGCCGTGGCCGGTGTCCTGCACCTCGACCAGCACGTAATCGGCCGCGACCAGCGATTTCTCACCGAAAACAGCGCAATCCCCGGGGCTTACGTTGCGCGTACGCAGCATGATGCGCCCGCCCTCGCTCATCGCGTCGCGCGCGTTGACGACGAGATTGACGACCACATTCTCGAACTGGTTGAGATCGGCCTTGACCAGCCAGAGGTCGCGGCCGTGGCTGACGTCCAGCTCGATCTTCTCGCCGACCAGCCGTTGCAACATCATTCGGAGTTCCGACAATACGTCCGCGAGTTGCAGAACTTGCGGGCGCAAAGTCTGGCGGCGCGAGAAGGCGAGCAACTGCCGCACCAGACCCGCCGCGCGATTGGCGTTCTGGCGGATCTGCATGATGTCCTGGAACGAGGGATCGGTCGGCCGGTGATTGACCAGCAGCAGGTCGGAATAGCCGATGATCGCGGTCAGCACATTGTTGAAATCATGCGCGACGCCGCCGGCGAGCTGGCCGACCGCCTGCATCTTCTGGCTTTGCGCGAAATTCTCCTGCAACGTGCGCTGCTCGGTCGTGTCGAGCGCGATGACATTGGCGCCGCCCGTCTCCGTCCCGCGCGGATCGGCGGCGGAAAAGAAGAACCGCACCGCGCGCTCGCCCTGACCCTCGACGGTGGCGTCCACCGGCGCGATTTCGGCCTTGCCCTCGACGGCGGCGGCGATGGCGGCCTGAAGCGCGGCATGGTCGCGCTGCGCCACGGCGCTGTAGAGCGTCGTCTTGCCGCCTTTCATCGCCGCGGGCGCGAGCCGGGCGAACGCGCCGTTGCCGCGTCGCACCGTTCCGTCCGGTCCGAGCGCCGCGAGCGGCAGCGAGGTTGCGTTGAACATGCGCGAGAACCGCGCTTCCGCCGCCTCGCCGCCTTCCGCGCGCGGCGCCTCGGCGTTTGTCTCCAGCACCAGCGTGCGCGATGGGGCAGGGGCGCCGTCGAGACCGAAGGTGACGCGGTGGATCAGTCGCGCCGGCTTCGACTGACCGAGCCGCCGCTTGAGATCGACCACCGCTTCGACCGTTCTGGCCTCGCCTGGCGCGCCGGGCTCGACCTCCAGCAGCGCCGCCCCGTCGGCGGCGACGATGTCGGACAGCGACATCTGGCCAGGCGTGAATTGCGCGATATCGTAATCGAGCCAGTTGGCGAGCGTCGCGTTCATATAGCCGATGGCGCCGCTGGCCTCGGCCGAGAAGAACCCGGCCGGCGCATGGTCGAGAAAATCGATCGCGTGTTGCAGATCCTGAAAGAAGGACTCGTGCCGGTCGCGCTCGTTGGTGATGTCGACCAGCGTCCACAGCGCGGCCTGACCCTGCGCGGGGCCGCTGAGCGGGCGAACGCGGATGCTGTACCAGGCCGCCTCGCCGTCGCCCGAGAGCGGCGGCGACAGGCGCAATTCCTCGACCGCTTCGACGCCGCTGCGCGCGGCCTGCGACAGCCGATAGATCGCCTCCGCCGTTTCGGGGGCGCCGGCGAACAGCCGCTCGATGCTGCGCGCGGAGCCCTCGCGCGCGCCCGACAAAACCCGGTAGGCCTCGTTGGCGTAAAGCACGCGCGACGAGCCCGAAGTCACCAGGAAGCCGTCCGCGCTCGTCTCCGCGATGGCGTGCGCGAGGTCGAAGGCGCTGGCCCGGCCGATGAAGCGGAACAGGCCGAAGGCGTACATCAGCACGCTGAAAACGCCGAAGATCGCGAGCGCCGCGATGGTTAAGGACACGGCGCGCCGGCCAAATTCGCCGGGCGCGAACACCAGGGCGGCGGCCGACACCACCACCGCGAGCAGCATCAGCGCCATCAGCCCCGGACGGGCGACGCGCTCGAAACCACGAGCGGCGGGCGTCGTAGACACGGACGTCATGCGCGCGGATCGCTCCCTGGCGGCCAATCGCCGCGGACCGGAATATCTGATTCTTGTCCGGCGGGAACATGCGTCCGTCGTTCGAGAATGGCAATGACCCGTTACGGCGCGGACGCGGCGCCATCCCGCGATTTCGTTTTCCCGCAAACGACAATCTCAGGTTTTCAGGCGCCGCCCAATTTGCTACCACATTCCAGCTTAAGCGCTTTCGCGCGGGTCGTCCGTGCGAAAGCGGCGCCCGCCCGGTCGGCGCGGAGCGTTGTGTCAAGGCGTATTCGATGTTTCAAACTTTAGGTGGTCTGCTCTCCCCCGACAGCCGCGCGCTGCAACTTTTGGTTGGCGCGGTTGTTCTCCTTATTGTTCTCGCGGTGATCTACGGCTTTTATCGTCTTGTCTTCGCCCATCGCTTGCGCGCGCCGGGCGCGGGACGGGGGCGCGCGCCTCGGCTGGGCGTGGTGGACGTATTCGGACTTGACGGACAACGTCAGCTTGTCATCGTAAGGCGCGATAATATCGAACATTTGCTGATGATCGGTGGCCCGAACGATCTCCTCATCGAATCGCAAATTCTGCGCTCCAGCGGCAATGGCGCGAATAGTCGGGAGCCCGCCAAGGCATCGGTCGCGGCTAGTGAAACGGCGCTGGAGACGCCCGCGCCGCCTGCCTCGCCCGCGCCCATTCCGCGTCCCGTGGCGCCCGCGCCGCGTCGCACTCCCCTGCGCGCGGAGACGCCCGCGCCGCCGGCCGCCGCCGCGCCGCCTCCGGAGCCCGCCGCTCCCGTCGTCGCGCCCGAGCCCCCGACGCCCACGCCCGAGTTTCGCGCCCGCCCCGCTCCCGCCCCCCGTCCCGTAATGGAAAGCGCGCCTAAACCCGCAGCCGAACCGATTGCGCTCGCGCCGCCACCGCCTAAACCCAGGGAGCCAGTCCAGGCGGCCGAGCCGAAATCGCCGCCCGAAATCGCCCCGCCGCGTAAACCGTCCACGCCGACGCCAACTCCGACGCCGCGCGCCAGTCTGCCCGCGCCGATCACCCCTCTGCGCCCGCGTCAGGCTGCCCCCGAAGTGTCGGTCGAGCCGACGCGGCCAGCCTTGGCGGCGAAGGCGCCGGATGTGATTATTGCGCCGCCGCCTCAGAGCGCCGCCGATCCCGGCCCAACCACGCCGGAAAAGCGGCCGCGCAAGGACGAGGCCTTTTACGATCTCGAATCGCTGGAGGCGGAAATGGCCCGCCTGCTCGGCCGCGATCCCTGATCGCGGCGCAGGGCTTCGCGCAGGGCTTATGTCAACAGCGTTGGGAGCTAACCGCCGTCATGGCCGGGTGGATTGCACCCTTTATGTGAGAATAAGTGCCTGAGGCGCAGGAGACAATTCTCGCGCTTCGTAGAAGCGGAGCGACGTGGATGCCCGGGACAAGCCCGGGCATGACGAGTCAACGCGATTGGCCGTTGGTTTTAGTCTTCGCGATAGACCCGTTCGCGGCGTTCGTGGCGCTCCTGCGCTTCGATCGACAGCGTGGCGATGGGACGGGCGTCCAGCCGACGCAGCGAGATCGGTTCGCCGGTGTCGATGCAATAGCCATAGGAGCCGTCTTCGATTCGCGCCAGCGCCGAGTCTATCTTGGCGATCAATTTGCGTTGCCGGTCGCGCGCGCGCAATTCTATCGCGCGGTCGCTTTCGGACGAAGCGCGGTCGGCGATGTCGGGGTGATTCTCGCTTTCGTTTTGCAACGAGGTGAGCGTTTCCTTGCTTTCTGCCATGATGGAGTCGCGCCATGCCAACAATTTCCGTCGGAAATAGTCCTTCTGTCTCTCATTCATGAAAGGTTCGACGTCCGATGGCTTGTAATCCTCCGCAATGACGGTGTTCACTCCCATGACATCGCTTCCCCTGGTCGCACGCGCGGCCCTTATAACGACAAGGAGGTATAGGAACAATGACTGCCGGCGCCGCTTCAAAAAGTAAAAAATAACCCATTTTTGCGCGGGGTTAGCTAAGCTCGCGCACAGTCCGCACCTTGCGGAAATCAGCCTGCCAGCAACGGAGAACGTGAGATGTACCAACGTATCCTGCTCGCCGTCGACCTTGCCGATGAAGCCGAAAGTCCCAAAGGCCTCACCGAGGCGCTGGAGCTCGCCAGTCTCGCCAGGGGCGATCTCCGGCTCGTCAATGTCCAGCCGCTGTTGCCCGCGACCTTCATGGAATATGTCCCCGCCGATTTCGACGCCGAGCAGGAATCGCGCGCGCGGGAGGCGCTCGGCGCGATTGCGGCCAAGATCCCGCTTAGCCCCGAACGCGTCTCGGTCGCTGTCGCCAGCGGCGGCGTCTATAACGAATTGTTGCGCGAGTCCTCGGAATGGGGCGCCGATCTCATCATCGTGGGCTCGCATCAGCCGGCGCTGATGGACTATTTGCTCGGCTCCCACGCCAAGACGATCGTCGCCCACGCGCAATGTTCGGTTCTGGTGGTGCGAAGTTCAGCTTGAACGAAACGCCGCGCGGCGCCAAATCCCCGTGAGGCGCGGGGAAGTCTCGCGCGAGGGGTTTCGATGACTGAAACGACAATGGCGGCGCGCTTTGGCAGCGGGCGCGAAGTCAAACGCATTGAGGATGCCGGCCTCCTGCAAGGCGTTGGCCGTTTCGCCGACGATTTCGCCCCCCAAGGCGGCGCGCATCTGCGCTTTCTGCGCTCGCCGCACGCGCACGCTCGCATAGTCGCCATCGACGCCAGCGCCGCGCGGAGCGCCCCTGGTGTGATCGCCGTCTATACCGGCGCCGAACTCGCCGCGGCCGGCGTCAAGCCGCTTCCGCTCGCCCCGATGTTCAAACGCCCCGACGGTTCACCCGGCGCTTCGCCGCTGCGTCCGGCGATCGCTGTCGATGTCGCGCGCTTCGCGGGTGAGGCGGTCGCGGCGGTGGTTGCGACAAGCGCCGACGCCGCGCGCGATGCACTCGAACTCATCGCCGTCGAGTATGATCCCTTGCCCGCCGTGGTCGGCGTCGAGGCCGCCTGCGCCGACGGCGCGCCGCAGGTCTGGCCGGAGGCGGGCGGCAATATCGCGGCGCGGATGCGCCACGGCGACGCGGCCGCGACCGACGCGGCTTTCGCCAAGGCCGCGCATGTGGTCGGGCTCGATCTCGTCAACCAGCGCCTCGCGCCCTCGCCGCTGGAGCCGCGCGCCTGCGTCGCCGAGCCCGCCGACGGACGCCTGACGATGCGGTTGACCACGCAAATGCCGTCGGGCGCGCGCGATGCGCTGGCCGGCGCGCTGGGCCTCGACCCGAAGTCGATAAGGGTCGTGGCCGAGGATGTCGGCGGCGGCTTCGGCATGAAGACCGGCCTTTACCCCGAAGACATCGCCGTCGCCTACGCCGCCCGCGCGCTTCAGCGCCCGGTGCGCTGGACCGCAGAGCGGGGCGAGGACTTTCTCGCCGCCAATCACGGCCGCGACGTCGTAGCCCACGCCGAATTCGCGCTCGACGCTGAGGGTAAGGTGCTGGGCTATCGCATCCGCGCCCGCGCCGACGTCGGCGCCTACGCCAGCACGACCGGAATCCTGATCCAGGTGATGATCGGCCCCTGGGTCTCGACCTCGATCTACGACATCCGCACGATCGACTTCCAGTTCGACGCCGTGCTGACGAACACGACGCCGACCGGCGCCTATCGCGGCGCGGGCCGGCCCGAGGCGATCTACCTCACCGAGCGCCTGTTCGACGCCGCCGCGCGCCAGACCGGCATCGATCCGGTCGAGATCCGCCGCCGCAATCTCGTGGCGGCGTCGCAGATGCCCTACAAGAACGCGATGGGGCAGGTGTACGATTCCGGCGACTTCGCAGCCGTGCTCGACGCAGGGCTGAAAGTCGCCGATTGGTCCGGCTTCGCCCAGCGCGAAGCGGCCTCGAAGGCGCGCGGCAAACTTCGCGGACGCGGTTTCGCCTCGTTCCTCGAATGGACCGGCGGCAACGCATTCGAGGAGCGCGTCACTTGCGCCGTCTCGGGCGAGGGCGAGATCGAAGTTTTCGCCACCACCATGCCGATGGGGCAGGGCATCGCCACCAGCTACGCGCAGCTTGTGGTGGATGTGTTCGGCGTCGATATCGCCAAAGTGAGGGTCGTGACCGGCGACACCGATCGCGGCTCCGGTTTCGGCAGCGCCGGCTCGCGCTCGCTGTTCACGGCGGGCTCGGCGATCGACGTCGCCGCTCGTCAAGCCGTGGCGACGGGACGCGATCTCGCCAGCGAGGCTCTGGAGGCGGCCGCGGCCGACATCGAATATGCGGAAGGCGAGTTCCGCGTCGCCGGCACGGATCGCGCCATCGGCCTGTTCGAGCTTGCGGGCAAACAGCCGGAGCGGCGCATCTTCGTCGATTCCACCACCAAGATCGGCGGCCCGAGCTGGCCCAATGCTTGCCACGTCTGCGAAGTCGAGATCGACCCGGAGACGGGCGTGGTCGAGGTCGTCGCCTACGCTTCCGCCAATGACGTCGGCCGGGTGGTCAATCCGATGATCGTGCGCGGCCAACTCGACGGCGGCGCCGTGCAGGGTCTCGGCCAAGCGCTCGGCGAGGCCATCGTGTTCGACGCGACGGGGCAGGCGCTGACCGCTTCGTTCATGGATTACAACATGCCGCGCGCCGATATCGTGGCTGAGTTCCGCCACGAGCTCGGCCCGTCCGTGCCGTGCCGCAACAATCCGCTCGGCGCCAAGGGGGTGGGCGAGCTGGGCACGATCGGCGCGACGCCGGCCGCCGTGATCGCCGTGATCGACGCTTTGGCGCGAGCGGGGCGGGAAGCGGCGGCGATGGAGATGCAGATGCCGTTCACGGCGGCGAAGGTGTGGCGGGCGTTGCGAGGATAGGCGTTAGCTTGCGGTCGGGGCACCGGCGAACATGTAGGCCGCGAGCAATCCAATGCCGACCATCACGAGCGCGCCGATCAGCACCCAAAGCACCCGCTTACCCAGCGGCGCCTGCCGCGCCGTGTCAGCCGTGACAATCTGCGGCCGGCCGTCGCCTCTGTAAAGCGGAGGCGGGACAATATTGTCTTCCTCGATGGTGTGGTTGGCGTCCTGCTCGACGAGCTTGGTCATATTCGTCTCCCTCATTGCAGGGAGAACGCCGACCGGCGAACTGGGTTCCTCTCAATACCCGAACTGCTCCCTTAAAATCCGCTCGTCGAGCGAGTGCCCGGGGTCGTGCAGCAGCACCAGCGTCGTGTCGTGATCGGTGGCGACCTCGACCCTCGCCACGCGGCGGATTTCGAAATGGTCGGCGGTGGCGGCGACCGGGCGCTTGTCCGCCTCGTGTATTTCTATCGCCACGCGCGCCTGATCGGGCAGCAGCGCGCCGCGCCAGCGGCGCGGGCGGAAGGCGCTGATCGGCATCAGCGTCATCAACGGCGCGCCGAGCGGCACGATCGGGCCGTTGACGGAGAGGTTGTAGGCGGTCGAGCCGGCCGGCGTCGCCACCAGCACGCCGTCGGCGATCAGCTCCTCCAGCCGCACCGCGCCGTCGATGCTGAGCGACATCTTTGCCGCCTGCGACGTCTGTCGCAGCAGCGACACTTCGTTGATCGCGCGCGCGAAGGTTTTTTGGCCCCGCACGTCTGTCGCCTCCATCGCGAGCGGATGCAGGATCGAGGGCCGCGCGGCGGCGAGCCGCTCGGGCAGGTCGGCTTCGGAATATTCGTACATGAGAAAGCCGACCGAGCCGAAATTCATGCCGTAGATCGGTTTTGGCTTGTCCATCGTGCGGTGCAGGGTTTGCAGCATCAACCCGTCGCCGCCGAGCGCGACGATCACATCGGCCTCTTCGGGCGGAAAATCCCCGTACTGCGCCGCCAACCGCGCGCGCGCCTTCCGCGCATCGGGCGCGCTCGACGAGAGAAAGCTGATCGCAAACGCGCTGGTCGACGCTGCCCGAGCGTCCATGCTGGCTCTCCCTAGGCCGAGCAGTCTAGGCCAAGCAGGCCCACGCGTAAACTCAAGCGCGCGCGGCGACGTGGCGGCGGCGCATTTCCAGCCCCATCACCAACAGGCCGCTCGTCAGCACGACGCCCGCGCCGAAAAAGGTGCGCGGGCGCGGCCAGTCGCCGAACACGAGGTAGCCCCAGAAGATCGCATAGGCGAACATGGAATATTCGAGCGGCGCCATCAGCGAAGCCTCGGCCCGGCGCGCGCCTTCGAACCACAAATATTGCCCGGCGCCGCCGACCAGTCCGAGGCCCGCCATCGCCAGCGCCTGATCGAGGCTCGGCCACACGCCAAGGCTCGGCAGCGCGGCCCCGCAGGCGCCGAGAAAGCCGATCGAGCCCGCCAGCATCAACGCCGGCGTGGTGACGCCCTGGGTCAGCGAGCGGGCGAGAATCGTCGTCAGCGCCCAGGCCAGGGCGGCCAGCAGCGCGAGCCCGACGGGAACCAGCGGCGCGTCGCCGCCGGGCGCCGCCGCCGCCAGAACGCCGCCGAATCCCAGCAGCGTCGCCCCCCAGCGCCCGATTCCAACCCGCTCCTTCAACAGCGGCGCCGACAGCGCCACGACGAACAGCGGCGCGACGAAATAATAGGTGACGAGTTCGGCGAGCTGGAGCGTGCGCGAGGCGCGGTAATAGGCGATCCAGGCGATCAGGATCAGCGCGGACCGCAACAGAATCGCGCGCAGATTGGCGGGCACGGTCAGCGCCCGATAATCGGCGCGGTCGAGAAAGGCGAACGACAGCGCGACGATCACCAGCGAGCGGCCGAACAGCACCTCCGGCACCGGCAGATCGACCACCAGCGCCTTGACGATGGCGTCCTGCAGGCTGAACACGGCCCAGCTTGCCATGCACAGCGCGGCGCCGACGAGCGCGCGCGGCGTCGCGCGCGGCGCCGCCGCCGCTTCAGACATGCTCGTCTTCAATATGCGCCTTGATGATGGCGTCGAAATCCGTCTCCGCCGTGAAGCCCAGCCCTTCCGCCCGCTTCGCCTCGAACTGGCGCGGCCAGCCGGCGACGATGCGGCGGATCGTCTCGTCGGGCTCGCGCCGGATCAACGCTGCCGCCTTGTCGCCCGCGATGCGGCGCAAAGCCTCGATCTGCTCGGCCACTGTCACCGAAACGCCGGGCATGGTCAGCGCGCGCCGCGCCCCGAGCGGGGCCAGATCCATCGTCGCCGCGTGGAGCAGGAACCCGAGGGCCGCGCGGGGCGAAGCGTGGTGATGGCGCACGTCGTCCTCCACCGGCAGCACCGCCGGCTCGCCCTTCAGCGGTTCGCGGATGATGTTGGAGAAGAAGCCCGAGGCCGCCTTGTTCGGCTTGCCCGGCCGCACGCAGATCGTCGGCAGCCGGATCGCGATCCCATCGAAGAAACCTCGTCGGGAATAGTCCGACAGCAGCAATTCGCAGATCGCTTTCTGCGTGCCGTAGCTGGTCAGCGGCGTGGTGAAGAATTCGTCGTGTATTTTTTCGGGGAAGGGCGCGCCGAACACCGCGATCGACGAGGTGAACACCACGCGCGGACGATAGGCGCCGCCCGACAGCGCCTGTTGGTGGCGCAGCGCGTCGAAAATCATCCGGGTGCCGTCGAGATTGATGCCGTAGCCTTTCTCGAAATCGGCTTCCGCCTCGCCCGAGACGACGGAGGCGAGCAGGAAAACGACATCGGGGCGCCCCGCCGCCAGCCTGCCCGGCACATAGAGCGAGGCGATGTCGCAGGCGTCGGTATGAATGGGAAAGGGCGCGGTGGGCGGCGTAGGCGTCACGATATCGACCGCGTCGAGGCTCGAAATTTTAGCGCCGCCCAGCGCGCCCTCGTGCGCGAACCGCTCGACGAGTTTGCGGCCGATCATGCCCGCCGCGCCGATCACCAGAACCTTCATGCTTTCCTCCCGAGGCTTGGGCGCTAACTAGCCCGCGCCGGGCTCCCGGCGCTACTCCCTTCCCGCGATTTCGTCGTCGCGAAATAGTCCCGGCGCTCCCCAGTCCCCGGCGTACCCCAGCGGCGCGAAAGCAGCGTCGAACCGGGCTCGTCAATCTTTCGACGCATTTCGAGGTAAAACGGCGCGTGGAGGAAGCGCGAACAAGGAAGGCGTAACGCAAAGCGTTCAGTTAGGGATCTGTAATGAAAGCTGTTGTTTTGGGATTACTCGGCGCGATGACTTTGTCCGCCGCCGCCAGCGCCGACGAATACGGGATCGCGACCTACTACTTCCATCCGCGATTTCCCAATTCCCTGATCGCCGCGCACAAGTCCCTGCCGTTCGGCACGCGGGTGCGCGTTCACGATCTCGACAATGGCCGCCATGTCGACGTCACCATTGTCGACCGCGGCCCATTTGCGGCGCCCAATCGCATCATCGATCTGTCGACGGTCGCGGCGGCCGCGCTCGGCATCCGCAGCGTGGGCATCGCCCATGTGCGGGTCGAGCGGCTCTAAGTCGCGAGCCTGCGGATCGAGGTGATCTCGCCGCCGCCGCTCGCCGCGATCCGCGTCCGCGCGATGGCGAGCGGCTCCGAAACGACCGCCATGTGAAACCCGTTGGCGTGCAGCAACGTCTGAGCGTCGCGCATCACTCCGACATGGCCGTTCCAGAACACGAGATCGCCGCGCGCCAGCGGCGTGTCGGGGGCGAGCGCGCTCCCGAGCCGCTCCAGCATGTCGCTGTCGCGCGGCGCGGCCATGCCGGCCGCCGTCAAACCGGCCTGCGTCAGTCCCGAGCAATCGATCCCCTGCGACGTGCGCCCACCCCAGAGATAGGGCGCGTGCAGGAATTTCTCGGCTACCCCGACGAAATCCGGCTCGACGCTGTCGATGGCCGCGAGATGGCGCGCCCAGTAGCGCCGACCCTTCCCGTCGACGAGGAAATCGCCATCCTCGGCGGCAATGGCCACGCGCGCGCCGAGCGACAGCGCGAACAGATGCGGCCGCTTGATGCTGGGGCTCGCGTAGGCGTGCGTGCGCAACGCCGCAACCCGATGCGTCGGCGCCATAGCCGCCCCGAGCGCATCGACTTTGACATAACCGACATAGTCGTCGCGCGCGAGTTGAACCCAGGCGAAGCCGTCGCGTTCCTCATAGACAGTCGCCGCCTCGCCGTAGAGCGCCTGCGTCTCCCACGGCGCTGCGGGGTCGGGGCGCCGCATGAGCGCAGCGCTGGGCGCGATGATCGCGGCCGCGTCGCCCTCGACGAAGCGCTCCGCCAGCACCGTTCCGCGCAAATGCGCGGCGGCGAGATCGGGGCGGGCGGGGGTCAGGCGGGGGTCGGGCATCGGATTCTCTGGGAGTGAAGCCCGCCGGGGTTAACAAACCCTGACCGCTGGCGCTATGATCAGCTTATGACCGTCAACGTCCCCGTTCGCGAACTCGTCGCCAATGTCGCCGTCCCGTTCGAGCGGGCGCGGGCGATGCCGCGCAGCGTCTATACGAGCGAGGATTTCCTGCGTGCCGAACTGGAAAGCGTGTTCGCGCGCGATTGGGTGTGCGTCGGCCGCGCCAGCGGGCTGAAAGCGCCCGGCGATTACATCGCCTACGAACTCGCCGGCCAGCCGATAATCGTGCTGCGCGACGGGCAGGGCGCCTTGCGCGCGATGTCGAACGTGTGCCGCCACCGCATGTCGACGCTGCTGGAAGGCAGCGGCTCGGCGCGCGCGATCGTGTGCCCCTATCACGGCTGGACCTACAATCTCGACGGGTCTTTGCGCGCCGCCCCGGCGATGACCCGCAACGAAGGCTTCTGCAAGGAGGATTACCGGCTCCCGCCGGTGCGCTGCGAGGAATGGCTCGGCTGGATCATGGTCTCGCTCAACAGCCAGGCGCCGCCGGTCGCCGAGCAACTGAGGGAAGTCGAGGCGCTGATCGACGATTTCGACATGGGATCGTACGTCGAAACCTTCCGCGAGACGCATCGTTGGGACACCAACTGGAAGGTGCTGGCCGAGAATTTCATGGAGAGCTACCATCTCCCCGTCTGCCATTCCGGCACGATCGGCGGCCTGTCGCGGCTGGAAGACATGGTCTGCCCGCCCGGCGGGGCGATGTTCAACCACCACACCATCCTAAAGGACGATTCGCTCGCCATCGCGCTGGCGCATCCCGCCAACACGCGGCTCAAGGGCGACCGGCGCCGCACGACTTTCCTGCTGAGCGTCTATCCAAGCCTGATGATCACGCTGACGCCGGGCTATTTCTGGTATTTGTCACTGCATCCGCATGGGCCGGGGCAGGTCGATATGATCTTCGGCGGCGGCATGTCGCCTGACTACCTCAAGGCGGCGGAAGCGCAGGAGTCGTTGCGCCAAGTGAAGACGCTGCTCGACTGCGTCAACGTCGAGGATCGCGGCTGCACGGAGAGGGTCTATCGCGGCCAGTTGTCTGATCTCGCCGAGCCCGGACATCTGAGCCATCTGGAGCGGCCGAACTACGATTTCGCGCAATATCTGGCGCAGCGGACGGGCGGGTTCGAGCGGAGGTTTGGGTGAGGGGAGGGGAGTGGAAGGTGCAAAATTCAAATAATTTGCATCGAGGTTTGCAAAAAGTTTGGTCATGGCAGAGCAGTTCGAGAACAACTATGCAGAGTTGGCTAGCGGAATCCGTTCAGGTTGTGTCAAGGGCTGGGAGTTCGGCGGGATCGTACCCGCAGGCTCCAAAGTAGTTTTCGCATTCGTCGGGTTTGTACAGATCGGCGCAGGCCTCCAGGATTGCGATGAGGCCGGCGACCGCGCGTTCGGCCAGCTTTCGCAAGACCGATTTGAGCTTTGAGAAGGCCTTCTCGATGGGGTTGAAGTCGGGGCTTGAAGTGGACCCCATCCATGGGACCATCCGCCGCCTGAGTTAAGGTGTAGCCGCGCCTGCCCTTGTGCTTCAAAAATCAGGCTGCCGCCTTCTGTTGCGTTTGCTGTGGGTATGTGGGCAACGCGTTTGCGTTGTCCACATACCCACAGC
>JANLPL010000274.1:0-13665 GCA_031367195.1 Bradyrhizobium sp.
TGGCGAGCGAGGGCTCGTGCACGATTGGCGGCAATCTCTCCACCAACGCCGGCGGCGTCGCCGTGCTCGCCTATGGCAACGCCAGGGAATTGACGACCGGGGTCGAGGTGGTGCTGGCCGACGGGCGCATAGTCAATGCGCTGTCGAAGCTCCGCAAGGACAATACCGGCTACGATCTGAAAGACCTGTTCATCGGCGCCGAGGGCACTTTGGGCATCATCACGGCTGCGGCGCTAAAACTGTTCGCGCGGCCGCGTTCGCGCGAGACGGCGTTCGTCGGACTGGCGAGCCCGGAAGCCGCGCTCGCCCTGTTCCGCAGCGCGCGCGAAACCTTCGGCGCTGAAGTGGTCAGCTTCGAACTGATCCCGCGCATCGCGCTCGATTTCGTGTTGCGCCACGCGGCGGGCGCGCGCGATCCGCTCAACGGCGCGCATCCCTGGTATGTGCTGGTGGAGCTCGCGGCGCAAAACGCCGGCGGGCTCACCGAGGCGATGACGGAATGGCTCGGCGCGTGCGCCGAGGCGGGCCTCCTCGACGACGCCGCTCTGGCGGCGAGCGGCGAGCAGCGCGCCGCCTTCTGGGCCTTGCGCGAGAACCTCTCGGAGGTGCAGACATTCGAGGGCGGCTCGATCAAGCACGACGTCTCCGTGCCGATCGGCGCCGTCCCGGCCTTTCTGCGTCAAGCGAGCGAAGCGGTGCTCCGTCGAAATCCCGCCGCCCGCGTCGTGGCCTTCGGCCATATGGGCGACGGCAATATCCACTTCAACGTCAGCCAGCCCGTCGGGGCCGACAAGGCCGGCTTCCTGGCGGAATGGGAGGGCATGAACGAGGTCGTGCACGACATTGTCGAGCGTTTTCAAGGTTCGTTTTCGGCCGAACACGGCATCGGCCGGCTCAAGCGCGATCTGCTGGCGCGCAAGAAAGACCCGGCCGCGCTCGACGTGATGCGCGCGATCAAGGCGGCGCTCGATCCCGCGGGGCTGATGAATCCCGGCAAGGTTTTGTGACGGCGACAATCCTGCGACACAAAGAGGCCCTATCGTGTGTGGAGGGTTTGCCCGGCGAGGCTCTGCTTGGCTCCCGGCCCGGGTAAGATTCGTCCACGATATTGATTTGTCGCCCGTGCGTTCATTTCGTTTTCATATGAACTATGACTATCTATTGCTGCACTGCAACATATGTGTTACATATAAGACAACAGTTCGAGCCTTCGCCCGGTCGGCGATGATCCGAAGCAGGGACACCATGGTCACGACCTGGAAAACCAAATGGGGCGCGCGGCGGGTTCGCAAAGAGCCGCCGACGCTGGACGAAGCGCTGATCGCCGCCGAGGCGATGTCGCCCGACCTCGAAGCGCGGGCCGAGATCGCCTCGCAATTGATGGGCGTGCCGGTTGAAGAGGTTCGCACGGCGCTCGCACGGCAGCAGGCGCAAACGCGCGGACGCTCGACCCTGGTCAACGGCCGCAGTCGCGCCGTCGTGGTCGAGTACAAACGCCCACGCACTTTCGCTCGGCCGATGGCGGGGCCGATGGGCCGCCGTTGAGGTTCTGTAAAATTGCGGCGTCGCGGGCGCGCGTGTAAGAGCGCGAGCGCATGACCGATCGCGCGGAGTCCCAGTCTTTTTCCAGCTTGCCCGTGCTGTGGCGGCTGGTGCGCGATTTCGGCCGCGACCACGTCGCCGGCTATATCGGCGCGGCCGTGCTGCTGGCGCTGATTTCGGGCGCCAATGTCAGCGTGGCCTGGCTACTGCGGCCTGTGCTCAATGGAATGACCTCGGCGCAGACGATCGAGCCGATGGGCCTGCTGGCGTTGGAGGCGCTGGGGCTGTTCGTCATGCGGGGCGCGGCGACCTATGGCTCGCAGGTCGTTTTGTCGCGGATCGGCAATCGCATCGTCGCGACCGCCCAGCGGCGGGTATTCGACCGGTTGCTGCACCAGAACATCGGCTATTTCCAGGATCGCCATTCCAGCGAATTCGTCGCTCGGCTCGCCTTCGCCGCCAATGGCGTGCGCGATTGCCTGCAACTGGTCGTTCAGGGTTTTGCGCGGGATATCGTCTCCGTGGCGGGACTCGTTTTCGTGATGTTTCAACGCGATCCGACGATGGCGACCGGGGCGCTGTGCGCGCTGCCCATCGCGGCGCTGGTGATCGGGCGCATTCTGCGGCGGGTGCGAAAATTCTCCAAGCGCTCGTTCGACGGCTCGACGCTGATCGTGCAGACCATGGGCGAGAGCGTGCTGGGGGCGCGCATCGTGCGCTCGTTCAATCTGGAGGCGGTGATGCGCGAGCGCATGTTCGCGGCGATCCGCACCGTCGAGCGCTCCGCCAACCGGATCGCCGCCGGCGGGGGGCTCGCCACCATGATGGCCGACAGCCTCGCGGGCTGCGCCATCGCCTTTGCGATTTTCTACGGCTCCTGGCGCGTGGCGGTGCAGCACGCCGACGTCGGCGCCTTTGCCTCGTTCCTGGGCGCGCTGCTGCTCGCCTACGAGCCGGCCAAGCGCCTCGGCCGCTTTCCCGTCGATGTGCAGAACGGCCTCGTCGGCGCCTCGCTGATCTACGAAGTGCTCGACGCGCCGATGAAGGACGTCTCCCGGCCCGGCCTGCCGGCGCTCGCCATTGCGCGCGGCCGGGTGCGGCTGCATCAGGTGCGCTTCGCCTACCGGCCGGGTCAGGAGGTGATCCGCGGCCTCGATCTCGTCGCCGAGCCCGACCAGACCACCGCGCTGGTCGGCCCGTCCGGAGGCGGCAAATCGACCGTGCTCGGCCTGATCCAGCGGTTCCACGCGCCAGACAGCGGCTCGGTGACGATCGATGGGCAGGATGCGGGCGAGGTCGATCTCGGTTCGCTGCGCGAACAAATCGCCTTCGTGTCGCAGGACGCGTTCCTGTTTCGCGGCGCCATTCGCGACAATATCGCGCTGGGGCGCCCAGGCGCGACGCAGGCGGAGATCGAGGCGGCGGCGCGTCGGGCCAACGCGCATGATTTCATCATGGGCTTCGCCGACGGCTACGACGCCAATGTCGGCGAACAGGGCGCGCAGCTCTCGGGCGGCCAGCGCCAGCGCATCGCGATCGCCCGCGCGCTGCTGAAGGACGCGCCGGTGCTGCTGCTCGACGAGCCGACGGCGGCGCTCGATTCGGAATCCGAACGCGAGGTGCAGAGCGCGCTCGACGCGTTGCAGCAGGGCCGCACGACGATCGTGGTCGCGCATCGGTTGCAGACCATCATCGGCGCCGACCGGATCTATGTGATCGAGGACGGCCGCGCGGTCGAGAGCGGCTCGCACGCCGAACTGATCGCGCGCGGGGGCGCCTACCGCGCCTTTTTCGCCGCGCAATTCGGCCTCGGCGCCCTGCCCGAAGTGGCGTGAACCGATCCGGTAAAATTTGAACTATCGCGTTGAGGCCGTGCTTTCCCTGCGCCGGGATACACAGGGGGAAACCTCGGATTAACTCTGCAAATTAGCGGCTTTGCCGCCCTCCGCGTCGCAATCTGGCGGGGCAGGCAAGGGGCGCGCGATGACCATAATAGCGACGATCGAGTGTTTCGACCCGAGGGCGGACGGCGCCCGCCGCCGCGTCGAACTCAGCCAGGATCGCATCGTCATCTCGCGCCGGGTCGGCGGCGTGGAGATGCGGGTGGCGCTGGAGCCGCGCCAGTTTCGCGGCGTCGCGCTGACGCTGCTGATCTCCGAGGAGACGGATTTTCTCTATTCTGTGCGGCTCGTCCATGCCGACCCCGAACTGAGCGTGACGCTGGCCTGTTGCGGCGAGGAGGCGGAGGCAAGCGCGCATTGGCGCCGCTGGGCGGAAAACTTCGGACTGCCGCGTCTGGTCGAGCGCGAGCCGGGCGAATACGAGATCGACCGCTCCGAGGCGGCCTCAGGCCCTTTCGAGCGGCGGCGCGGGCGGGCGACGCTCAACCGCCGCAATCGCTTCCTCGCCCGGCGCAAGATGGGGCGGGCTGACCTCGCCGCCCTCGCGTTGAACGGGTGAAGCAGGTTCAAAGCGTGTGATAAATCTCCAGCGCGAAATCGACGTCGTCGAGCACGCGCCCGCGCCCCGCCTTCAGGATCAGCGCCTTGTTGCAATATTGCTTGATGATGTTGGTGTCGTGGCTGACCAGGATCATCGCGCAATGGTTGCGGCGCACGAACAGCGCGTCGTAGCACTTTTGCTGAAAGCGCGCGTCGCCGACCGAGATCACCTCGTCAATCAGGAAACATTCGAAATCGACCGCCAGCGTCAGTCCGAACGCCAGACGCGCGCGCATGCCTGAGGAATAGGTCTTCACCGGCAGATACAACAGCCGGCCGAGTTCGGCGAAATCGTCGACGAAGCCGATCGCGTCCTTGATTGGCACGCCGTAGATGCGGGCGATGAAACGGATGTTGTCGAGGCCGCTCATCGAGGCTTCAAACCCGCCGGCGAAGGCGATCGGCCACGACATGAAGAGATCGCGCACGACACGGCCGGACGTGGGATCCTCGACGCCGCCGATGATCTTGACCAGCGTGGATTTGCCGGCGCCGTTCTTGCCCAGCACGGCGATTTTCTCGCCCGCCGCAATGTCGAAGGAAATGCCGTCGAGCACGCGGCGCACCCCGACGGCGGTATGATATTCCTTGACGATCTGGTGCAGTTGAATGCGGCGCGGACCACTCGGACGCGCCGTCGGCGGCGCCGGCCCCAGGTCTTGCGCGACGGGCTGGCGACTGAGCCAGGTCTTCGCCAGCCGGCTCGGCAGGTTCAAGGAAGATGCTCGCGCACGTTTTTCAGTAGCGCGCGCAAAATCGAATAGGCGCACAGGCAGACGGCCGCGATCATCAGAATGTTGAGCAACCTTCGCGGCTGCGCGGCCTGATCCGGCGCCGCCGGCTCGACCACCGTTTGCAGATAGAAATGCTGGCGCGCCAGATCCTGCCGCGCCTTGTCGTATTGCGCCAGCGCCGATTCCAGTTGCTTGGAGGCGAGCGTGCGGTCGAGCATGATATGGTCGAACTGCGCGAATTTGCCGGCGATCGAACCCTTCTTGCCCGTCATGCGCGCCCGCTCCAGCGCGATCTGGTCGCGCAGCGCATCGACTTCGCTGTTGAGCGAGGCGAGCTGCGGAGCGCGCGGGGTCAGGGTGACGGTCTGGGCCAGATCGCTCTCGGCTTTCGACAGCCGCGTCATCAGCGCGCCGACGCGGCTCAGCGAATCGGCGACCTCCTTGTTGGGGTCGAGCATGTTCTCGGTGTTGCGATAATCGGTGAGCCGCGCCTCGATCTGCGCGAACTTCTCCTTCTGCTCATCGACGTTGCGCTCGGCGACGGAGAGGGCGTCGTTGAAAATGCGGGTGTTGAGCCGATTGACGAAGCCTTCGGCGTTGGCGATCATCGCTTTGTTGAGCGCGAGCGCGTCCTGCGGCGTGAAGGCGACCGTGCGCAGGTCCGCGATTCCGCTTTCCGTGTTGACCCTCAGATCGACGAAATTCTGGAAGTGGCGGAAAAGCTGCTCGCGCGTGTCGCGTGAGTAGAAATTGGGGAAGCGGTTGAACAGGTCGCCCTGCGGGTTCGACAGGATCGCCTTCAGGCCGTCGTGCGTGGTCAGCGTATCGACGGAGTCGCGCGAGGTCAGATATTCGGTCGCCGCATAGGTCTCGTCGCTCGCGCGCGTCACCTTCTGGTCGGTCAGCAGGGTCGCCAGATTGCCCATGTCGGAGCCCGACAGCGTGCGCACCATGAACTCGGATTCCGAGACATAGCGCGGCGCGGCGATCAGCAACTGATAGATCAGGCCGAAGGCGATCGGCAGCACGAGGGCGAAGATCTCCAGCCAGTAGCGGCGATGCAAGGGCTTGGGCTGGGGCGCCGCCCCGCCCTGCCACCAATTGTCGACGACCAGTTCGCCCTTGGAATGGACCGGTTGCAGCTCGATCTCGTTGACGCGGGTTGGTTCGGCGAACATCAGGACGCCCCGCCGTCAATCATCGCGGCGGCTGCGCCGCTCCCGCTCGTCATTGCGCGTGATCCTTCGAGCCGACGCTGAGAATCCAGAGAATGGCGAAAGCCATGAAGCCGACGACGAACACCGACATGACATTGCGCAGCCGCTCGGGCCGGGTCGGCTCGTCGGGCAGGTTCGGCCGGACGATCTCCTCGATATAGACGCGCTTGCGCTGCGCCTCGCTCTCGGCCGTCTGCAACGAGACGAGCGCCGCGGCGTAGCGTTTCTCGCCGAGCTCGCGCATCAGCACGAGCCGCTCGTAATTGGCCACCTTGCCCGCAAGCGCGGAATTGTCGCCGGCGAGCTTGCCCCGCTCCTCCTCCACCTTCCTGTTGAGCGCGGAGGCCGAGGCCTTCAGCGACGGCAACGAAGGATTGTTGGGCGACATCTGCTCGGCTTCGGCGATCTGCATCTGCGCACGCGCCCTTTGCAGCGAAAGCGCGCCGATCTCCTGCAACATCGCGCCGGCGAAGGCGAGCGGGTCAACCAGCAGCGCCTCGTTGCGGAAGGCGGTCAGTTCGGCCTGCACGTTCACCACGGCGTCGCGCGAGTCCTCTAACTCTTTCTTCGAGGTCGAAACCATGTCGGCTTGCGCGCGCGCATTGAGATTATTGGCCATGTCGCCCGCCAGAACCAGCATGGCGGCGGCGATCGCCTGCGCGGAGGGCGGGTCGAAGGCGGCGACTTCGAGCCGGGTGACGCCGCTGGTCGCGTCTTTGCTGACCTGGAGGAACGAGCGCGAGTAATCGAACAGGTTCTCGAACGAATCGCGTTCCCAAAGGCGGGGAAAGCGGGAAAACAAGTCGGCGGCCTTCGATTTATAGACCGCGCGCAGATCAACCTTGAGGTTGAGCTTTTCCAGCACATCGCGCGACTTGAGGAAGCTTTCGATCGCCGAGGTTTCGTCGGCGGCGCGCGAGACGCCGAATGTATTAAACAGGGCGGCCAGTCCCGAGGAGCGCTGCGCATCGACGCCGCGCACGATATATTCGGTGTGCGCGACATATTGCGGCGCGGCGATTAGCCCGAAATAAAGGATCGCCACCGCCGTCGGCGCCGCCACCAAAGCGACGAATTGGGCGCGCACGTCCGCCGCCAGAGCGAGCGCGGTGCGCCACGCCTGCGCCGGCGCCGCGACCGGCAAGCCATTCGGGTCGGGCGGTAGATAACGCTGAAATACTTCGGTCATTTCGGTCTTTAGGGAGCCGTTGGCGCCTATATACAGGCGCGCGGCCGGAGGCGCAATGTAGATAACACATTTTTTCAATGTTCAAAATCCCGCCCCTTGACGGTTTGCTCTATGGGACTTATCTCTTCGTTCTCTTTTTGTTCTGGAGACAACCGATGCGCGCCGCCGCTTCGCGACAGACCGACGCCAGCCAACGCGTTGTCGTGGCTCGACAACTCGGGGCCCAATTCGCCGATCGGCTCGCCCCGGTCGAGGCGCGGCGCGGACGCGGCGCGCCTTCCAACGCCGCCGGCAGGTTCGACGCCCTGCGGCGCGAGGCGCTCGACGACGGGTGGGAGAACGACGCCGCCGAGCCGTTGCAGACCGAGGTCGCGTTCGAACGTCCGCGCACGATCATCACCCGCAACGAATCGCCCGACATTTCGTTCGACCGCTCGATCAACCCCTATCGCGGCTGCGAGCACGGCTGCGCCTATTGCTACGCGCGTCCCACCCACGCCTATCATGGGCTCTCCGCCGGGCTCGACTTCGAGACCAAACTGTTCGTCAAGGAGAACGCGGCGGCCTTGCTGGAGAAGGAGCTGGCGGCGCCGAAATACCGGCCGGCGGTGATTGCGCTCGGCGCCAACACCGACGCCTATCAGCCGATCGAACGGCAGTACCGGGTCACCCGCGCGGTGCTGGAGGTGCTGGCGCGCACCGATCACCCCGTCGGCATCGTCACCAAATCGAACCTCGTCCTGCGCGATCTCGACCTGCTGGCGCCGATGGCGGCCAAGGGACTGGCGAAGGTGTATGTCTCGGTGACTACGCTCGACCGCGACCTCGCGCGCCGGATGGAGCCGCGCGCGCCGACCCCGGAGCGCCGGCTGGAGGCGATCCAGCGGCTCGCGGAAGCCGGCGTGCCGGTCGGCGTGTTGGCGGCGCCGATTGTTCCCGCGATCAACGACGACGAAATCGAGAAGATCCTCAGTCGCGCCCACGCCGCCGGCGCGCGCGAGGCGGGCTATGTGACGCTGCGGCTGCCGCTGGAGTTGCGCGACCTGTTCCGCGAGTGGCTCGCCGTCCATTTCCCCGACAAGCTCAAACACACCTTGTCGCTGGTGCAGTCGATGCACGGCGGCAAGGATTATGAATCGCAATGGGGGCGGCGGATGGCGGGCTCGGGCCCCTACGCCTGGATGATCGGGCGACGGTTCGAGATCGCCGCGCGAAAGCTCGGCTTTAGCGAGAAAGCCGATGGGCTGCGAACGGATCTGTTCAGGCCGCCCGTGGCGCACGAGGAGGCGCCGCGCCAGCTTTCCCTGTTCTGAGCGCCACTCAGGCCATCTGCCGACGCGGGATCGCCGCCGGCGTCTCGACCCGCCGCAGCGCCTCTTCGCGCGCGGCGATATAATCGCGCGTAAGCGGCACGACGTCCTGCCGCTTCGTGATCTGGATCTGGAACACCATATTGCCGGCGACGCGGAAAGCGGTCTCGGCGCCGGCGAGGTAGAAGTCCCACATGCGACAGAAACGCTCGTCATACAAAGCGCGCGCCTCGTCGCGCCGCGCGTTGAACCGCTCGCGCCAGATTTTCAAGGTGTCGGCGTAGTGCAGGCGCAGCATTTCCACGTCGGTGACGAAAAGGCCTTGCCGCTCGATCGCGGCCAAAACTTCCGAAACGGCGGGGATGTAGCCGCCCGGGAAAATATACTTGGCGACCCAGGGATTGGTGTAACCGGGCCCGCTGGAGCGGCCGATCGCGTGCAGCAGCATCACGCCGTCGTCGGCCAACAGGCGGCTGACATGGCTGAAAAACTCGTCGAAATGCGCCAGACCCACATGTTCGAACATGCCAACCGATACGATGCGATTGAACGAACCTTCGACGTCGCGGTAATCCTTGAGACGGAATTCCGCCCGCGCGGTCAGTCCCGCCTCCTCCGCCCGCGCCTGCGAAATCGCCAATTGCTCTTCGCTCAGGGTGACGCCGAGGACGCTCGCGCCGGTCTGGCGCGCGAGATAGAGCCCCATGCCGCCGAAACCGGAGCCGATGTCGAGCACGCGATGGCGCTCGTCGACCAGCAATTTTGCGGCGATGTGCCGTTTCTTCGCGAGTTGCGCCTCCTCCAGCGTCTGGCCGGGATGCTCGAAATAGGCGCAGGAATATTGCCGGTCGGCGTCAAGAAAAAGATCGTATAGCCGATGGTCGAGGTCGTAATGGGTGGCGATGTTTTCCCGCGCGCGGCGGCGGTCGTTGCGCTGCTTCCAACTCTTGATCGCGTCGCGCACTTTTTCCAGCAGTTTGAGCCAAGCGAGCCCCTCGGTCTTCCAAAGGTTCGCCGAGCCGATGGCGAGGAAATCGTAGAGATCGCCCTTCGTCACAACGAACCGGCCATCCATGTAGAGTTCGCCGAGTTTCAGCTCGGGATCGCGCACCAGCTCCCACAAAGCCTGCTTGTCGGCGAAGCGGACAGCGATTTCAGGCCCCGCGCCGTCGCCGAATTCGCGCGACGTTCCGTCGAAGAACTCAACTCGGAGCCGCCCGAAACGCACCAGCTTCGAGATAATCTGCGAGATCAACGCGCTCATATTTACCCATCCAGCGCATGTTATTTCGCCACGCCGCGCCGCCTCTACGTTAACTAAAGTTTAAGAACACTGTCATCGTTTTGCAAGACGGCGCGGCTTCGACGTCGCCAACATGATTAACGCGGGGTGCGCCGCCGGGGCTTTCGTTGACAAGGGGCGAGGGCCTGCCTATCTCAGCGCCGCCCCGGGGCGCGCATGAAGCGCAGACCCCGGCGTGCGCCGTTGATAAGGCGCTTGGGGCCTCCCTGGCCCGGGGGCGGAAGGGTCGTTCATGCTGGGCACGGTTCTCAAGAGGGTTTTCGGTTCGGCCAACGATCGCCGGCTCAAGGCCTATCGTCCGCAAATCGACGCCATCAACGCGCTGGAGCCTGGATTTCAGGCGCTGAGCGACGAACAATTGCGCGGCAAGACCGACGAATTTCGGGCGCAGCTCGCCGCCGGCAGGACGCTTGACGACCTGCTGCCCGACGCCTTCGCCGCCGTGCGCGAGGCCGCCAAGCGCGCGCTCGGCCAGCGTCATTTCGACGTGCAGCTGATCGGCGGCATGGTGCTGCACGAGGGCGCGATCGCGGAAATGCGCACCGGCGAGGGCAAAACGCTGGTGGCGACGCTGCCGGTCTATCTCAACGCGCTGGCGGGGCGCGGGGTGCATGTTGTCACGGTCAACGACTATCTCGCCAGCCGCGACGCCCTTTGGATGGCGCAGGTCTATAATTTTCTGGGGTTGACCGTCGGCGTGATCGTGCATGGGCTCGACGACGACCAGCGCCGGCAGGCCTATGCCAGCGACATCACCTACGGCACCAACAACGAATTCGGCTTCGACTATCTGCGCGACAATATGAAATACGAGATGGGCCACATGGTCCAGCGCGGTCATGCCTTCGCTATCGTCGACGAGGTCGATTCGATTCTGGTCGACGAGGCGCGCACCCCGCTGATCATTTCCGGCCCGTCGGAAGACCGCTCCGGCCTCTATGTCACCGTCGACACGATTGTTCCGAAACTCGTGCGCGAGGAGTTCGACATCGACGAGAAGCAGCGCACGGTGAACCTCACCGAGGCCGGCAACGAGCGCACCGAAGAGCTGCTGCGCGAGCTTGGCGCGTTGAAGGAAGGCTCGCTATACGAAGCCGCCAACGCGACGCTGGTGCACCACGTCAATCAGGCCTTGCGCGCGCATAAGCTGTTCGCGCGCGACAAGGACTACATCGTCCGCAACGACGAGGTCGTCATCATCGACGAATTCACCGGCCGCATGATGCCGGGCCGGCGCTATTCGGAAGGGCTGCATCAGGCGCTTGAGGCCAAGGAGCACGTCACCGTCCAGCCGGAGAACGTCACGCTCGCCTCGATCACGTTCCAGAACTATTTCCGCCTCTACGAAAAGCTCGCCGGCATGACTGGCACGGCGGCGACCGAGGCCGACGAATTCCAGGAGATCTACAAGCTCACCGTCGTCGAGATCCCGACCCACCGCAAGGTTTCGCGGCTCGACGAGGACGACGAGGTCTATCGGACGTCCGAGGAAAAGCTGAAAGCCGTTGTGCGCGAGATCGAGGGCGCGGCCGAGCGTTTGCAGCCGATGCTGGTCGGCACCACCTCGATCGAGAAGTCCGAGCAGCTTGGCGAGTTCCTGGAGCGGCATGGCTACATCAGGATCGACTTCTCCGATCCCAACGCGCTGAAGCCGCTGTACGAGGCCGCGCGCGCCGGCCGCGCCTCCAAGAGTTTCGCCATTCTCAACGCGCGCTTCCACGAGCAGGAAGCCTTCATCGTCGCGGAAGCCGGCGTGCCCGGCGCGATCACCATCGCCACCAACATGGCCGGCCGCGGCACCGACATCCAGCTCGGCGGCAATGTCGAGATGCGACTGCGCCAGGAGGTCGACGCCAGCGCCGCCGAGTCCGAGCGCGCGGCGAAGGGGGCGGAAATCCGCGCCGAGGTCGAGGATCTCAAAGCCCGCGCGATCAACGCCGGCGGGCTCTACATCATCGGCACGGAGCGGCACGAGAGCCGCCGCATCGACAACCAGCTGCGCGGCCGCGCCGGCCGTCAGGGCGACCCCGGCCGCTCGAAATTCTTCCTGTCGTTGCAGGACGATCTGATGCGAATCTTCGGCTCGGAGCGCATGGACGCCATGCTGCGCCGGCTCGGGCTGAAGGAGGACGAGGCGATCGTCCATCCCTGGATCAACAAGGCGCTGGAGAAGGCGCAGCAGAAGGTCGAGGCGCGCAACTTCGACATCCGCAAGAACATTCTCAAGTTCGACAACGTGATGAACGACCAGCGCAAGGTCATCTTCGAGGACCGGCGCAAGATGATGGCGCAGGAATCGCTGGAGCCGACCATCGCCGAGATGCGCGCCGGCGTGGTCGATGACATCGTCACCAAGCACATCCCGGCCGACGCCTATCCCGAAGCCTGGGATATCGCGGGGCTGAAGGCGGAGGTCGGCGCCAAGCTGAACCTCGACCTTCCCCTGGACGCCTGGGCCAAGGAAGAGGGCATCGCCGACGAGGAAATGGCCGAGCGGCTGCACAAGGCGACCGACGCGGCTTACGCCGAGCGGGTCGAGCGCAATTCGCCCGAGGCGATGCGCTATGTCGAGAAGCAGGTGATCCTGCAAACGCTCGACCATCTCTGGCGCGACCATCTGGTGACGCTGGACCATCTCAGACAGGTGATCGGCTGGCGCGGCATGGCGCAGCGCGATCCGCTCAACGAGTATAAATCGGAAGCGTTCGATCTGTTCCGCCAGCTGATCGCGCAATGGCACGAGGGCGTGATCGCGCAGATGATGCGGATCGAGGTGCGGTTCCAGGAGCCGATGCCAGAGCCGCAGTTGCAGTACCAGCATCTCGACCCGCTGACGGGCGTCAACGAGGCCGATCTCGGCGCGATCTCGGAGCCGATCAACGCCGCCTTCTCGCCGGCGACCTCGGCCTATGAGGAGCCGTTGGTCGCGACCGAGGATCGCGATCCCAACGATCCGCACAGCTGGGGCCGGATCGGCCGCAACGAGGCTTGCCCCTGCGGGTCGGGCAAGAAGTTCAAGCACTGCCACGGCGTTCTGGTGTAGTCACGGCCGATGCGGCGCGAGGGGGGATACGTTCGCCTGCCCCCGTTCGCGAAGGGCCAGACGATCGGGCTGCTCGGCGGCTCGTTCAATCCCCCGCATGAGGGGCATCTGCTGGCCTCGCATCTCGCGCTGACGCGGGTGGGCCTCGACCGCCTGTGGTGGCTCGCCACGCCGGGAAACCCGCTGAAATCGACCGGCGATCTCTCCGCGCTGCGGGCGCGGCTCGCAGCCGCCCGCGCGCTGATCCACGATCCCCGCATCGCCGTCACCGGGTTCGAGAGCGAAATCGGTTCGCGCTACACCGCCGACACTCTGCGTTATCTCATGGTCCGCGCGCGCGGCGCGCGTTTCGTCTGGATCATGGGCGCCGACAATCTGGCTCAGTTTCATCGCTGGCGCGACTGGGGCGAGATCGCCGGCGCCGTTCCGATTCTGGTGGTGGATCGGCCGGGCGCGAGCCTGTCGGCGCTATCGAGCCGCGCGGCGCAGGCGCTCAGCCGCTGGCGCAGGCCGGAGAGCGACGCGCAAAATCTCGCCTACCTCGCCCCGCCCGCCTGGATTTTCCTGCACGGGCCCCGGTCGAGCGCGTCTTCGACGGCCCTGCGGGCGCGGCGTTAGATTGTAGCCAAAGCCGCCGAGGGCGAGACGAAAGCGGGATCGTGCGCGAACGGCAGGTCGGCGTCGGCGCGCAACGCCGCCAGCACGGCGGCGAAATCGGTACGTGCGCGGAAACCCAGCTCCCGCTCGGCCCGGCTTGCGTCATAGACCCGGCCGATGCGAGTCGGTAGCCGCCAGCCCTTTTTCGCATACAGCGCGGCCGCATCGG
>JANLPL010000361.1:0-12911 GCA_031367195.1 Bradyrhizobium sp.
ACGAGAATCCGTCCCGAGGTCATCGATACGATGCCGCATATGACGCCGATGAGCGTGGTCTTTCCCGCGCCGTTGGGTCCAAGCAGCGCGAATATCTCCCCCTTCGCGATTTCCAAATTGATATCGTCAAGCGCGGTAAGCCCCGAGGCGTATTTTTTGGAAACGGCAGTGACGGAAATCATCGACGTCATGGAATTTCCTTATCAAAGCATCCGGCGAGACGCTGAACTACAGCTTATGGCGCGTTCAAAACCCGGATCGGCTTTCCGTCCAGGAAGGCCTCGGCGTTTTCGATATTGCGGAGATAGAAATCCCGCCATGTCTCGGCCGCGCCATGGCCGAGATAGGGTGCAAGTATGTGTGGCGCGAAGTGCGGAACGGATGCCCCGGCGGTAGCGGCTCCTTGTCGCATACCTCCAGCGCAGCAATTTTAGCGCCTGCCTCGACGGCGGCGATGAGAGCGCCGGGGCGAAACACGCGTTCAAAACCGTATCAAATTCAGCAAGTCCTCCTCGGACAATTTGGCGCTGACTTCCGTCCCTTCGAGCAGGTCGCTGGCGAGGTCGCGCTTCGAGCGGTGCAACTCGAGGATTTTTTCTTCGATCGAGTCGCGTACGATGAGTCTGTAAACGGTGACGGGACGCTGCTGGCCGATTCGGTGAGCGCGGTCGCTGGCCTGATCCTCGACGGCAGGGTTCCACCAGGGATCGAGATGTATGACGTAGTCGGCGGCGGTGAGATTGAGCCCCGTGCCGCCGGCCCGCAGGCTGATCAGGAACAGGTCGCCCTGCCCCGCCTGAAAGGCCGCAACCCGCTTTTCGCGCTCCGGGGCCGCCGTCCCGCCGTCCAGATATTGATGCGCGATTCCGCGTGTGACGAGCGCCTCGCGCACGCGCTCAAGCTGGCCCACGAACTGGCTGAACACCAGCGCCTTGTGTTTGTTGCGGATGAGATCATCGACGAGTTCGAGGAACGCCTGCAGTTTGGCGCCGGGCAAGAGCGTCGTCGGATCGATCAGGCCGGGATGACAACAGGCCCGGCGCAGCCTGGTGATTTCGGCGAGAATGTGAATGCGAGTCTGGCCGCCGCGGCTGTCGCCGAGTTCTGAGAGCGTTTCCAGCGCTCTCAGACGCAGGGCTTCGTAGAACGCGCGCTCGTCCTCGGGCAGGTCGATCTCCACGGTGACTTCCGTGCGCGGCGGCAATTCCGAGAGGACGGCGCTCTTGGTGCGCCGCAGCATGAATGGTCGGACCAGGGCGCGCAGGGAATTGAGCGCGCTCGCGTCGCGATTGCGCTCTATCGGCGTGGCGAAGCGGCGGCCGAAATTTTCGCGCGAGCCCAGCAGGCCCGGATTGATGACGGCGAACAGGCTCCACAATTCATCGAGATAGTTTTCGATCGGCGTTCCCGTCAGCGCCACGCGAAAATGCGCCTTCAGACGCTGCCCCGCCTGAGCGCGCCGGGTCTCCGCGTTCTTGATCGCCTGCGCTTCGTCGAAAACGACCATGCGCCAGTCGATTTCCGCCAACCCTTCCGCCTCCTGATGGAGCAGCCCGTAGCTAACGACCAGCACATCCATCGCGCCAAGACCCGCCAGGATTTCCGCCCTGCCGCCGGCGGCGCCGAAACGGCGGATCGCGAGACTGGGGGCAAAACGGGTCAGTTCGTTTTCCCAATTGTGGGTCACCGACGTCGGCGCGATCACCAGACAAGGGCCGTGCGGCGCCTCGCCGAGCAGGACCGCGATGGCCTGGACGGTCTTGCCCAGTCCCATGTCGTCGGCCAGGCACGCCCCCGCGCCCCAGAACGCCAGGCGCGACAACCAACGAAACCCCTCGATCTGGTAATCGCGCAATTCGGCCTGCAACGTCGAGGGAACTTCGGGCTCGAGCCGCCCGGCGGCGCTCAGGCGCTCGACGAAGCCCTTCCATTCCTTATCGGCCTTCAATTTGCCGGCGTCCTCCGCGAGATCCCGCGCCGCGACGCTGGCGAGAATCGGCATCCGCCGCCCCTTGCCGTGATCCTCGGAGACGCCGTTCAGGCGCTCCAATTGTTTGCGAAACTGTTCGGTGAGGGCAAGAAAGACGCCGTCGGCGAGTTGCACGAACCGACCTTGCGCGCTCTCCAGCCGCGACAGCAAGTCGCGCATGTCGAGGACGAGTTCGTCATCGACCTTCACCTCGCCTTCCCATTGCAGCCAGTCGCGCGCGTGCGAGAGTCTCAGCGAGAGATGGGCCGCGGAGACCTCGCCGCGGACGCTTCTGCGTTTGCCCTCCGGCCATTCCACCGGGATCGCTGGCCGATGCTGACCCACTTGCAGCAGAAACTCCAGGGCCGAGCCGGCGTCCTCGATCGTCCACTCGTAGGCGGCCGATCCTCGGCCCTCGAGGTGGCTCAACTCGGCCGATAGCCCATCGGCGAGGCCGCGTTCGCCGTCGAGGTCGCGACGGGCGCGTTGGCGGACGCCGTCGATCGTCGCCAGCACCGATTTGCCGCCGAGACCGACGAGATAGAAGGGACCGTCAGGGCCGAACGGGCGCGTGACCATCGTCACTTTCAGTCCGTCGCCGATGGGTTGGATTTGCAATAGGGGTTCGGGCCGACCGGATATCGCCGGCAAATCCGCGTCGGCGAGTTCGGCGCGGATCGGCAGGCTCGGATGCTGAACCCTCACCAGCGCCATCACCCGCTCGCGGCCCTGGCGCGGCACGAGGAGGCCGCCCTCGCCGAGAATGTCCTGGATGGCGAGCAGTCGTGACGCGAAGTCCACGACGCGCCATCGCGTCGGGGTTTCCGCTTCCAGGAACGCCGTCGGCTGCGTCGCCCGATGCGACAACGCGAAACGGTAGCCGTCCTTCTGCTCGCTCGCCACCAATTCGACGGGGTAGGCGACGAATTCCAATCGCTGGTCGCGGCGCCGGCTGTCGAACACGAGGGGATGATCGACCAGCGCCAAAAGGATTTCGTAGGCGTCGAAGTCGTAATTCTCCTGACCGTAGTAGCCGGCGGAGGTCTTGCCGATGGTGCGCAACGCCCGGCGATCGTAGTCGCTCAGATAGTCGAGCTTGGGATCCTGCTCGTACAAACGTTTCATCGCGACGTTGCGGCCGGGACTCCAGCCGTCGGCGCCCTTGGCCGATTGCTCTTGCACGGCGACCTGCTTGGTTTCGGGATCGACGAACCAGACGAGCCGTCGCGATTTTGTCGCGACGGGAGCCGTGACCGGCGCCGGCGCGCCCGCGCCCAGGAATTGGGCGAGACTTTCGAAGCCGCGCTCCCACGGCTGTTGCAGCACGATGAGTTCGGTGAAGGCGATCAGCGGGCCCCAGTCCCGCGGCGCGCGCAGGAAGTCCTCGTAGGGTTCGGGCCGGGCGGAGAGCTTGGCCAGAATTTCGGCATGAATCCGCGCGATCAGCGGCAACGTGCGCCCAAGCGCGGCGAACCGCGCCTCGGTGTCCTTGAGCCAGGCCTTCGCCAATTCGGGATCGACCAGGAATTCCACCAACGCGCGGACCGCGGCCGACACCGGTTCGTGGACGACGCCTTGTCGCAAGGCGCCGAGCAGGATTCGGGCCTTCGCCTCCATTCCCCTGAGCAGAAACAGCAGAGCCTGAATGGCGTGAAAGCCAGCGCCGAACAGCGAGTCTTCGTGATGGGTCGCGTCCAGATGCGTCTGAATTTCCGCATGTAGCGCCGCATCGTCGGCCCGGATCAGCGCCAGCAGGAAAAACAATCCGTTGTAGCCCTCGAAAAACACCTTCCTCTTGCCGACGTCCTTCTTGTAGAGTTTCAGAGCAACGCGATATCCCGCGAGCGCTTCTTCATTGCGGCCTTCGAGAAACGCCACGGACGCCAGCAGAAGATGGCGGTTGTACGGCTTGGTCTCCGGCGCCTCCTCCGCCAAGCCATTAATTTTCCGCCTCGCGGCGTCGAGTTCGCCCGCCAGAATATCGACGTGCAGCAGCGCCCATTTGAATGCGGCGTAACCCGGCTCATTCTCGTGGTCGCGATAATGAGCCAGAAGGGCCGGCAGGTCGGCGCTCACCTCGCCCGTCGCAATCAGGCGCGCGAGTTTGACCCAGAACAGTCGGTACTGAAGATCGGGCGCAAGACCGGCGAGCCAGGACACGTCAAGGGTCGTATCCGCGAACAGCGCTTCCAGAATATGCGGGCCAGGGGCCAAGCGGTAGGCTTTGTCGCATTCGTCGATCACGAGACGGAACGCCTCGGCGTCGTTCTGGTAGATCGCCAACCGCAGTCTGACGGTCGAGCCGGGATCCGTTTGGGGGGAAGACGAATAGTATAAGCGGCGATACGCCGGCGCCGGAAACAACCGGCGTACAGCCTCGGCGGCCACGCGCCCCTCCGGTGCGGCGATCATTTCGATCGCGAGCGGGTGGCGAAGCGATTCGACGCACGAAAAGTCCGGCGCCAACAGCCCTAGCGAGAGGAGACGGTTCAGGATCGGGTTGACGGAGGCGTAGCTCCACGCGCCGCCGCTTGGCGAGGCGAGGCCCGACCCGCTCAAAAGGATCAGGAAGTCGCCCTTGTTCGTCGCCACGCCGACCAGCGCCTTCAGCCTGAGAAGGCTCCGCTCGGCGGGCGTCAGCCGCGTCAGTTGCTCGCTGAGATCATCGCGCGATCGGGCGCGCCGCACCGGCGTTGCGGCGGGCTCGTTAGCCAGGCTCAATTGCGAGGAACGGGAAGGGAATTTCACGAACAAGCCCTAGCCACCATTACGTTGACGCAGGAGGGGAGGATGAACATCATAGACCGAAACGCCACAGATATTTTCGATCGAAACCTGAGATATCCACCGCAGACCTCCGGCAACGCGGGGCGGTGGATAATCTTGGGAAAATCCTTCCTACCGGTCGTCAGCCGGCACATCTTGTCCGCCCGGCCGGATACGTGAACTCACCCGCCCACCGCGAGAGGGGTGGCGTCCTCGTTCAGAATGTCCAGATAGGGGTCGCTGATATTCTTCCCCGCCACGAATCATCTGCGCCATTGCCGAACGACGACAGGGATTCAGAAAACAGCAGCCGTCGCAAGGGCGCGGACTTGCGGGAACGCCTTTGGCGCTCTCGACTATAGCCCCGCCGCCTTGGTCAGATTGACGCGGAACCGATCGCGCCGGCGCTGGTAGCGACGGGTCATTTCGGCGCAGGCATGGCCGAGCTGTTTTTGCACGTAGCGCTCATCGACCTCGGCCGAGGAAGCGAGGCCCGCGCGCAACGAATGGCCGGAGAATTTCCGCGCCCGTTCTGCTTCGGAGAGGTCGCCGCGCACGCCAGCGGCCATGGCGGTTCGCTTGACCAACCGCGCCACATGCTTGTCGGTCTGGCCTTCGGCGCCGACCGACTTGCCGACGACGCGGCGAAAGATCGGCCCGCGGTCGATCCGCGCGAACTTGAGCCAGGTTTCCAAGGCGACAACGGGGCAGGTGGCGTCGGACGAGCCGCGCCCGATCTCCACCTCGCGCCAGCCGGTTTTGCCGCGCAGCGTCAGGAGGAGACCCTCGGGCAGGATTTCGATCCAACCGCCGTCGAGCGCGTCCTCGGGATGGCCGGCGAGGCCGACGATTTCCGAGCGGCGCAGGCCGCCGGCGAAGCCGACAAGAAGGATCGCGCGGTCCCTGAGCCCCCGGAGATCGCCGAGATCGAGGGTCGCGACCATGCCGAGCAAATCCTCGGACAGCACCGCTTCCTTTTGCTCGGGCGGCCGCCCCTGGGTGCGGCGCACGCCCGCCAACACGGTGGCCACATGCCGGTCCGCGCGATCGAATTTTTCCCCGCGCTGCGCGAAATTCCACATCAGCGCCGACAGCCGGCGCTCGATCGTGGCGACGCAACCTGGTTTGCCTGATGCCGCGCCGGAGGCGCAGGCGGCGATGTAGAGGCCGATCGTTTGCGGGTTCGCCGGCAGGGCGGGCAGGCCAAGGCGGCGCGCCCAGCCGGTGTAATGGCGCCAGTCGGAGGCATAGGCTCTACGGGTGTTTTCGGAACTGGACGCCTTGGCGTAATCGCGCGCGGTTTCCGCGAGATCCCTCAGATGGGTGGGCAAGGTCGTCCTGGCGGCGCCATCGTCAAGGATCGAATTGTCGAGGGATGGCCGAGGTTCCAAGTTCAGGGAACCTGAATCGGAAATGGCGCCCAACGGGTCGATCATGTCGTCTCCCAAGGGTTCAAAATCGTCGCCCGCGTATCCGCGAAATCCGCGACGTTGCGCGTGACCACAATCAGATCATGGACGACAGCCGTCGCCGCGATCAGGCCATCGGCGTCGCCGCGGAGGCGTAGCGCGGCGATCCGACCCCACTCGAGGGCGATCGAGTCGGTGATGGGCAAAATTCGGTCGCCATGATCGCTTCGCAGGGTTTGCAGCCATCGCACGAGAGGGTGGGCCGCATGGGGATCGGTCTTTTGCTTCAAGGCGACGCCCCGCATGATCTCGCCCAGCGTGATCACGCTCAGATAGACCGCGAGAGGATTCACCGATCGCAGCCAGCCGACCGCCTCGACCGAGCCGCGCCGGGCCTCCGAGACGACGTTGGTGTCGACGAGATACATCAGAAAGCCCCGTCGCGGCTGGGCGTCTTGGCGCGGCGCTCGACGGCCTCAGCGAGTTCGTCGTCCCAGGGCGGCTCGGACAGGAGGCAGTCGACGAGATTGGGGCGGGCGGCGGTGAGCGCGTCATAATCGCTCGCCGACAGAACCACCGCCGCGCGTTCGCCGCGCAGGGTGACGATCTGCGGCCCTTGCGTGCGCGCGGTTTGCACGAGTTTCGAGAAATGGTTCTTGGCGTCTTGCAGTTGCCATTCCATCGGGGTATTTCTGGCTAGCCAAGCTAGCTATATGACATGGCGGGCGGCGGCGTCAACGTCGGATGGCGTAACGCGAACTCCGTGCGGAGTTTCGGCACGAAAAGCGCTGCCTCGGGGCGCTGGATCGGGGGCTTTCCAGCCTCGCAACGCGCCTAACGATGGCTGTCGTTTGCTCAAGTTCAATAGCCTCCGGTCCGCTGATTCGTAACACTTTTCTCTGGCCGAGGTTGAGTGGAATTTGCTGAGACAGGTGGAATTTATCCCTGATTCGCTGGAATGGGCGAGCGCAACGTTTGATGACACCTGAAGCGCAAGATCGACAAGCTCGATGTCGATGACGACCGGGGGCGCGGGAAGCTGTTGCGCGGGAGGCGATCATCAGGCCGCTGGCGAGCGGGGGGCCTTTGACGCCCACGGAAGCCAAGACGGCCTGCCGCGCGCTTGGTCTTCGCCGCGCCCGGCTCTACGCGTTGATTGACCGATACCGCGGTGAGCCGGTGATGAGTTCGATGCTGGTCGCCAAGCCCGGTCCGCCGAGGGGAGCGTGGCGCCTCGCCGACGACGTCGAAGCGGTGCTCGAAGAGGCGATCCGGAGCTATTATCTAAGCCGCTTGAAGCCGTCGGTCAGTGCGCTCCACGATCTATTCGCCAATTGCGCCGCGCCCGAGGGGTCGCCTTGCCATTCCGCACTGCGATCCGCGCGCGAGTTGCGTCCGGGGACCGGCGCGGGCTCTTGGGGTCATCGCAGAATCTGTTCCAAATCGCACTCTAAGCCGATAGCGACGAAAAATCAGTGACGTACAGGAGCGTCCAGAAATCGCTCGTTTCGTGGACGGGCGGCCGTATGAGGCGAAATCAGCCGAACAGCCGTCCAGAAATACTGTCCACAAATTCCTAGGCGTCCCAAAACCCAAAGGGCGGTTCCGGGACGATCCTTAGCATACGTTTCGGAACAGATTCTGCGATGACCCAGCCAGGAGTGGCGAAACGCGCGTTCAGCGCCCGCCGTCGTGCGCCGCCGAACGCTCGGGCGGTTCGTGAATCGCGCGCTCGGCCAGCGTGTCGCGCGCCTCGAGGCGACCGCGTCGCTCGAGTCTCGCAGTCCAGGGATCTCGGGTTCGCAGTCCAGCTATCTCAGGACAGGAATCCATCGATCCGACGTCAAAATGACTCGAAAATCGGCTCTCCGACAGCCTTTTCCAGCCATCCAAGGGTCGCGACAATGGCTGTCGATTTGCCAAAATAGCAAGACTCAATTTCATTGAATCCTATCACTTTTCTCTGGCCTTTGATGAGTGGAATTTGCTCAGATGGCTGGAATTTATCCCTGATTCGCTGGAAAAGCGCGAGGGCGCCGTTCGGTGGGATTGAAGCGCAAGGGCGATAAGTTCGAAGTCGGCGAAGACGAATGGCTCGAAGCCGTCGCGCGGGAGGCCATCGTCAAGCCACTTGCGGGCGAGGGACGTCTGTCGCCGACGGAAGTCGCTGTGGCTTGCCGCGCGTTGGGACTTCGCCGGGCGCGACTTTGCGCCCTGATTGACCGGTACCGCGGCGAGCCAGTGACGAGTTCAATGCTTGCGGCAAAGCCGGGTCCGGCGCGGGGCGCGCGCCGCCTTGCCGATGATGTCGAGGCGCTGATCGAGGAGGCGATCAGCGGCTATTATTTGAAACGGCAGAAGCCGTCCGTCAGCGCGCTCCACGACCCCGTCCGGCAACTGTGTCGCGCGCGTTCAGTCGCGGCGCCTTCGCGCAAAGCCATCCAGGCGCGGGTGGCGTCGATTGACCGGCGCGTGTTGGTGGGCGCACGGGAAGGCGCGAAAGCGGCGCGGGACGGGTTCAAGCCGGTCGTTGCTCAATACCGTGCCGATCATGCGCTTCACGTTGTCCAGATTGACCACACGCTCGTCGATATTTTCGTGGTCGACCGTGCACCGTCGGCCGATTCAGCGCCCTTGGCTGACGCTTGCGATCCACGTCGCGAGCCGAAGGGTCGCCGGGTTCTATCTCAGCCTGGAGGCGCCGTCGGCCGCTTCGGTCGCGTTGGCCATCCACCAGGCCGTGACGCGCAAATCCGCTTGGCTCGCGGCTCGCGGCGTGGAGGGAGATTGGCCGGTCTCGGGCCTTCCCGACCTCATTCACCTCGACAACGCGAAGGAGTTCCGCGGTCGGGCGCTTAAGCGGGGCGCCGCCGAATACGGCGTTTCGCTCGTTCATCGTCCGGTGGCGACCCCGCACTATGGCGGGCATATCGAGCGTCTGATTGGCACGATGATGGGCGCTGTCCACCTGCTTCCGGGCACGACTTTCAGCAATGTCGCCGAGCGCGGCGCCTATGATCCCGAGAAGCACGCCGCCATGACACTCGATGAGCTTGAAAAATGGCTCACGCTGCAGATCGTCGGTCGATATCACGCTGAAGTGCACGGCTCCCTGTTGCTGCCGCCTGTCGCGGCGTGGGGCGACGCCATCGCCGCGCGTCGGGAGCCGCTCCGGTTTCCGCGTGACGACGCGCAATTTTTGTACGATTTCCTGCCGTTCGAAGAACGCAGCATCCGGCGGGACGGCGTGCGCCTGTTCGGACTTCGCTACTGGGACGACGTGCTGAGCTCTTGGGCCGGGCGGCTCGATCGCCGGCTTCGGGTCAAATACGATCCCAGCGATCTCTCCAGCGTGTTCGTCGAGGGGCCGGACGGCGAGCATTGGCCGGTCCGGTTCGCGGATCTGCGCCGCCCGCGCATTGCCTTGGGCGAACACCGGATGGGTTTGAGCGCCCTGAGGGAGCGCGGCGTCAGGCTGATTGATGAACAACTGATTTTCGACACGGTCGAGGCGCGGCGCGAACTCATCGAGACGGCGACCGCGGCGACAAAATCGGCCCGACGCCACGCCGCGCGGAGGAATTCGGCGTTGTCGGCGACCGCGGTGAACCAAAAAGCGGGTCCGAGCGACAGGCAAGGGGGTGTCGCGGCCGAGGAAAACATGCCCGAGGAATTACCGTTGCTGTCGATCGAGGAGTGGTCTTGAGCGGATACGATCATCTCCTGCCGGCCTACCGCCGCCAGGCCGCCCTTCCCGACGCGGAGCGGATCGCCTGGATCCGGGCTGATCGCTGGCTGGATTTTGAGCAAGCGCGGGGCGCGCTGGCGAGGTTGGAGGACTTGCTCGCCTACCCGCCGCGCGACCGGATGCCTTGCCTGCTGATTTACGGCGACACCGGCATGGGCAAGACGAAGATCATCCGGAAGTTCCTGCGCGACCACCCGGCGAGTTTCGGCAAGGCCACGGGGGTCACGGCCATGCCGGTTGTCGCCATGCAGATGCCCGCCGAGCCGATCGAGCGCGACATTTACGGCGAGTTGCTGGTGAGCCTCGGGATCTCGGGGCCGGTCGATGGCGCGACGGACCGGCAAAAGGAGATGTGCCGCGGCCTCCTGCGCAGCATGGGGATCCGCATGCTGATCATCGACGAGGTCCACGCGATGTTGGCGGGCAGTTTCCGCCAGCAGCGTATCTTTTTGAACGCCATCCGCTTCCTGGCGAACGACCTCAAGGCGCCGCTGGTTTGCGCGGGGACGGATCTGGCGCGCCAGTCGCTGCTAACCGATCCGCAATTGGCGGAGCGTTTTGAGACCCTGCACCTGCGGCGGTGGGCGGACGACCGATTTCTGACGCAGTTGCTGTCGAGCCTGGGCGCCCCTCCTGCCGCTCCGGCGCCCCTCGGCGCTGAAGACCACAATGGTGCGCAAACGCGTGCTCGAATTGACCGACGGGGTGACGGTGCGGATTTTCCGCCTGATCGAGACGGTCGCCGCCGAGGCGATCCGCTCCGGGGAAGAATGCATCACCAAGGAGAGTTTCGAGGCGGACGGCCTCGTGCTGCCGCTCGTGGCGATGACGCGAAAGACCGAGCAGCGGCTGCGCCGGGCGGCGGGATGATTTTCGGAGGGCTTCTTCCCATCGCCCCGAGGCCGTTCGAAGACGAGTTGCTCTCGTCGTGGCAGGGACGGATCGCCTGCCGCTACGATCTTACGGAAGAAGGTCTCTCGGAGCGGCTTGGCGTCGGGCGTGCGGACCGGTGGATAGGCTTTTCGGGCCGGGATTTTGCGCCCGCGCCCGCCGCCGTCTCGGCTTGGGCGAAAGCTTCCCGGCTTTCCGAACGGCGGGTGAAGGTCATGGCGCTGTCGATGCGGCGGAGACCGGTCGGCTTGTATGTCTGGCGGGAGAGCAGTGCGGCTGGGGCGATCCGGAGACCCGTGTGTCCGGCCCGCCTGAGCGAGGATGCCGAGGCCGGTCGTGACCATCACATTCGTCGGAGTTGGGCCCCGGTCGAAAGCTGCCTGAGCGACCGGCACGGCCGGTTTCTGTCGGAAACGTGCGCCCATTGTCCGAGCCAGATGGGATTCCGGTTCCGGAACCGCGGCGGCGCCCGCTTGGTTTGTGTTCAGCGCCAGGGTGTTGTCCGAAGCCTCGAAGCCACCGGCGGCGACGCTTTGCCTAGATCTCAAGGGGTCTTCAAGACGCTGTCCCGCGACTTCGCCCAGGCCGCGGACGGTCCGCTCTCGGCGGCCGATGCAGTGCTGCGCGCCGCGCGGCGGCTCTGGGCGGCCCCGTGCGCGCGGGGCGCAAGCGCGACCCCGTTCATTTCGCGCGTCGCGTTCGACGCGCCTTTGCCGCCTCGCGCCGGTGCGGTGCGGGACCGGAGCGAGCCGCTGGCCACGGCGTCCCTGGGTTGGCGGATGGCGACGTTGCTCGGGATCGCGCGGCTGTTCGATATGGGCGGCGCGAGGAGGGCTTTAGGTTCCGCGCCGTTCACGCTTGACCAATTGGCGCAATCGACGGGCGAGACCGCGCCGGAGCGGCCGATGCGCCGCGCCGCCGTTGGTTCCATAGGGCCGATAAGGCCACCGCGCCCTCCCGGGGATTACCTGAGACTCGCTCAAACCATTTTGGCGAGTGAGGCTTGGCGGAATACTCGGGCGGGCCCTCCCGCCGAGCGGCGCCGAACGCTGGGATTGCTCCTTGAGCGGGCGCTCGACGAGGTGGCGGCGGAATGAACTTCGCGGGTACCGGACTTGGGCGCCCCGCCGAAAAAGGCGGGCCAAAACCGATGGGCCGCGCGACCGGGGATCGTCCGCCATTTAACGGGCGCCGCGAACGCGGACAGCGAAACTGCGGCCCAGTTCGGCAAATTATGCTCGAGTCCGGTGGATTTCGGCTCTTTCGTCCGGCAAATTATGAATCGCCGCGCCGTCGTCACTCATCGTGCAGGCGACTGCTGGGGCCCGAGTCCAGTGATCCAGGGGCGAGAGTCCAGCGAACCGAGGCCCGATTCCATCGATCTCGGCTCAAAAAAAACACGAAAATCGACGCCCGGCGGCCTTTTCCAGACATCCGGCCCGAACTAACGGAATGGCCTTTTACTACCCAAAAGCGGACATAGAGGGAACATCTCGAATCTCTGTTCAATAAAATCAATGCGTTAGGATTCCGGGCCAATCGCTGCGGCTTCTTTGGAGTGACGGAAATCATATGATTTTCGTACATCCCGCACGAAGGCTCTCCATCTGGCCGAATCGCCTGGAAATCCTGACCGAAAACCCATGTCGGAATGAGAGTGGTGACGGAAAGCCGCCCAAGAGGGTTTTCCGACAGCCCCAAATTTCCTTATGTGTAGTCAGAGGCCATTCCGTTAGTTCGGGCCTTGCCGCTTCCCGTTGGGTCGTTTCCGCGTCCCTCCATGAATCGATAGCCGATTCCGGTCTCGGTTCGGATAATCTTCGGCGAGGCCGCGTCGGTTTCGATTTTGCCCCGTAGCTGCCCGACAAAGACGCGCAGATATTGCGTATCGGCCTTGTGCGCCGGCCCCCAGACGGCCGTGAGAATTTGGCTGTGGGTGACGACGCGGCCGGCGTTTCGCGCGAGAATGCACAAGAGATCGTATTCGCGGGGCGTCAGCCTGATCGGCGCGTTCTGGCGGGAGACGAGACGCTTTTCCATATCGATGACAAGCCCGTTGGCCTCGACGATCGGTCCTTGCGCGCCCGCGCCCGTGCGATGGCGAAGCGTGGCGCGCATCCGGGCGAGC
>JANLPL010000315.1:0-1943 GCA_031367195.1 Bradyrhizobium sp.
CCGACTTCGAGGGACCTACCCTCATCTCCGGTAAAGCATCGCACTCGTTCGAAACACGAACGAGTCCGTTCACAGCACACAACCTCCTCGTATTTGACCGATTTCCAGATGCGCTCGACGAAGACATTGTCGCGCCAGGCGCCTTTGCCGTCCATGCTGATCGAGATTTTGTTGGCGATCAGAACGTTCGTGAAGGCTTCACTCGTGATCCCCGGGTCAAGCCAGGGGAGGCTGCCCTGGTCGGTGTTGAAAATATCGGGCTTCCCGTATCGGGCGAGCGCCCCCTCCAGCGCCTCGACGCAGAAGGCCGCTTCCATCGTGATCGACACGCGGTGGCTGAGCACCCGTCGGCTGAACCAGTCGATGACGGCGGCCAAGTAAACGAAACCGCGCGCCATCGGGATATAGGTGATGTCCATCGCCCAGACCTGGTTCGGCCGCTCGACCTTCAACCCGCGTAAAAGATAGGGATAAATCTTGTTCCCCGGCGTGGGCTTCGATGTGTTGGGCTTGCGGTAGAGCGCCTCGATCCCCATGCGTTTCATCAGCGTGCCGACGTGGCGGCGGCCGACTTCGACGCCCTCGCGGTTCAGAAAATCGCGCAGCATCCGGCTGCCCGCGAACGGATATTCCAGATGCAGTTCATCGATCCGACGCATCAGAGCGAGATCCTCGGCCGACACGGCTCGCGGCTTGTAGTAGACGCAGCCGCGGCTGATGTTGAGGACTTTGGCCTGACGAGCGATGGGAAGGTCGTGGATGCGGTCGATCATCGCTTTGCGCTCAGCATGCCGGCCTTGATGAGCGCGCCTTCCAAAAAATCGTTCTCCAGCGCCAACTCCCCGATCTTGGCGTGAAGCACTTTCAAATCCACCGGCGGCGGAACGCTCGTCGCCTCGGCTCCGAAAAGCCCGGCCGCTCCTTCGAGCAATTGCGCCTTCCAGGCCGTGATCTGGTTCGGATGCACGTCGAAGACTTGCGCCAGTTCCGTCAGCGTCTTCTCGCCCTTCAACGCGGCCAAGGCCACCTTCGCTTTGAAAGCCGGTGTGTGGTTCCGGCGCGGTCGTCTAGTCATGATCTCTCCTGAAGCGCGGCGATACTCGCCGCTGTCAGGCGGAAATCCACTTATCGTCCTGTCCAGTTTTCCGAGGCCAGCTCTCTGGCGTCCGCGACCGACGCGTCGAACTTGCGGGCGAGGAGCGAGGCGACGCCTTTGCAGTTGAGGACGCCCAGTTCGACGGCGCGGGCCGAGACCGCCTCGACGCGGCCGGCGTCGAGACCGCGAAAGGAGCGCAGAATCCCCAGGCAGGTGCGGAACCCCTGTTCGGGATGCGGCCGGCTGGCGAGCACGGCGGTGATCAGGCCCTCGGTGTTTGGCCCGATCTTGCCGGCCCAACGCCGGAAGCGATCCGGCGTCCACTCGGCGTAACGCCGATGGGAACTGGGCATGTGGTCGGGGTCTGTGCCGGGCTTGGCGCGCCCATGTAGCGGCGTTGATGGACCCCGACGCGCTGGCCGCGATGGAAGATCTCGACCGTGCGCGCGGTGACGCGCACATCGACTTCCTCGCGGATCAGGGCGTGCGGAACCGAGTACAGGAACTCATGGACCTCGATGTGATAATCGAGATTGACCCGCGCACGTCGCCATTCCGCGAACTCCCAATCGTCGGCGGGCAGATTGTTGAGGACGCCGCGCTCGATCTTCTCGAACAGCTCGCGCCGGCTCAACCCGAGTTTGCGCATCGTGCGCTCGTTCATGCGTTGCATGACCAGCGTGATGGCCTCGTTGCATTCGGCGAGCGAGAAGAACGTCAACCGTCGCAATCGCCCGAGAATATAGGTCTGCGCGAACCGGACGCCGGCTTCGACTTTCGCTTTATCCCGGGGCTTTTTCGGGCGTGCCGGAAGAACTCCGACGGCATAATGCGACGCCATCGCGCC
>JANLPL010000326.1:0-8619 GCA_031367195.1 Bradyrhizobium sp.
GGGGGGGGCCTGCCCACCGATCTCGTGGCGACCGGCGCCCTCGAATGCGCCGCCTGCGTGGGCGCCCGACTGTCGCGTCGCGCGCTACGGCGGTTTCTGCGCGCCTCGCATCGGCCGCTGCTGACCGCGCGCTCGGGCGGCCGCGTGATCGGCTACATCCTCGTTTCGTTGCCCGCGCGTTCGCTCTCGGCGCGGATCTATTCGGTGGCGGTGCAAAGCGGACAGGGGCGGCGCGGCGTCGGCCGGGAGTTGCTGATCGCCGCCGAGCGCTACGCGCGCGCGCATGGGCGAAACCGCCTGCGGCTGGAGGTGCGCTACGACAATGCGCCGGCGATCGCATTGTACGAGAAGCTCGGCTACCGCAGCTTCGGCCGCCATCCCGGCTATTACGACGACGGCGCGGAGGCGCTGCGGTTCGAGAAGTCGCTCATCCCGATGCAAAAATAACCTGCGCCAGGCCCCGCCGCCGCTTGTGTTCGTCGCGAGGCGCCGACATCTTAGCTGGCGGCGATTCGCCCAACGTTTTGTCCGGCGAGCGGAGAAGCGCGGATTCATGAGCTTGGCGTCGCGCTTCTCTCGCGGGTCGAGGACGTAAGAGATGACCGGCTGGGTCGTTCTCGTCGATCAGCAGCGCGATTTTCCCAACGCCGAAACGCCGCACAAGGTCATCACCACGCGGGATTATCTCGCGCGGCCGAAACTGTTCGGGGGGCCGGGTCGGCCCAAGATCATCAACCTGTCGCGCTCCTACAATTACCAATCGCGCGGCTATTACGCCTCGCTGCTGGCGGAAGCGCGCGGCCATCGCATCATGCCGACGGTGGAAACGATGCTCGAATTGCGCGAGCCGAAGCTCTACCAGCAATCTCTGCCGGACTTGCAGGAAGCGCTGACGAGCGCGGCGAGGAAGGCGCGCGCGGAGGCCGGAGCGCCGTTCGAACTGCTGTTCTGCTTCGGGCTTTCGCGCGATGCGCGCTTCGAGCCGTTCGGGCGGCTGTTGTTCGACTGGTATCGCTGCCCGGCGCTGGAAGTGTCGATCACGCCGGGCGAGACATGGCGGATCGACCGCCTACGCGCGCGTCCGCTCGCCAAACTGGCCCCCGAGGACGCCGCCTTCTTCCGCGAGGCGCTGCATCAGCACAGCCAGCGCGACTGGCGCAGCCCGCGCGCGCGGGCGCCGGCGAAATATTCGCTCGCCGTGCTCTACGACCCGCAGGAGAAATTGCCGCCCTCCTCGGTCGAGACCCTGCGCTATTTCCAGAAATTCGCCGAGCGGCATTCGGTCGAGGTCGATCTGCTGACGCGCAAGCAGCTCGCGGAACTCGCCGAGTATGATGGGCTGTTCATTCGCGCCACGACCTCGATCGACGATTACACCTATCGTTTCGCCCGCCGCGCCTTGCAGGAGGGCATGCCGGTGATCGACGACCCGGCCTCGATGATCCGCTGCACCAACAAGGTCTATCTGCATGAGCTTATGCAGGCGCGCGGCGTCCCGGCGCCGCGCACCCTGATGCTCGCCGACGACGACGACCTGAGGCGGGCGACCGAGGCGCTCGGTTTTCCCATGGTGGTGAAGATTCCCGACGGCTCGTTCTCGCGCGGCGTGCACAAGGTGGGAAGCGCGGCCGAACTGAAGACGCTGACCGACAAATTGTTCGAGGACACCGATCTGCTGATCGCGCAGGAATATATGCCGACCGAGTTCGACTGGCGCGTCGGCGTGCTGGACGGCGAACCGCTGTTCGTCTGCCAATATCACATGGCGCGCGGCCATTGGCAGATCATCAAGCACGGGCCGAACGGCTCCAAGGAGGGCGGCTTTCGCACCATCGGCGTCGCCGAGGCGCCTCCACGTGTGATCGCGACCGCGCTGTCGGCGGCACGGGCGATCGGAACGGGGCTGTATGGCGTCGATCTCAAGGAGACGGCGGGGGGTGTCGTTGTGATCGAGGTCAATGACAACCCCAATCTGGAGCATGGCGTTGAGGATCTCGTCGCCAGGGACGAATTGTGGTCGCGGCTGCTGCAATGGTTCATCAAGCGGATCGACGACTGAGCGAGCGGGATTTCACACGGCCGAATTGCACTCAGGGCGTAGTCGTGCTTGGCTCGGCGCCTTCTGCTGGGGGACAAATTTCATGACCATCGCTTACTGGTGCGTTCTCGTCGCGATTCTGCTGCCCTATGTCTGGTTCACCCCGCTCAATGTGAAACTGGGAGCGCGGCGCGACAATAACGAGCCGCGTCCGGCGCTTGTCGGGCTGAGCGGCTTCGAATCAAGGGCGCTGGGGGCGCATCAGAACGCCTTCGAGGTCACCACCGGCTTCGTCGCCGCCGTGATCATCGCCCACAACGTCCATGCAACGCAAAGCTGGATCAACACGCTCGCGGTCGTGTTCATTCTGGCCCGCATCGCCCATGGCGCGCTTTATCTGGCGGGCATGGGTTCGCTGCGCTCGGCCGCGTTCTTCGTCGGCCTGCTGTGCACGATCGGGCTGTTCGTCATTTCGGCGTAATTCCGCTTCACTCCGCCGTCGCCTCGGCGCGAACAATGTCTCGCAGGGTTATGAGCATCCGCTCGAAGGTTTCGAGATCGCCTTCCGGTATGCGGCCCAGGGTCGCACGGATCACGGCGTGCTGAATGGCGATGGCGCGGTGCGCGGAATCGCGGCCGCTCTCGGTCAGGTGGATCTCATATTGACGCCGGTCGGCGGCAATCGAGCGGCGCTCCACGAGGCCGGCGGATTCGAGCCGGTCGAGCAGGCCGGAAATATTGCCCTTGGTGACATATAGGCGCTGCGCCAAAGTCTGCTGGCTGACGCCTTCCTCCTCGGTCAGCGTCGTCAGCACGTCGCATTGCGGCACGGACAGGCCGATTTCGCGCAATCGCTCCGACACCGCCGCGCCGAGCCGCGACTCCAGCCGGATGAGGCGGAACCAAACCCTGACCGCTATATCGTCGGCTCGATTTTCCTGCATCCGCTGTCCCTGCCCGGCTATTTCACCCATATCGCTATGTGATCGCGACGGCAATTCGGGCGATTGCCAAGCCGCCCGGGGTCGGGCATTTTGCTCCGGCTTAGGAAATAGCCGCCGCGTGCGGCATAGGGAGAACGCCATGTTGGGCCAGATGCAGGATTGGCCGCTGCTGATCCACAAGATCATCGACTTCGCCGGCGCGCAGCATGGCCGACAAGAGGTGGTCTCGCGGCTGGTCGAAGGTCCGATCCATCGCACGACTTACGGCGCCTTGCGCGCCCGGTCGTTGCAGGTGGCGCAGCGGCTCGCCCGCGAAGGGATAAAACTCGGCGACCGCGTCGCGACGCTGGCGTGGAACACGTCGCGCCATCTTGAAGCCTGGTACGGCATCACCGGGATCGGCGCGATCTACCACACCGTCAATCCGCGCCTGTTTCCCGAGCAGATCGCCTGGATCATCAATCACGCCGAAGATCGGATGCTGTTCACCGATCTGACCTTCCTGCCGATCCTGGAGGCGTTGCAAGACAAGCTGCCGACCATCGAACGCTACATCGTGCTGACCGACGGCGCGCATATGCCCGCCACCAAACTCCGCAACGCCGTCGCCTACGAGGAATGGCTGGCTGAGGCCGACGGCGATTTCCGCTGGGCCGAGTTCGACGAGCGCACCGCCGCCGGGCTCTGTTACACCTCGGGCACCACGGGCAACCCGAAGGGCGTGCTCTATTCGCACCGTTCCAATGTGCTGCATTCGCTATTCGTCACCGGGCTCGATTGCCTGCCGATGGCGCCGGACACCGTGTGCATGCCGGTCGTGCCGATGTTCCACGCCAATTCCTGGGGCCTGGCCTTCTCGGGCCCGATGCGCGGCTCGAAACTGGTGATGCCGGGCGCCAAACTCGACGGCGCCTCGATTTTCGAGCTGCTGGAGAGCGAGAAGGTCACCTTCACCGCCGCCGTGCCGACGGTGTGGCTGATGCTGCTGGGCTATCTCCAGAAAGAGCAGAAGAAACTTTCGACGCTAAAGCTGGTCGTGATCGGCGGCTCGGCCTGTCCGCCGGCGATGATCCGCGCCTTCGAGCAGGATTACGGCGTCGAGGTGCGGCACGCCTGGGGCATGACGGAGATGAGCCCGCTCGGCTCCACCGGCTATGTCAAGCCGGAGGCGAAGCGCGATAATTTCGAGGAAATTCTGCCGCTGAAGGCGAAACAGGGTTGGGCGCCGTTCGGCGTCGAAATGAAGATCGTCAACGACGACAACAAGGAATTGCCATGGGACGGCAAGACCTTCGGCCGGCTCAAGGTCGCCGGCGCGGCGGTGGCGAAATCCTATTTCAGGGGCGAGGGCGGAGACATTCTCGACGAGAACGGCTTCTTCGACACTGGCGACGTCGCCACCATCGACGAACAGGGCTACATGCAGATCACCGACCGCGCCAAGGACGTCATCAAGTCGGGCGGCGAGTGGATTTCCTCGATCGACATCGAGAATTTCGCCGTCGGCCACCCCGATGTCGCCGAGGCGGCCGTGATCGGGATCGCGCATCCCAAATGGGACGAGCGCCCGCTGCTGATCGTGGTGCCGAAAGAGGGCAAGACGCCGACGCCAGAGGAATTGCTCGACTTCCTCAAGCCGAAGATCGCCAAATGGTGGATGCCCGACGACATGCAGCTCGTCGCGGAAATCCCCCACACCGCCACCGGCAAGATCAACAAGCTGAAGCTGCGCGAGGCGTTCAAGGATTACAAACTGCCGACGGCGTGACGCCGCCGGCAGCGGCGCTTAGGATCAGGAGCGCGTGGTCGTCTTGACGTCGAGGCTCGCCTTCATGGCGTTGGAATAGGGGCAGATCGTGTGGGTGAGATCGACCAGTTTGCGCGCGTCGGCCTCCTCCATGCCGGGGAGATAGACGTCGAGCGCGGCGGTGATGCCAAAGCCCCCTTCCGAGCGCGGGCCGACGCCGATTTCCGCCGTCACGGTCGTCCCGTCGGGAACCTTCGTCTTCATCTGCGGCGCGGCGACCCGCATCGCGCCGAGATAGCAGGCGGAATAGCCGAGCGCGAAGAGTTTTTCCGGGTTGGCGCCGTCGCCGCCGGGGCCGCCGAGTTCTTTCGGCACGACGAGTTGCAGCGACAAAGTGCCGTCGGCTAGCGACGTCTTGCCGTCGCGTCCGCCGCCGCTGGCGGTGGCGCTGGTTTTGTATTTGGCGTCGACGGGCATGGGCTCTCCTTGGGATTTCGCGCCCCTATGTGCGGCGGCGCGGCGACATTTCCAAATCATAATATCGTGTGCGATACTATCGTAAGCGGTATAAAAGACAAAAGCCGGTCACGCAAGCGCTTGCGATATAATCGCGCGCGATCTAAATGCCAATAATGCCACAAGCCGCCGAAGCGCTTCCCGAACTCGACGATTTCCTCTGTTTCGCCGTCTATTCGACGGGGTTCGCGTTCAACCGCATCTATTGCAAGCCCTTGGGCAAACTGGGCCTGACCTATCCGCAGTTCCTCGTCATGGTGGCGTTATGGGGCGAGAGCGGCGTGACCGTCGGCGCGTTGGGAGAAAAGCTGTCGCTCGCCACCAATACGCTGACGCCGCTGCTGAAGCGGCTGGAAGCAATGGATCTGCTGGCCCGCCGCCGCTCGCGCGAGGATGAGCGGCGGGTGATCGTGACTCTAACCGAAAAGGGCGCGGCGATGCGCGCGCAAGCCGGCGAAATCTTGCGCTGCATCTTCGCCGCCGCCGATCTGCCGGCGGAGGCCTTCGCCAAGCTCACGCGCGACATCAAGGCGCTACGCAGCAATCTGGAGCGCGCGGCGGAAGCCCAGATCGCCCGCGCGTGACGCGGTTCAGCTTCGTTACGCGCGAGATAGGCGTCGAACATGCCCGCGATCGAACGCAGGAACAGCCGCCCTTTCTCCGTGACGAGGACTTTGCGGCCGTCGAAATGCGCCAGCCCGTCGGCGACGAACCGCGCAAGGCCTGCGGCGTCCTGGATCAGGCCGGCGGGATCGCGGCTATGCGTTTGCGCCACGTCGATGAGATCAACCTCCAGCGCGCACATCAGCCGCTCGATCGCCTCGCGCCGCATCCCATCTTCGCCGTGCAGCGCGATTCCACGCACGGTGGCGAGGCCGCCGCCGTCGATCAGCCTATTATAGGCCGTCGCGGTCGGTGCGTTTTGCACGTAACCTCCAGGCAACTGGCCGATGGCGCTGGCGCCGAAGCCGAGCAACACCGGCGCGTCGTCGGTGGTGTAACCATGAAAGCCGCGCCGCAGTTTTCCCGCCGCCGCCGCCTTCGCCATCGCGTCGCCAGGCTTGGCGTAATGGTCGAGGCCGATGGCGAGATAGCCGACCTCTTGCGTCAGAACGCGGTGGATCGTCTGTTGCTGCGCAAACCGTGCATCGGCGCCGGGCAGGCTTTCCTCCGGGATGACGGCCTGATGCTTCTTCATCCAGGGCACGTGGGCGTAGCCGAACACGGCGGCGCGATGGGGTAGCTGGTGTAGCGCGGCGCGCGGCCGTCGTAGCGCGCGATCAGGTCGGCGTCGGTCATGACGCAGGGTTGGCGCCGAAAACGCGCTCCGGCTTTGACAAACGTCAATCTCCCCCTATTTGCCGAGACGGCGCTTGCTCGACAAACCGTTCAGAGAACGGCAAAATAGGCGCTTGTGGCTTGAGGAGCTTGCCGGTGTTCGCGCTCGAAAATCTCGCCGAGATCGTCGCGCGTCGCGCCGAGTCGGACGCGGGCGAATCCTATACTCGCTCCCTGCTCGACAAGGGCGTGGCCCGCTGCGCCCGCAAATTCGGCGAGGAAGCGACGGAAGCCGTGATCGCCGCCGTCGCCGAGGACGATGCGGCGCTGACGGGCGAAGCCGCCGACGTGCTCTATCATCTCCTGGTCGTGTTGCAGGCGCGCAAGATCCCGCTTGAGGCCGTGATGGCGGAGCTGGAGCGGCGCACCGTCCGCAGCGGGCACGAGGAAAAAGCGTCGAGGCCGAAATGAACATGGCTGCGCCCCCCGTAAGCGTGCTTGCAGCCGCCTCGCCGTTCCGCCATTTCACGCGCGACGAATGGGCGCGGTTGCGCGCCGACACGCCGTTGACGCTCACCATCGACGATCTTCGCAAATTGCAATCCAACCACGACCCGATCTCGATCGACGAAGTGATCGCGATCTATCTGCCGCTGTCCCGCCTGCTCGCGCTCTACGTCGCGGCGACGCAGGGGCTGTTCAAGGCAACGCAGCGGTTTCTCGGCGCCGACGACGGCAAGGTGCCTTATATCATTGGCGTCGCCGGCTCGGTGGCGGTGGGCAAATCCACCACCGCCCGCGTGCTGCAAGCCATGCTGTCGCGCTGGCCCAACACGCCGAAGGTGCAGCTCGTCACCACCGACGGGTTCCTGCATCCCAACGCCAGGCTGATCGCCGACGGCATGATGGAGCGCAAGGGCTTTCCCGAGAGCTACGACGGCACGGCGATCATCAACTTTCTCGCCGCGGTGAAGGCGGGCGAGCGCAATGTGCAGGCGCCCATCTACAGCCACCTCGTCTATGACGTCGTGCCGGGCGAGACGGTCGTGGTCGATCGGCCCGACATTCTCATTGTCGAGGGCCTCAACGTGCTGTTGCCGAACCGGCTGAAGCGCGAGGGCAACGAAGCGCCGTTCGTCTCCGATTTCTTCGACTTCTCCGTATTTCTCGACGCCAGCGAGGAATTGCTGGAGAAATGGTACGTCGAGCGCTTCATGCGCCTGCGCGACACCGCGTTCCGCGATCCGCTCAGCTTCTTCAAGAAATTTTCCGAGCTTGACGACGCGACGGCGGAGGCGACCGCGCGCGACATCTGGCGGCGCATCAATCTGGTGAATTTGCGCGAGAACATCCTGCCGACCCGGCCGCGCGCGAGTCTGCGCCTGATCAAGGGCGCCAGCCATCGCATCGAGCAGGTGGCGCTGCGGAAATTGTGATAGTCCGCAGCCGTCTAAGGAAATGCAATGCTGCGCCGACTCGCGGTCTTGACCGTCTTGCTGCTCGCCGCGCCCGCGTTCGCCGGGGATTGCGGCGGCGTCGATCTCTCCGCCGATCCCGCGATCAAGCCGGATTGGGCCGCCCATGCCGAGGAGATGCTGAACGGCGACGGGCTGTTGTGGCGGATCGACAAGCCGGGCCTCGCGCCGTCCTACCTCTACGGCACGATGCATTCCACGCAAGCCGGTCCGATGCGGCTCGCAAGCCAGGCCGCGCCCTATGCGGAAAGCGCAAGCGCGGTGGCGACCGAACTCGGCGCCTTCGATTCCAATCAAAAGATCGAGGTCGGCTCAAAAATGCTGCGCGAGGCGATCACGCCTGACGTCGACAGTTTCGCCGGCCTGATCGAGGGCGAGGACGCGCGGCGCGTCGACGCCATGCTGGCGGCCAAGGGCACGGCGCCGGAAATGGCGCATCATCTGAGACTGTGGATGCTGGCGGTGACGGCGTCGCTGCCGAAATGCGAGATCGAGGGCCAGTTGCAGGGCCTGCCGGAGGTCGATGAGTCTTTCGCCCGCATTGCGGAGACGCATCATATCCCCGTCGTCGGGCTGGAATCGGTTGACGAACAACTGAAGGTGATCGGCGCGATCTCGCCG
>JANLPL010000329.1:0-9913 GCA_031367195.1 Bradyrhizobium sp.
GCGGTGCCGTCGATCGCGCCGAATATCTTGCGCAGGAAGCCGGGGGTCATGCCCGACAGGGGATTGACGTTGAGCGTGGGTTTGCTGGCCGGTCCGGTGACGCGGTAGTTGATCGCGAAAATGCCTTCGTTCTGGCCGCCGGTCAGCAGCGCGCCCAGCACCGGGATTTTTCCGAACGCGTTGTTGAACTGGTAAAGCGGAACATACACGCCGCTGAGATCGACCTTGTCCTTGACGAAATCGATGAAACCCTGGGTCGTCAGGCCAAACGAGGCGTTGGAGACGACGCCGTCGCGCACGTCGAGCTTGCCGCCGACGCGGGTGAAATTGGCGGTCAGCCGGTCGAACCGAATCGGCGGCGAGGGATCGGCGCCGAACAGCGGGTTTTGGCCGCGCGACGTGGTCTGAGGCGGCGGCGCGCTTTGTTCGAGCTGGCGCAGCGACGGCTCGTCGCGGATCGTGAAATGCTTCACAGTCGCGCTACCGCGCGCGATGTCGCCGGTCTGTCGCACGGTCAGATCGATCGCGCCGCCTTCGAGCTTGCTATAGACGTCGAGGAAACGCGCCAGCGCGCCCGCGTCCTCCGATTTGATGTTGATCACGCCCGCCTCGGCGCCGTGCGCCGTCAGGGGGTTTGGCCCAACCTTGCCCTTCGCCTCCAGGGCGGTGAAGGCGCCGTTGCGGCGCACGGCGGTCATTTCGAAGCCTGTGATCTGCTCCTTGTTGTAGCCCAAAGCCGATCCGACCTTGATGTCGAGGTCGAGCGGACGATCGTCGCGCACGCCGCTGTCGCCGCCGGTGAGGCCCTTGACGAAGGCGCGGGCGTCGAGCGAGGCGCCGCGCAGCGTCAATTTCGTGCGTTCGCCGCCGTCGAGATCGAGCCGCAGATCGTCGGCCGAACTCATCTTGAACGGCGCCAGTTTCAGCGACTTCAGCGCGCCGTCCGGCCCGAAAGTCGCCGAGCCTTTGCCCGAAAGCGAGCCGGCGTCGATCGCGAGATTGGCGATCTGCACGCCCTCCCCGGCCGCTTTCAGTTGAAAGCTCGCCTTGCCCGGTCGTCCCGCCGCTTTCCACGGCGGGCCGCCGAGCGATTCGAGCGTCGTTTTGGCGAGATCGAGTTCGACATCGGCCCCGGATTTGTCGAGCGGCGCCTTGAACTTCACCGCGACGGGGCCCCTGATGCGCGGGCCGGAATTGAAGCCGAGCTTCGCGCGAGCGGCCTCGTCGAGCACGCCGCTGAGGGTGATGGCGCCAATATCCTGGCCCGCCTTGACCAGTTCGACCCTGGCGGGCGATCCGAACAGCTGGCCCGTGCCGGTCATCTTGATCTGCGCGCTGTCAGCGGCGACATCGAGCGCGCCCTGCTCCAGCTTGGTATTACCGAGGAACTTGTCGATCGACAGGCCGGCGAGCGAACCGGCGACGCGGAATTTCTGCTCCTCCGGTTGCACGCCCTTGCCGAGCGTCAGGTCGAGCTTCAGATCGCCCTGGAACTGGCCCTTGATCGTGGCGGGGTCGAGTGCGACGCCGACATAGCGCTTGAGCGCGTCCTGCATCAGCAGATCGGCGAGCGCGTCGGCCGAGCCTGTGATGTGGCCTGCGCCCGCGGCCGGCATACGCGCCACGGGCGCGGTGTCGGGCACGGTGAAGGAAAGATCGGCGCCGGTGAGGCGACGCCCCGACGCCATCTCCATCGTGCCGCGCGAGGCGGCGACGTGGAAACGCCGGCCGGTGATTTCGCCCGCGGCGTCGAGCCCGGTTGTGGTCGGCAGGCCCGGCAGCAGGTTCACGGCCGCGTTGCGCAGCGCGAACCGCCCGTCGACCGAATCCGCCGGCGCGGCCTTCTTCGCCAGCACCGCGGCGAAGGCGGGCGCGTCCCAATCGACCTTCAGCGAGCCGGAAGCCAGATCGCCGCCGCGGATGTTGTCGACGCACCATTTGCGCGCATCGGGATTGACGAAAGTCGGCCACAGCCGCAGCGCCTCGCGCAACGGGCCGGCGCCGGCGATGTCGAGCTTCATCTCAGGCCCGGCTTCGGAAATCTTGAAATGCCCGGCGATCTCGCCGCTGAGGTGGGGACCGCGCAGCGAGAAGCGGTCGATGTCCAAGGTCCTGGCGGCGGGGTCGATATGGGCGACGAGATCGGAATCGTCGAGCGAGGCGGCGGGATCGTCGGCGCCCGCGCCGGCGAACAGCAGGTCGCGGCTGTGCAGTTGCAGCCGCCACAGGGGATCGGTCGGCGCCGGAGGCGACAGCAGCCCGTCGAAGCGGGCATGGGTCGCGCCGGCGAGGATTTCGATTTTGTCGATCCGGTAACGGCGCTCGGCGTCGAGCGCGATTTTGCCAGTCGCCTCGTCGATGGCGATCGGAGGCGCGCCGTCGGGATCGTGCGGGTCGAATTTGCCGGCGCCCAGCGAGAAATCGCCATCGAGCGCCGTCAGCACGCCGGTGGCGGAGGCTTCCGCCGTAAACTGGAACGAGATCGGCGAATCGAAGCTGAACTGCGGCGGATTCGGATTGAGGCGCAGGAAATCGTCGACCGCCAGCTCCTTGGCGCTGACGGTAAGACGGCGCTTGTCGCCGCCCTGGGCGCGCGCGGCCAGGCTCAGTTCGCCCGAAGGTCCAAACGCCGCCAGCGACGCCGTCGCGGCGGCGCCCGAGCGGTCGAAACTGAGGCGCAGACGGTCATAGACCGCCGGGAGCGCGCGGCCCGCCGTCTGCACCGTCAACCGGGCGTCCTCGATGGCGAGGTGGTTGAGCGGCTGTTCGGCGCCGGTCATCGCCTCGGCGAGCCCGGCCACAATGGCGCCGAAATTGTTGCTGGCGGGCGCGGCGGGGGTCGAGCCAAGCGGAATCGGCGTCGCTTCGCCTTCGCCTGCGGCCACCGACAGTTCACCGTCGGCGCCGACGCGCAACGCGAGTTGCAGGCCGTCCAGCTCCAGCCGACGCACTTTGACCTGCAACCCCAGCAGCGCGAAGGCGTCCAGACCGATGCGGCCGCCGGGCGCGTTGACGACGACCCGACCCTCCGGGTCGCGCACGGCCAGACCGCTGAAACCTATGCCGACGCCATGCGGCCCCCGTGTGATCGCCGTCGGCCCCAGCGCGACGCGGTAGCCGGGCTTGAGCCGGCTTTGCAGGCTGGCGGCGATGGCGGGCTGCCAGGAATCGAGGCTGATCGGGCCGCGGCCGAGAAAAGCAAAGCCCGCCCCCGCCACCAGCACCAGCGTGACGAGCACGGCCGCGCAGGCGAGCGCAAACCGCACCAGCCCGCTGCGACTACGCCGCCGCGCGCGGCGCAGCTTGGGCGCGGGCGCCGCGTCGCCAAGGGGCGCATGCGCGTCGTCGGGCGTGTAGGGGTCAAAATCCGCCATCGGGGCGATGCGATCTCCGTCCGTGTTTCGCGCCATCGATTCGCGGGCGGCCCCGCAGGACAGCGCTCCGGTCTTGAACGCGCGCGACGCGTGCGTCAATGTCGGCGCCAAGTTGAAGCGCGCAATGCGCTGCAATTGGGATCAAACGAGGGCGGTTATGAGCATAACTTGTGATGCCGGCGACGAAGCCCCTGACTTCGACTTGGCGGCCGGACCGGAAAGACGAATCGCACTGAAGGAATTTCGCGGAAAGAATCTGGTGCTTTACTTCTATCCCAGGGACGACACTTCGGGTTGCACGGCCGAAGCGATTGAATTCAACGCGTTGAAAGGGGAATTCGCCAGGGCCGGCGCCGAATTGGTCGGCGTCTCGCCCGATAGCGTAAAGAGCCACGAAAAGTTCAAGGCCAAGCACGATCTCGCGCTCGAACTTGGGGCCGATCCCGACAAGGCTGTTGTCACGGCCTATGGCGTGTGGGTGGAGAAGAGCATGTATGGCCGCAAATACATGGGTGTCGAACGCTCGACGTTTTTGATCGACCGCGAGGGGCGGATCGCGCGCGTCTGGCGCAAGGTGAAGGCGCCCGGACATGCGCGAGAGGTGCTGGCCGCCTTGAACGCGACGGGCGTTGCGGAACGCGCGAAATAACCCCGGCGGCGACGGGGATTTGCAAAGAGTTAACCCTAATGGAGGCTTAGTGGGCCGGGACGGGCTTGTGGCGCGCGTTCAGGAGCGTAACTATCGATGGCCATCCGCGATCGTTTTCCGGCTGCGAAATTGCCGCGTTCTCATTATTTTTTCACGATCTCGCGCGGCGAGAAAGTGCGCGCCTTCGCGCTCCGCCCGACCCTGGCGGCTTTCGCGATCGCGGCGATTCCCGTGCTGGCGATCTGGGCCGGCGGCGCCACCGCCTTCATCGCTTTCCACGATCAGGTCTTGACCTCGTTGCTGTCGCGCGAGGTGCAGATCCAGACCCATTACGAAACGAGGCTCGCCGACGCGCGCGCCGAACTCGATCGCGCCACCAGCCGGCAATTGCTCGACCAGAGCGCGATTGAGAGCAAGATGCGCGCGCTGTTGTCGCGACAGGCCAGGCTTGAGCAGCGCGGCGAGGCGCTGGCGGCTTTGGCGGCCGAGGCCGGCGCCAGCGCCGCCGCGCTCGTGGCGCAGGCCAGACCGCAAAAGCCGGCGCGCGCGCCAAGCGCCCTAACGGCGATCCAGGCGATCGGCGGGACGGATGGCGACCTCGGCGCGGCGAGCGCCTATGCGCCTGTCGGCGCGCCCGCTGCCCAACCGAAGCCGCAAAAGCCGCGTCCGCTCGACGGTCCCGGCGAGACGCTTGGCCGCGCCGAGCCCGCCGACAAGCTCGATGGCGCGCTGAGCGCGGCGGCCGCCGATGCCGCGCTCGACCCCAACGCCCGGATCGGCCTGGTCGATTATTCGCTCGATCGCGTCGAGCGTACGCAAATCGCGGCGGTCGCCGGCGTCGCCAGGACGGCGCGCGCGGCGGCGCAACGGATCGAGACCGTGATCCAGCGCACCGGCCTCGATCCGGCCGCGCTGAAGGCCTCCGAGGCTCACGAGCCGGGCGGCATGGGCGGTCCCTATGTCCCGCTGGATGAAAAAGACGCGTTCGGGCGCGCGGTGTCCGAGGCCGCGCGCGAGGTCGAGGCGGCGCAAAGGCTGCGCCGGCTGCTGCCGCATCTGCCGCTGCGCTACCCCCTGATCGGCGAGGCGAACGTGTCTTCGCCGTTCGGCTACCGGCCCGACCCGTTCCTGGGACGGCCGGCGCTGCATCCCGGCGTCGATCTCTTGCAGGCCTATGGCTCCGACATCAAAGCGACGGCGGTCGGCCGGGTGATCCACGCCGGGCCGATGGGCGGCTATGGCAATGCGGTCGAAATCGACCACGGCAACGGCATCGTCACCCGCTTCGGCCATATGTCGCAGGTTTTGGCCGAGGAGGGCCAGATGGTGAAGGCCGGCGACACGATCGGCCGCATCGGCTCGACCGGCCGCTCCACCGGCCCGCATCTGCATTACGAGGTGCGGATCGACGGCGCGGCGGTCGATCCCGAGCGATTTTTGACCGCCAGCCGGGACTGAGGGCTCACAGCGCGCTTTCCAGCGTGACATGAGCCGGCGTGACGCCCGCCTTCGCCGTCCGCCATTCGCCCTCGGCAAAAGTCCAGCCGCAGCGGGCGAACAGGTCGCGCGCGAGAATATTGGCGTCGGTCTCGACGATCCCGGCCACGACCTCGCTATGCTGGGTCAGAATGCGGGCGGCGACGGCGGCGACGCTGGCAAGCTCCACGCCGAGGCTGATGACGCGGCAGCTCATCACGATCTGCTCGATCCGGGCGCCGCGCATGAGGGCGACGAACACGTCGCCGTAATCGGTGAACTTGTCGGAAACGGCGGCGACCGCGATCAAGCCGCTCTCGGCGAGACTTGCGAGCTCCTGCGCGCTCCAGCGTTTTCCCGTGGTGTTGAACTGGTTCGACTTGTTGAGGAGTTCGAGCGCGCGCTCGATACGTTTGCCGCCCGGCGTCGCGAAACCCAGCGATACGCGCAGGTCCAGACCGCCGAGAAAATCCTCGTGTGTCGTTTCGGCGCGCAACGCCTCGCGCTTGACTTGCGCCTGCACCATCTGCGTGCGGCGCGCACTCTCGGAGGAGATTGCGGGCGGCTGCGTCTCCGCGCTCCACAGCAGGATGCGGCGCCAGTAATAGAGCGGCGCCTCGATCACGCGGAGGTCGGGAAAAGCCAGTTTGACGGCGGCGCGCTCGTTTGGATTGTCGTCGAGAAAGACGACGCTGCGGGGCAACAGATTGGCCTGCGCCATCGCCTCCCGGATGTTCTCCGTCTTGGGCGCCCAGTTGATCTTGAGGATGGCGAAATCGTCGAGCGACAGCAGGTTGCGATAGACTTTCTCGAAGATCGCGCGAACGCGGCTTTCCGTGTTCTTGCTGATCATGCACAACAGCACGCCGCGCCGCTTCAGGATGGCGAGCGCCTCGATCACGCCGAGCGGCCAGCCCTCGCGCGCCTGATTCGGGTCGATGTCGTCGAGCGCGGCCTCCTCGGCGAGCACGCCGCGCCACAGCGTGTCGTCGAGATCGACGCAGACCATCTTCACAGAATCGATCTGCCGCAGCGAACGGTACATCGCCTCGGCCTCATACCAAACGCCGAGCAGGAAGGAATCGGGCTCGACATTGTAGTGCTGGGTCGGCGGTTTCGGGGTCTCGATCCGCTGCCGGTCGCGCTCGTAATGGCCGTCCGTCAGCACCGAGGCGTGCGACGACACGTTCACGCCGTCGTCGAGCAGCCGGCGACGGCCAATCGAGGCGATAACCTCGTTGACGTCGAGCACATGGACATTGTCGAGCCCGGCGACCGCCTCGCGCAGATAGGCGTTGAGCCGGTCGAAATAGGTCAGGATGCTGTCGAGGCCGCGCCGGTCGATCAGGCGGCCGTTGAATTCCTGCTGCGGCGGAATCAGCGTGGTGACGGACACCGGCAAATGGCCGCGCCACGCCGCGCCGGTCTTGAGCCCACGGTCGATCGCCTGGCGCGAGCGATCGAACAGCGTTTCCGCCGCCGCGCTCGCGCCAAAGCCGGCGCGAATCCAGGCCAGCAGATTGGGATCGCCAAACACCATGCGATTGGCGATGTGGGTGACCTGGAACGAATAGGCCTCGACGGGATGGGGCGCGACCGGCGGCTCCTGCTGGCCAAGCAGCACATGATCCACCTCGGCCGCGACGCCGAGCGCCGCCAGACGTCGGGGCCAGCGCTCCAGCAGGCAATGGCCGGCGAGCAGCACGCGTTTCAGCGGCGTCGGCGTGACCTGCAATTCGCGCGGGGCGAGGAAGCGCGGACCGTTATGCTCGCGATGCCCGGGAAACGGCTCCTCTTGCCGCAAAGCGCGCACGAGCGAACCAAGGTCGCCGTCCTGCGTCCATTGCGCGATGAAAGAGGCGTCGGGATCGCGGTCGTGAAACGCCCGATAAATTGACAACACGTCGGCGCGTTGCAACGGCATTCCAACTCCTGCGGGCTACGGCCGTTGATACAGCGACCGCCGCCACAGGTCCACTGAAGTGGCCGCCATGTAAACTACGTGCTAATGGCGGCAATGGAATTGCTGGTCGCCCGCATCGTGGCTCTGCTCGGCCTCGCGATGGTCGTCGCCATCGTCGCCCGCCGCCTGCGCCTGCCCTACACGGTCGGCCTCGTGCTGACGGGACTGGCGCTGGCGTTGACGCGGGTCGATGTCGGGCTCGAACTGACGCATGAGATCGTGTTCGACCTGATCTTGCCGCCGCTTCTGTTCGAGGCGGCGCTCAATCTTCACTGGGGCGCGTTGAGGCGCGACCTGCCGCCGATGCTGTTGCTGGCGACGCTTGGCGTGGTCCTGTGCGGCGGAATAGTCGCGTCGGGGCTGGTTTATGGTCTGGGCTGGCCGTTGCAGCCGGCTTTGGCGTTCGGCGCGCTGATTTCGGCGACCGACCCGATCGCGGTGATCGCGCTGTTGCGCGAGACCGGCGTGAAGGGGCGGATGGCGCTGCTGATCGAGAGCGAGAGCCTGCTCAACGACGGGGTCGCGGCGGTGCTGTTCAGTTTGGCGACGCTCAGTTCGGCGGGCGGCGGGCTGCCCACGGCGGGCGCGGCGTTGAGCGGGCTTGGCTGGATCGCGGGCGGCGGCGTGGCGATCGGCGCGCTGGCGGCGGGCGCGGCGCTGCTGATCGCGGGCCGGACCGAGGAGCATACGGTGGAGACGGCGATCACCGCGGTCGCCGCCTATGGCTCGTTTCTCGCCGCCGAGCGCATGGGGGCCTCGGGCGTGCTGGCGACGGTGACGGCCGGGTTGTTGCTTGGCAATCTCGGCGTGCTCGCCAAGCCGGAAAATCCGCTCTCGCTGACGATTCAGGGACGCGAATTCGTGCTGGCGTTCTGGGAGTTTTCCGCCTTCGTCGCCAATTCCTTCGTGTTCCTGCTGATCGGTCTCGCGTTGGCGCATGTCGGGCTCGGGCTTGATTGGCGCCCGGCCGCGATTGTCGGACTTGCTTTGCTCGGCCGCGCGGCGGCGGTCTATCCCGTAGCCACGCTGTTTGCTTTCTCGCGTTGGCGCCTGCCGGCGGGGGAACAGCATTTTCTGGTGTGGGGCGGCTTGCGCGGGGCGCTCGCTTTGGCGCTGGCGCTCACCCTGCCCCATGACGCGCCCTATCGCGGCCAGATCCTCGTCGGCGCCTTCGCCGTGGTGGCTTTTTCCGTGATATTGCAGGGCTTGACGGCGGGGCCGCTGCTAAAGCGGCTCGGGCTTGCGCCGACGCGAGGGATCATTCCATGACCACGAAGGTCGCGCTCATCACGGCGGGCGGCAGCGGCATGGGGGCGGCGGCGGTTCGCCGGTTGGCGGCGGACGGATTCGCGGTGGCGGTGTTGTCTTCGTCGGGCAAAGGCGAGGCGCTGGCGCGCGAATTGGGCGGCGTGGGCGTCACCGGCTCCAACCAGTCGAACGACGATCTCAAGCGGTTGGTCGAGGCGGCGATGGCGAAATGGGGCCGGATCGACGCGCTGGTCAACAGCGCCGGCCACGGCCCGCGCGCGCCGCTGCTCGAAATCACCGACGAACAGTGGCATACCGGCATGGACGTCTATCTGATGAACGTGATCCGCCCGACCCGGCTGGTCGCGCCGATCATGGCGGCCGGCGGCGGCGGGGCGATCGTCAACATCTCGACCGCCTGGGCGTTCGAGCCGTCGCCGATGTTTCCCACGTCCGCCGTGTTCCGCGCCGGGCTGGCGGCGTTCACAAAACTGTTCGCGGACGGTTACGCCGCGCAGAACGTGCGGATGAACAACGTGCTGCCGGGCTGGATCGACTCGCTCCCCGCTTTGCAGGAGCGGCGGGAAAGCGTGCCGATGCGGCGCTACGGCCGCGCGGAGGAGATCGCGGCGACGGTGGCGTTCCTGGTGTCGGAGGGGGCGGGGTACATTACGGGGCAGAATTTGCGGGTGGATGGGGGGTTGATGCGGGGGGTGTGAGGGGGGCGGGGCAGCTGCGTTGGATTTTTGCCGAGATTGGCGAGTTGACATTTCGCCGTGAGTCGCCCGGTTGGCGAAATGTCGGATGAACACCACCAGCCGCCGCCACGCGTCGCAACCAAGGTCAAAGCCGCGCCGCGTATCCGGCAGGTCTACTGGTGCAGATTGCCGATCGACGCGGAATTGCCGGAGCTTTAGAAGATCAGGCCGGTTTTCGTGGTTTCCTTTCGGAACACGCTGCATGGCGCCGTCACCGTGATCCCGACCACGACGGTTGCGCAAGACGCAAATCCCTGGGCTTACCAGCTTCACACGTCGTTTGACCCGTCCCGAGTGTCGCGCCAGCCATTCTAAAAGTAGGAAATTTTCGGGATTCGCGAATCAGCAAAAGTCTGATTCAGGGTTGGGATGCAGCTCCTGACCTCACTATTGTCTGGCCTGAAGGCCGTAAGCTCGACTTTTCCTGACGCGCGAAAAGGGCGTG
>JANLPL010000349.1:0-14963 GCA_031367195.1 Bradyrhizobium sp.
TCGCCCTTGATGAAATCCTCGCCGATCAGGAACGCCTGCGCCAAGCCGTCGGGGCTTGGTTGTTCGGCGTAGCTGAGAGCGAGGCCCCATTTGGCGCCGTCGCCCAGCAATTGCCGGAACATCGGCAGATCGCGCGGGGTCGAGATCACCAGGATCTCGCGGATGCCCGCCAGCATCAGCACGGCCAGCGGGTAATAGATCATCGGCTTGTCGTACACCGGCAGCATCTGTTTGGAGATGATCTGCGTCATCGGATGCAGCCGCGTGCCGGCGCCGCCGGCCAGTATAATGCCGCGCATGAGTGTTTTCTCCGCTATTCCGCCAGAAGCCGTTCAACCACGATCCGCAACGAGTCGCGCCACGGCGGCAGCGCGAGGCCGTAGTCGCGCGCGAGCCTTGCGCCGTCGAGCCGCGAATTGGCGGGACGGCGCGCGGGCGTGGGGTAATCCGCCGTTGTGATCGGCGTGACTTTCACCGCGGGGCGGCCGAGCGCATGGGCCTGCGCGAAGATGGTTTCAGCGAATTCCGCCCAGCTCGCCTCGCCCTCGCCCGTCATGTGGAACACGCCGTATTTCTCAGGCGCAGGTCGGGCGAGAAGCAAGGTCGCCACGGCGAACACCGCGTCGGCGATGTCGAGCGCGCTGGTCGGGCTCCCAACTTGGTCGGCGACGACGCTGACCTCGGAGCGGGTCTCGCCGAGCCGCAGCATGGTCTTGACGAAATTGGCCCCGAACGGGCTGTAAACCCAGGCGGTGCGCAGGATCGCATGGCGCGGATTGGCGCCCGCGACCGCCTCCTCGCCGGCGAGTTTGGAGCGGCCATAGGCGCCGATCGGCTGGACGGGATCGTCTTCGCGATAGGGCCGGCCAGCTGAGCCGTCGAACACGTAATCGGTGGAAAGCTGGATGATCGGCGCGCCCAGGCGGCGCGCGCATTCGGCCACGATCCCCGCGCCCTCGCCATTGATGCGGAAGGCCAGCGCCTCCTCCGTCTCCGCCTTGTCGACGGCGGTGTAGGCGGCGGCGTTGACCACCACGTCGGGCGCGCGCGCGTCGAAGGCGTTGCGGATCGAAGCCGGATCGGCGAGGTCGATTTCGGGGCGGCCGAGCGCCAGCACTTCGACGCTCGCCGGCGCGCGCTCGATCAGCGAGCGGGCGACCTGCCCCTGCGTGCCCGTGACGAGGATGCGCATCGCGCGCATCAGAACTGGGGTCCGAGTTCGGCCAGACGCGGGTGCTTGCGGTCCTTGTCCGACAACACCGCTTTGGCCGGATCGAGGCCCCAGTCGATCCCCAGCGCGGGATCGTCGAAGGCGAGGCCGCCGTCGTTGGCGGCGGAATAGACGTTGGTCACCTTGTAGAGCACTTCGCAATCCGGCTCCAAAGTGCAGAAGCCATGCGCGAAGCCGATCGGCACGAGCAACTGCCGCCCGTTGGCGGCCGACAGTTCCACCGCGACATGCGCGCCATAGGTCGGCGAGCCGCGCCGCAGGTCGACGGCGACGTCGAGCACGCGGCCGCGCGCGACCCTGACCAGCTTGTCCTGCGCGAACGGCGCGGTCTGGAAATGCAGGCCGCGAATTGTGCCGACCGGGCCGGAATAGGAATGGTTGTCCTGCACGAACTCAAGCTCAAGCCCGGCCTTCTCGAACGCCGCGCGGCTATAGACCTCGCTGAAATAGCCGCGCGCGTCGGTGAACCGCTTCGGCGTGATGATCTTGACGGCGGGGATGGCGGCAGCTTCGACCTGCATGGGAACCTCCTGTCAGACCGAGACGCCGAGCCGCTCGCCGCGATAGGCGCCGGAACGGATCGCCGTCCACCACGGCGCATTAGCCAGATACCATTGCACCGTCTCGCGCAAACCGTCCTCGAATGTGCGGCTGGGCCTCCAGTCGAGTTCGCGCTCGATCTTGGCGGCGTCGATGGCGTAGCGCTGATCGTGCCCCGGCCGGTCGACGACGTGAGCGATGAGATCGCGGCGAGACCCGGGGCGGGGCGCGAGTTCATCGACAAGATCACAGATCGCGTGCACCACTTCGATATTGCGCCGCTCGGCGCGGCCGCCGATGTTGTAGCTCTCGCCCGGATTGCCCCGCTCGACCACCCGCAACAGCGCCTCGGCGTGATCCTCGACATGCAGCCAGTCGCGCACGTTGTCGCCCCGGCCATAGACCGGCAGCGGCTTGCCCTCCAACGCGTTGAGGATGACCAGCGGGATCAGCTTTTCGGGGAAGTGATAGGGGCCGTAATTGTTGGAGCAATTGGTCTGCACGGTCGGCAGTCTGTAGGTGTGAAACCACGCGCGCACGAGATGGTCGGAGCCCGCCTTCGAGGCCGAATAAGGCGAGTTCGGCGCATAAGGCGTGTCCTCGCGGAAGGCGCCCTCGGCGCCCAGCGAGCCGAACACTTCGTCGGTCGAGATATGGTGGAAGCGGAACGCGTCGCGGATCTCGGCGTCGGCGGCTTTCCAATAGGCGAGCGCGGCTTCGAGCATCACGCCCGTGCCCACGACATTGGTGCGGATGAATTCGGCCGGGCCGTCAATCGAGCGATCGACATGGCTTTCGGCGGCCAGATTCATGATCCAGTGCGGGCGGAAGTCTTGCAGCGCCCTATCGACCGCGGCGCGATCGCAGATGTCGCCCCGCACGAAGGAAAAGCGGGGGTCGTCGGCGATCGGTTTGAGCGAGGCGAGATTGCCGGCATAGGTCAACTTGTCGAACACGAGAACCTGGTGCGGCGTCTGGTTGACGATGCGGCGCGCGACCGCCGACCCGATGAAACCCGCACCGCCCGTCACCAGAATTCGCATTCGCTTCCGCTCGCCATTCCAAGTTTACACCCCCTTACAGAAGGCGCCCCGATGCGCCAAGCCGTCAGACCGCTGAAGCCCGCGCAAAAGCGCGGGCATCCTTTACGGGGCGCTGGATTGCGGCGGCGCGCTGCCGGGAACCGGCGGCTTACGCAGAATGACGAAGCCGCAGCGGTCGAGATGCTCGACCAGCCGTTTGGCGACGATGCTCGCCATGATCTCGGCCGAATCATGCACCCGCTTGCGCCCGCTGTAGCGCAGCGCGAAGGCGAGCGCGTCGGCGATGTCTTCGGCGGAGGCGGGCGAAAGAGGCTCTGACGTCATGGCGGCGAGACTAACTAACCGGTCAGAACATAACAAGAACGATTGTTCCCGGTCGCGCGACTATTCCGCCGCCGCGACCCGGCCGCGCGGCGGCGGCGCGGCGGGCGCGAACAATTTGGACAGCGCCAGGCCGCCGAACAGGACGAGCGCGTAAGCCAGCACCTGCAACTGCGAGGGCTGGTCGGCATAGCCGATCAGCGTGCGCAACACGCGGCCGAGCAGGCTCGAATCCGAGAGAAGCGCGGAGGTGTTCCACGCCGTTTCCGCCAGCGCGGTGATGAGGCCCGCCTGTTGCAGGAACACCATCGCTTGCGAGGCCAGGCCCGCGGCGAGGAAAGCGATCAGCACCGTGGTGACGCGGAACAGCCAGCGGGTCGGGATCGTCACCAGCCCGAAATAGGTCAGCGCCGTGACGCCGGCGCCCAGCAACACGCCGATCGCGCCGCCCTCCAACAATTCGATCGCCGAGGATTCCGACGAGGCGACCAGGCCATACATGAACAGCGCGACCTCGGAGCCCTCGCGCATCACCGCAATGGCGACGACCACGCCGAGCGCCGCGATTGAGCGCGCCCCCGCTTTCACCTCCGCGCCGACGGTCTTGATCTGCGTCGCCAATTCGCGGCCATGGCTCGCCATCCAGATGTTGTGCCACGTCAGCATGACGACGGCGAGCAGGAGAATCGAGGCGTTGAACACCTCCTGACCGACCCCCGCCAACGCCCCGGCCAGCGCGCCGGCGAAGGCGGCCACCAGACAGGCGCCGGCGACGCCGAGCGCGACGCCGAGCGCGACAAGCGCCCGGCTGCCGCGCACGCCCTTGGTGACCGCCAGGATGATGCCGACGATCAGGCCGGCCTCGATGACCTCGCGGAATACGATGATGAGCGCGCCGAGCATCGCTGGACTCCAATCACTTGACGACGAGGAACCCTTCGGTCGTATCCTCGTGATGGTCGTCGAAGAAGCGATAACGACCAGGGCCTAACGCCCGCACTTTCAAGGTGACGGTCCCGCCCGCGGGCGCCACCTTCTCCACGCGCAACGTCTTGCTTTCGAATTCCGCCGCAGCTGAGTCCTGATTGGTCAATTCGATCGTCACCGGTTTCCCCGCTGGCGCTTCGATTTCGTGGGGAATGAACTGATGGTTCTTGAGGATCAACTTGACCGTGGCGTCCTCGGCGAGGGCCGGCGTCGCCATCGCGGCCGCGAGCGTCGCGGCGATCAGATAATGTTTCATAAGCGTCTCCGGGACATTTCAGAATTCGAATTCAAGTTTCAGATTGCCGCGCTGATGCTGAAAATCGACGAGGTTGAGCCCGCGATTGTCTCCCGCCGCGCGGCCGGCGACCTGTGTCGACCAAGCCGCCGCCAGCATGATCTTGGGGGTGACTTGCACATGCAAAGTCGGACCGACAAATACGGCGTCGCCCTGCCAGCTACGTGCGAACAGACCGTCGTAAGCGCCGTCGACCCCTGCCTCTCCGCCAAGCGTCACTTTCGGCGCCACGCGATAGGCGAGACCCGCGCTCACCCCAAGCGTCGAACCGCGCTCCCAGGCTTCCCCTGGAGCACGCGCGACACCGGGCGCGTAGATGAGATTCGCGGCGGCGTAGAGGCGGTTGGCGATCAATTCGGTGTCGATGACGGCCTTGTAAGTCATGGAAAGTTCCGTCCCGTGCTGGCCGAAATCGTCTATCCGCGCCCATTCGGGCGACGCGGTCAGCGTGAAGCCGAACGGCGAACCGGGGCCACGGCCAATGACGAGATAGCGCAGTTCGGCCGACAGGCCGCTGAAATGGGCGCCGAAAGCGTCCGGCGCGTCCGTCACGCCGTGGATATCGTGCGCGAACCCATGCGCTGCAAGTTCGTAGCCGAAATTCTGAGTCGGCACGCTCTCGTATTCGATCTCCTGTTCGAGCGTTCCATAGACCCCGCCGCGTCGTCCCCATCCCGTCGTGGTTTCGAACTCGACGGCTCGTTCGCCCTCGGCGCCGATGTCGGCGCCCTCGGTGAAGCCGAACAGGTACCTGGTCTCAAGCTCGTGATAAGAGTCGGGCGCAGAGTCCGCAAAGGCGAGACAAGGCGCTAACATTATCGCGAAGGAGGCAAGCGCCAAGCCCCTTCCCGCGCGTGATACGTTCCGACCCATTTTTCAGCCCACCGCGGGAGAAGCCCTGCGTCGGTCCCGAGTTAGTCGGAAGGCGTTCCGGCGCGCAATGACCCGCGCCCCGTATTGAAACGGTTCAAATCACTTTAGAAACAGTTCAAAACGCGCCATCGGGCATTCGCGCGGGGCCTCGCCCGCCTTCACCCGCACGATGACATCGATCGCGGTCACCCTGGCGCCGGGCGGGGCGGGCACGCTGAGGGTTGGCGCATGTTCGTCGGGAATGTCGGACAGCTCCTCCGTATCCTCCCAGTAATAGTGGCAGTGCGGGCCGGTGTTGGTGTCGTACCAGATCTTGGAATCATACAACGCGATCTCGCGCAACAGGCCGTTCTGCACGAACTGGTTGAGCGTGTTGTAGATAGTGCCGAGCGAGGGCGGATAGCGCAGAGCGCGCGCTTCGCCGTGGATCATCTCGGCGGTGAAGTGCCGGTCGCCGGCGGAAAACAGGATATCGGCGAGTTCGAGCCGTTGCCGGGTCGGGCGGACGCCGGCGGAGGCCAGCTTGACCCACAGCGGGCCCATGTCAGGGGGAGTGTTCACGTTTCGCAGCGGCGGGAGATCGCCGTCCTCGGGTCGCGGAAATTGCAAATTCAAGAGCAATGGTAACACAGCCCGACCCTTGGCCGCAAATCACGCGGCGCGCGCACTGGCTGCCCGCTTCGCTGGAACTCGGCGCGAACGTGCTCATCGAGGGGACGGGGGCCTATACGACGACGTAGTCGTCGGTGGGGTTCAACGGGTTCGCGCCGTTGAAAACTTATGTGATTTGAGAGTGATGGAGGCGAAAATCAAAAGTCTATTGAATCGCTTAAGAAAACTGAGATATGCTCAGTTAGGTGGTTACGTGCTTCCCGAAATGCGGGGGAAGGCGGAGTTGGTTCAATGAGCGACAAATCCCAAATGGAGCACTCTATTGGCGCCGATGTGCGGGAATTAGATAGGCGGGTTGCGGAACTCGATAGGACGCTTGCGAATGTGAACGAGTGGTTAGCGACCGCGGAGGATTTCCCGCTCGGAGAGATACGACGTTCTAAAGCCGAGCGAGTTGTTGCGGAGGCGCGCGTTTCGATTGAAGAGGAACTTACCCTATTGTTACGGGATATTCCGCGAGAATACGCCCCACATGTTTGGTCAGACGCTGCCTATGCTGCACCTAGGAAAGTAAATCATCCCGCATCAAGAGAAATTTATGATAAAGCCGAAGGTGAATCTGCTGAAATACTGGCGCGTATCCAGACTTGGGCGGGTGGAGCGGTTGATGCACTCTTTTGGTATCATTCTCAACCTATTGCGGCATTTGGTGATCGCACTGCCGAGGAGCTAGTCAAGTCCGGCCACGCCTCCGCGCTGCGCGACTATCTTGACGCGATCGCTCTTGGCGGATTTGCTTGAGATTTAGCGGGACGGCTTACCGCGCTCATCATCCACGTTGGTCGTTTCGGCCCATTTCCGGCGAGGGCGCCGCAATCCATGGCGGACGTTTCAACCCAAAAGGACTCCCGGCCCTTTATCTATCCCTCGATCCGATCACTGCCTTGAAAGAAGCGAATCAAGGGTTTGCGCGCAAGATGGACCCCTATCTCCTCTGTTCCTACGACGTCGACTGCGAGGACATCGTCGATCTTGGAAGTAACACTGCGCGCCGGACTGCGGGCGTTGAAGAAAGCGTGATGGTGGCAGGTTGGTTCGCCCATATCGCCGCTGGGACCAAGCCGCCGCAATGGACGCTGGTCGAAACGCTTATCGCAAGCGGCGCGGCGGGGGCGCGCGTGCCGAGCTACGCGCCCAGCGCGACCGCCGGGGACCGAAATCTCGTCTTATGGCGTTGGAGTCCAAATCTTCCCCATAAAGTCGAGGTGTTCGACCCGAGCGGTCGGCTGCCGAAGAACCAGCTTTCCTGGGACTGATCGCCTGCGGTTACTTGGCCTGAGTTCCGACTTGTGGGGACACGCAGGAAATGGACAGTCCCTCATGGGAAAGTCTCGTTACCTTTGGAGCCGAAAAAGCACTTCGGGCCGAAGCTCGGCGCGAACGTGCTCATCGAGGGGACGGGGGCTGTACGACGTAGTCGTCGGTGGGGTTCAACGGGTTCGCGCCTCTCAAAGCCTACGTGATTTGAGCGGGCGGCGCCTCACCTATTGTCGCGCGGCGGGGCGGGGGGCGTGCGCGCGTCGGCGCGATGTGCGGGTTGGCGTCGCGCCCGCCCAACGGGAAACTGATCCGGCAGCCGCCCGCCTGGGTCGCCATGGTCATTTCGAGCCCGTATTCCGCCAGCGCATCCATGACGATCGACAGGCCGAGGCCGGTGGAGCCGTGAGGGGCGTTGGCGGCATGGACGCCGCGGTCCAGGATGTGGCCGCGCAAACCTTCCTCGTCGCCCGGACCGTCGTCGGCGATTGACAGGCGGCCCGAGGCGTATTCCACGCGGACGGCGCCGCGCGCCCATTTGCGGGCGTTGTCGATGAGATTGCCGACGATCTCGGCGAAGTCGCCGGCCTCGATCGGCGTCGTCAGGCCCTCGGGCACGTCGATTGTCCAGCGGATGCGGTCCTCGGTATCGACCTTGCGCATCAGATCGACGAGGCTCTCCACCATGCGCCGCACGTCCGTTTTGGCGATCGAGGAGCGCACCGCGCCGTGCGTGCGCGCCTTGGCCAATTCGCGCTCGATGTGAAGGCGGATCGCTTCGTATTGCTCGCGCAGGGTCGCGGCGAGTTCGCGCTGCCCGCCCTCCTCCAGCCGTCCGATTTCCCCGCTCAGAATCGTCAGCGGCGTCTTGAGCCCGTGCGCGAGCGAACCGGCGCGGGCTCTCGCCTTGTCGATGAGCTTATCCTGGCGGTCGAGCAGCCGATTGAGATCATCGCCCAGCGGCGCCACCTCGACCGGGAAATCACCGTCGAGCCGGCTGGCGCGCCCGTCGCGCGGCGCCGCGAGCGAACGGCCCAGCCGTTCGAATGGCGCCAATCCGAATTGCAGTTGCAGCACGCCCCCGGCGACCAGCAAGATGACCAGCAGCGCCAGCACCTTCGCCACGTCGTAAGTGAAAGCTTCACCCAATTGTCCGATCTCGGCGTGGTCCAGCGCGACCTGCAGCACGAAGCGGCGCGCTTCGCTTCCATTCTGGTGCGTCGCCGCGCGCTCGATCACGTAGAGTTCCGAAATCGTTCGGCCCCTCCATCTCGAACGCGCCCGCGCGCTCGGCGGGGCGGACGGTCGCCGTCTTCAGCTCGAAATCCCACAGCGAGCGCGAGCGAAGGACCGGCTTGCCGTTTTCCTCGATCTGCCAATAGGCGCCGCCGTAGGGCCGAAGATAGCGCGGGCCGGCAAGCTCCCGCGAAACGACTGGGTTTCCATCGGGATCGAGGGCGAAGGACCGTGCAAGCTCGGTCCAGCGGATGTCGAGGTCATGCGCCACCCGGCGCAAGAGATGGTTCTCGAAGATCAGCACCAGCGCGCCGCCCGCCGCGACCAACGCCACCAGAATCGTGGTGGCGGCGAAGCTGAACAGCCGCCATCGAATCGAGCCTTTCATTCCGCCGCTCCTGCTATGACATAGCCATGGCCGCGCCGGGTCTGGATGAGACTCGCGCCGATCTTGCGGCGCAATCGCGGGACGAGGACCTCCACCGCATTGCTGTCGGGCTCGCCCTCCCCGCCATAGACATGCTCCAACAATTCTTCCTGCGAGACGACCCGGCCGGCATGGTGCAGGAGGTATCGCAGCAGCCGGTATTCGAGTATCGACAGATCGATTTCCGAACCGGCGACCGTGACCGACTTGCGCCTTGTGTCGAGCGTGATGTCGCCGACCGCCATCCGCGCGGTCAGATGGCCGCCCGCCCGCCGGATCAGCGCGCCGATCCGGGCAACGAGTTCCTCCGGCTGGAACGGCTTGACGAGATAGTCGTCGGCGCCGGCGTTGATCCCCTCGACGCGCTCCAGCCACGATCCGCGCGCCGTGAGAATGAGGATCGGCGTCGGGTTCAGTCCGTCGCGCAATCGCCGCATCACCGACAAACCGTCGAGTTTCGGCAGCCCGAGATCGAGCACGATGGCGTCGAAGGCGTCGGTGTCGGCACGAAACCAGGACTCCTCGCCGTCACTGACGATCTCGACCACATCGCCGGCGCGTTCGAGCGGGGCGGCGATGTCGCGCGCGATTCGCTTTTCGTCTTCGACGACGAGCACCCGCATCAGCGCCTCCGAACCGAAAGCACGCGCAGGCTGCGCGCATCGACCGTCACATCGAGATAGCGTTGGTTGGAGTCCAGGATCAGCAAGTTGTATTGCCAGCCTGACGACGCAGGGTTGAGATCGACTTCGAGCACTTTGCCAGGCGTACGTTTCCCGACCACCGAAAGCACCTCGCCGAGCGGTCGCGCCTCGCCGGACACCACGGCGCGGCGGGCCGTATCGGCGCCAGACGAGCCCCAAACGCCGGACCAGCGACCCTGACTCGCGCCGCCGCCGGGGCCGTCGTCGCCGCCGCCATGACCCCCGCCGCCGCCGCCGCCGCCCGAGTCCGCAAAGGCGCGGGATTCCGCGACATCAGCGAGCCCATGCGGAAGCACGTGCGGGGCCAGGAGAACGCACGGGACCAACAGGATGAGGATGCGAGGCGTATTCATGGAATCGGCCATAGCGGAGCAGCGCGCCTTACATGAAGCTTACAAACTCCGTCATCGGGACGCTATCCGTCGCGCCGCAATGTCGCTCCATCGTGAGGCGGATTCGCCGCCGACGATCAGGAGCAAACGACCATGACTGCATTGAAAACCATTCTCGCCGCCGCTTTCGTCCTTGGAAGCGCCGCCACCGTCAACGCCTCCCCTGCGACATCCGCCGTTTCCGTCGTCTGCCCGGCGGTCGAAGCGGCCGTCCTTCCGCCTCGCGGCATGACTGACGAGGCGGCGCCGTCCGTGATTCCTAGCCTGCAGCAACTCGCCCGCGGCGGCGAGGGTGGGGGTCATGGCGGTCACGGCGGCGACAATGGCGCCGGCCACGGCGACAACGGCGAAGGCGCCGGCCACGGCTGATCGAAAGTCCAGCGTAGTAAATGCCCGCCCGACTCCGGGCGGGCCACGGGACACGCCGCACGTCGCACGGGTCACTACGACCCTCTGGGACCGAGCGGCGTCCTCGGCCACGCCGCATGCCCACCTTGGGAAAAGAACGGCAGGCTTACTCGTTCACGTTTTCAAAGCCGCTATGGCGCCATTGCCCGCCGACATCGGCGAAATAAAACAGGCTCCCGTCGCAATCCACGACCCATTCGCCGAGGCCCGCGCTACGGCTGCTCGCGCGCTGCGGCGGCGTCGTCTTCAGGCAAGCGGTGAAGTAGGAATAGGAGTTTATCTGGAAATGGTGTTTGAAGCCGCTCCGGCTGATCGCGCCGGGCGCTTGGTAAACGGCGTTCTTGAGCGGAAAGCGCGTGACTTGCGCAATCGAATCGGCGGCGCCGCGCCCGGCCAAATCGGCGAATTTCGCCAAAAACGACTTCAGCGACTGATCGGGCGCGCCCGCCTGCGCGGACGCGGCGGCAATCAGCGCGACGAACAGCACTGCGGATTTCGCTGTGGGAGCCATTTTTACCTCCGGGCGCCGGCCCCGGCGCGGAACGTCAAGCGGCGGACCCATCGCGACTGGCGAGGACGATGAGATAGCCGTCGCAATCGCGCAGCCAGCATTCCCAATGCCGGGCGTTCGGATTGCGATGGCGCGGCGTGACGATCTCGGGCTTCAATTCATCGACGCGCCGCATCGCCGCGTCGAAATCGTCGACTTCGAACCAGAGCAGAACGCCGTTGCCGTAGGGCTTGTCGACGGGATCGCCAATTCGGCCGTGATGATGCTCGACTTCGAAATTATGCAACTGCAGGACAAGCCGGTCGCCGCAAACCAGCCGCTCGTATTCCTCGCCGCCGTGCGCGCTCTCGCAGCCAAGCAGTCGCTGATACCAGCGGCTCGACGCCTCGACGTCGGAAACGCAGATGAGCGGCTGTGGTCTCACGCCGCCATATTGCGCCGCACGTGATCGCGGCGCAAGCGCGAGTTACTTCTTCTGGACGGCCCCGATGCCGGCGAAGCGGGTGTTGAACCGCGACAGGCGGCCGCCGCGGTCGGTCAGCTGGGCCGAGCCGCCGGTCCAGGCGGGATGCGTGCTGGGGTCGATATCGAGGTTCAGCTTCGCTCCGTCCTCGCCATAGGTCGATCGGGTCATGAACTCCGTGCCGTTGGTCATGACGACCTTGATCAGGTGATAGGTGGGGTGAATATCGGCTTTCATAGGGATCGACCTCGGCAACAAAAGAGAGCCGCTCGGCGCTCCGGCGGCTCTTGTCGTGCGCGTCGCTATAATGCAGCCGCGGCCGCGAGACAAGCGTTTGCGACATCGCCGCGCTTGATTTGCCGGCCCCGGTCTGACCAAAAGGGCGGCGATTGTTTGGAGAAACCTCAATGCCCGAAGCCACGGCCAAGCGGCCGACGCTTTCCGCCCTGCGCCCGATCCTGCCCTATGCCCGCCGTCGCCTCGGCCGGATCGCGCTGGCGCTGGTCGCGCTAGGCTTCGCCTCGCTCGCCACGCTGGTGGTGCCCTATGCGATCCGCGAGATGGTCGACAAGGGGTTCCACGGCGGCGGCGCGGGCTCGATGCATGTCTATTTCGGCTTCCTGATCGGCGTGACGGCCGTGCTCGCGCTTGCCTCCGGCGCGCGCTATTATCTCGTGATGACGCTGGGCGAGCGGATCGTCGCCGACCTGCGTGGCGATTTCTTCCGCCACCTGACGACGCTCGACCAGACGTTCTTCGACGCGGAGAAGACCGGCGAGATCGTGTCGCGGCTGTCGGCCGACACGACCCAGCTCAAGGCGACCTTCGGCTCCTCGGCCTCGATCGCGCTGCGCAATCTGTTCATGTTCGCCGGCGCGATCTCGATGATGGTGGCGACCAGCCTGCGGCTGTCGGCTTACGTGCTGATCGCCATTCCCCTCATCGTGCTGCCGCTCTATGCGGCGGGCCGCTCGGTGCGCGAACGCTCGCGCCGGGCGCAGGAGACTTTGGCGCAAGCGACCGCCTTCGCCAGCGAGAACCTCGACGCGGCGCGCGTGATGCAGGCCTTCGTCGCCGAGGATTTCACGGCGCAACGCTACAAGCAAGCCGCCGACGGCGCCTACGAGGCCGCGCGCGAAATGACGCGGGCGCGGGCTTTGGTGACGGGAATCGCGATATTTTTGGCTTTCTCCAGCGTCGTCGTCGTGCTGTGGCTCGGCGCGCGCGACGTGACCGAGAGCCGCATGAGCGCGGGCGTGCTGCTGCAATTCCTGCTCTACGCCGTGCTGGGCGCCAGCGCGCTGGGCCAACTCTCGGAAGTGTGGAACGAGGTCAGCCAGGCTGCCGGCGCGGCTTCGCGGATCGGCGATCTGCTGGCGTTGCAGCCGACCATCGTCGCCCCGGCGCGGCCCGCTCAGCTGCCCTCCCCCGCGCGCGGCGCCTTGCGCTTCGAGCAAGTGACCTTCGCCTATCCCGGCCGACCTGACGCCACCGTGCTGCGCGGCGTCGATTTCGCCGTCTCGCCCGGCGAGACCGTCGCCATTGTCGGCCCCTCGGGGGCGGGCAAATCGACGCTGTTTCAGCTGCTGGAGCGGTTCTATGACCCGTCCGCTGGCGCGGTGCTGTTCGATGGCGTCGACATCGCCACGCTCGACCCGAAGGAATTGCGCGCGGCGATCGCGCTGGCGCCGCAGGAGCCGTTCATCTTCGGCGCCAGCGTCGCCGACAATATCGCCTATGGCCGGCCGGGCGCTTCGCAAGCGGATATCGAGGCGGCGGCGCGACGGGCGGCCGCGCACGGCTTCGTCGCCGCTTTGCCGCAGGGCTACGCGACGCAACTCGGCGAGCGCGGCGTGACGCTGTCGGGCGGCGAACGCCAACGCCTCGCCATTGCCCGCGCCATCCTCAAGGACGCGCCGGTGCTGCTGCTGGACGAGGCGACCTCCGCGCTCGACGCCGCCAACGAGACGCTGGTGCAAGGCGCGCTGACCGAACTGATGAAGGGCCGCACGACGCTGGTGATCGCGCACCGGCTGGCGACGATCGTCGGCGCGAGCCGGATATTGGTGATCGACGGCGGCGAGATCGTCGAACAGGGGGACCATGCGACGCTGCTGTCTGCCGGGGGTCTTTATGCGCGGCTGGCGCGGTTGCAGTTCGAGACGGGGGCGGCGGCGTTGGGGGCGGGAAGGAGGGCGGCGGAGTAGGCGGCCGCCCTTCTGCCGCGCGAGGGTCTGTTCGATGACCCGCTTGAAGCCGTCTTCGTCGAGCGCGGCGGCGACCTTGAACGGGCCAATCAGAAACATCGGCGTGCCCTCCAGCGACCGTAGCGAGGAAGGTGCGGCGGCACATCTGGGGGGCTCCGAGGTGGCAGTTCGGGGAGGAGGACTTATCGAGGGCGCTTGCGTTGCTCGGTTTTGGCAAGAAGGACAGTGTTTAGTCTGTTGCAGGGTCAGGTTTTCGCTTGGAAAATGCGGTTGACCACAACGAAGCGGCGCTGCTCAGGGTGGGCAAGCTTTGCCGCGTAGGGAGCCTAGTTTACGAAGTGGCACTTCACCTCACTATTACTCTGAATGATTAACTAACTCTCTGGTCGTCCCAGTTGAACAAGACCATTTTCTATGTATGTTAAAAATTCCGAAGTATTCTGAAAGTAATTCCGGTACGCCGACCGAATTGCATCAAAAGTTTTCGCCCTAACGAATACAATATCGTCACTCGGATTATCTTTCTCTAGGATAAAATAACCTTCTGTCGCTCGTTCGATGTCACGAAATTCATGAATTGTCAATACTCCGGTCATCGATAGCTGTAACACTATATTATTTTTAACTCTCGATGCTCGCTCAATAGTAGGCAAATTCCGCAAAAATCGAATAACATTTATCTCCGAATCAACCTCACGAAATTGTCCGCACAATTCTTCATTGGATAGCGAAGCTTTGCAGCCCGTCTTCGATTCAACCGACCTAGCGATAATCTCACTCGCCAGTCGAAAAAACTCTCGATGCCGATCGTCACCACGATCAAATTTCGGCTGATTTTCCGTTATTCGGCTAACAACCTCGACAGCGGTCGCCCAAGCGTGCTGACACAAAGTACGGAATTGCATTTCTACGTACAGCCCGTTAAATATCTTTCCTTTATCGGAATTTACATTGTACAAATATATTTCATGCACCCCTCTGTATCCGCTTGGTTTTGGACATTCAATATAGTTATACTTATTTGGATCTTCATGTCTTAGTCGATGATTAAATCTCGATGTGTGAAATTTAGCGCGAAATTCTTCAAGATTATCAAGATTTTCAAATATTAATCTGCATCCTGCAATATCATCCATGCGGGCAAGTTCCATACGCGGCTCACGAGTTAGCTTGTCTATAATTGTGAGTCGCCGTTTTAAGCGCTGGGCTACTACGATATTTTTCCCTCTCACGCGACTCCATAAAAGGGGTTTAAACGTATTAAGGACATAACTATGCGCGCCGCGCCAATTCTCAAAAGATTCAACCTCGTCCCGAGTTAGATCTTCACCGCGTCGGATTTTGTCACCTGTGCGGTTTAGTAATCCTTTGGCTCTTATAGCGCTTTTTGTTGATA
>JANLPL010000354.1:0-16443 GCA_031367195.1 Bradyrhizobium sp.
ACCGCCCGACCCGCCTGCGGACGAACTCAAGAAGGCCAGGAGCCGCATCGCCGCTCTGGAACGGCTGGTCGGGCGCCAGCAGGGCGATCTCGTTTTTTTTCGCGAAGCCTTGCGCTCCTGGGACGAGCAGCGCCGCGCGAACGGCGCGCTCATCTCTTCGCGGTCATCGAAAAAATGATCGCGCAAGGACCGCAAGGCGAAACCGCTTCCTTAGCCGACGTCGCCCATCTGTGCGCGATCGCCAGGCTTTCGCGCGCGAGCTTCTACCGCTCGCGCGAGCCCAGACAGACGAAACGCGACGACGCCGACCTTTGCGACCTCATCCAGCGCCTCGCCCTGCAGCGACGCAACGAGGGCTACCGGCGCATCACGCGCCGGTTGCGCGACAAGGGCCTCGTCGTCAACGCCAAGCGCGTGCTGCGGCTGATGCGGGCCGACAATCTGCTCAGCCTGCGCAAGCGGCCGTTCGTTCCGCCCACGACCGACAGCCAGCACAAGTTCGCGGTCGCGCCCAACTTGGCTGCGCGCATCGCACCGACCGGCCTCGACCAACTCTGGGTCGCCGACATCACCTATGTCCGGCTCGCCGAAGGTTTCGTTTATCTGGCCGTGGTGATCGACGCCTTCTCGCGAAAGGCCGTCGGCTTCGCGCTCGAAAACCATCTCGAAGCGCGCTTGGCGTTGGCCGCGCTCGACAGGGCCGTCGCTCAGCGACAGCCCAGGCCCGGGTTGATCCACCATTCCGACTGCGGCGTGCAATACGCCTGCGCCGACTATGGAGCCCGCCTCGACGCCTTCGGCTTCCAGCGTTCGATGAGCCGGCCGGGCAACCCTTACGACAACGCCAAGGCCGAAAGCTTCATGAAAACGCTGAAAGCCGAGGAGGTCAACGGCCGAACCTACAAAGACCTCGACGACGCGCGCGCCCGGATTGGCGCCTTCATCGCCGACGTCTACAATCTCGACCGCCTGCACTCCGCGCTCGGCTACAAGTCCCCCGTGGCGTTCGAAGATGATTTCCGCAAAACCGAAACCTCAAAATTCCCAAACGCCTTGTCACCGAATTGGCGTGTCTCACATAAAGGGTGCAATCCAGTAGGCCATGACGGCCAGGGCGCCGCCTAACCCATCAGCGATTGGCGCGAGGCCAAACCGAGCGGCAATCGCAGCACTTATTTTCGCGCGTCGCCTTAGCACGCAACGCGAATCCTGCGTGATCTGGGATCGGAAAACCGCAGCGCCCCCCACCCCTGTGCTTTCCTGGCAGGATCAGCGTACCGAAGGTGTGTGCGCCAGGCTGCGCTCCGCCGGCCACGGCGAAGTCATTCGACGTCGCAGCGGTCTGCCGCTCGATCCCATGTTCTCCGCCGCCAAGGCGCGCTGGCTCCTGGACTCCCTCCCTTCAGGGCAGGCCGACGCCCGGGCGGCGGAGATCTGCATCGGCACGATCGACTCGTTCCTCCTCTCGCGCTTTGGCGGCGAAGCGGTGATCGAGGCCGGCAACGCCTCACGCACCCAGCTCTTCGATGTCGTCGGCGCCCGCTGGGACGAGGAGCTGCTCTCAATCTTCGATATCCCTATCGCGGCGATGCCGCGCGTTGTCAGCTCAATCGGCCCGCTTCCGGCGGCCAAGGGGCTCGCCCATTGCCGGACGGCGTTCCCGTCGGCGCGGTGATGGCCGATTCCCATTCGGCTCTGTTCGCGCATGGCGCCTTCGCGCCGGGGCCGGTCAAGGTGACCCACGGCACGGGCTCGTCAGTGATGGGCCTGGTTGACCGGGCGGTGGTTCGCGATGGCGACGCCGGAGGGCCCGGCGTCTGCCTGACGCTCGCCTGGCGGATCGACGAGCCAATGCTCGCATTCGAGGGCAACATCCGCAGCGCCGGCTCGACGCTGATCTGGGCGGCGGAACTTCTCGGCGTGACAACGCAAGAACTGGCGGATCTCGCCGCAACCATGGCGGACTCGCGCGGGGTGCATAGTTCATCGCAACCCCGGCGATGATGTCGATAGCGCGCGGCGTCGCGAGCATCATCACCAATAGCGAGCAGATTGTCGGCTTTCCCGACTGGTTTTCGAATCTCGCAGTCATAAGGAACTTTGGAGTCCGGACCGTGACGGTCGGCTCGATGATCTTGATTGTCGGCGTTTCGTGGGTCGTTCTTCAGTACCGGCCGGCGGGCCGGGCGCTTTATGCAATCGGCGGCAGCGCGGAACTCGCCCGTCTCGACTCGGCCCAACCGAGTTCCGGCATCGGCTACGAGTTGGATACGATCGCCGCCGTCGTCATTGGCGGCGCGAGCCTTTCGGGCGGTGTCGGGGGAATCGGCGGAACGGCTCTCGGCGTTCTCATCATCGGGTTCCTAAGGAACGGTCTCAATCTCCCGCAGGTCTCGCCGTTTGTGCAGCAGGTCGTCATCGGGATTGTGATCGCTAACTCCCGAAGTCGATCGCTCCAAGGGCTGTGCCGAGGCGCTGAAAGGCCACCCCGACATCAAGGTTGTGGGCGAGTTGTGGAGCCAGGACGAAGGCTTTGCGCTTTCGCAGAACCTGCTCCAGGCGCATCCGAAGGTGAACATCATCTTCGCTCAGGCCGACGCACTCGCGTTAGGCGCCGCGCAGCCCGTCAAGGCGGCGCATCCCGGCCACCGCATCATCGCTGGCGGGTTCGATGGCGACACTGCGGCTCTGGTCGCTCTGAAAGATGGCGTGTTCGAAGTCACCGCGACCCAGCAGACCCAGAAGATGGGCCGTTTGGGTCTCGATGCGGCGATCGCGATCGTTGGCGGCCAGAAGCTGCCGGCCGAGCAGCTCCAGGACGCGACCTTGACGATAAAGGAAAACGTCGAAGGCTTCATCGCCAAGCATCCGTAGTCGAAGCATCCGCAATCGAAGCATCGACAATCGGGCGGCGCTGTCGTGACGCCGCCCCCACACTCCAGGGTCTCCTGAGATGACGGCCTCGACGCTGCTGGGAACGGAACGCGAGACAGGTCTGTCACTACGCGGCGTCGGAAAGCGATACGGGCCGGTCACCGTGCTTTCCGACCTCGATCTCGACGTTCGACCGGGAGAAGTCCTTGGGCTGCTTGGCGAGAACGGCGCGGGCATCGCAAACGCCAAACCCGCAGAAGAAATGCCGCTGGATGAAGGTTCGGCTCGTCGAACTGTCCGACCGTCTCCTTCACAGGGCAGAACAAATCTTTGAACGCAGGCGTCCGATCCCGTCAACCCTCCGTGCGCGGCGCGACGCCCCGGAGTCAACTCATGACGTCGAACACCGTCGCTTGTTCGCGTTCTCGCCAGCCGCGCCGTTGCACCAACCGGTCACCCCATCCGGGACAGGAGCCGCTGACCAGTTCGACGTCGATAACTCGCACACCCTGATTTTGCTCGCAAGCAGGCGAGTATCGGCCGCCGTCGGGCGATCAAAGCAAACTTCACCGAGTGTGAGGAAGACCCGAAATTTGGGTGAAAGAGGCCTGGAAACGCCCAAGGGGGAGTTTTTGAACAAATCTATTGGCGGCCGCAGGCAAGCGTCTTTGACTTCGCCTCGCCATGATCGCGAAGGCGCGACGCCCGCGCGAGGTTTCGCGCAAACGGCTCCAAAGCGCCGGGGGAGGACCGATGTCATCGGACCTGCACTACGAGTCGCTGACCACCGTGTCCGACCTCATTCGCCGGCGAAAGCTATCGCCAGTCGAAGCCACGCAAGCCACGCTCGCACGGATAGCGCAACTCGATGGCCAGTATCGTTCCTACGCTACGCTGTTGGCCGAGCGCGCCCTGACGCGCGCCGCCGTCGCCGAAGCGGAAATCACGCGGGGTCTTTGGCGCGGGCCGTTGCACGGCGTGCCGATCGCGGTGAAAGACCTCTGCAACACAAGTTTCGCGCCGACAGCGGCCGGAACCACCATCTTCAAGGATTTCATCCCTAGCTTCGACGCGACGGTGGTCGAGCGGCTTGAGCGGGCCGGCGCGGTTATTCTCGGCAAATTGAGGATGACGGAGGGCGCCTACACTTCGCATCATCCGCGGCTGCCGACGCCGCTCAATCCCTGGAACCCCGATTACTGGGTCGGATCGTCCTCCACCGGCTCCGGCGTCGCCACCGCGCTCGGGCTCTGCTACGGCAGCCTTGGCAGCGACACCGGCGGTTCGATCCGGTTCCCCTCCGCGACCTGCGGTTTGACCGGAATCAAGCCGACCTGGGGACGCGTGAGCCGGCACGGCGTGTTCGCACTTGCAGAATCGCTCGACCATGTCGGCCCGATGACGCGCAGCGCCGCCGATTCCGCCGCCATGCTCGGCGCGATCGCGGGCTATGACGTCAACGACGCGACCACTTATTCGGCGCCGCCGCCAGACTACCTCGAGACGATCGGCGACGGCGTTCGAGGGTTGAAAATCGGAATTGACCGAGGTTATGCGACCGACGGCGTCGATCCCCAGGTGGTCGCCGCCTTCGACGCGGCGACGCGCGCCTTCGCCCATCTCAACGCAACGATGCGGGAAGTGCGGTTCCCTGCGTATCAAAAGCTCGTCAGCCTTTGGATCGCGATGTGCTCCGTGGAGACGGCGGCGGCGCATCGGGAGACCTATCCGGCGCGGAAATCGGAATATGGGCCCGATCTCGCGGCGCTAATCGAGCAAGGGCTCGCGATCACGGGCGTGCGGATCGCCGACATTAACCTTGAGCGGATCAAGTTTGGCCGCAGACTGGCGGCGCTGTTCGAGCATGTCGATGTGTTGCTGATCCCGACGATGCCGGTCCCGATCCCGAGCCTGCAAACGATGGAATCTTATGGCGAAGATCCCAATGTGCTGCTCGGTATCCTGCGCTTCACCGCGCCGTTCAACTTCAGCGGCAGTCCGACGATCACATTGCCAAACGGCCTCGACGCCTCGCACATGCCGCTCAGCATGCAGGTGGTCGGCCCGCATCTTTCGGAAGACGTGCTGGTCCGCGTCGCGCAAGCGTTCCAATACGTGACGGACTGGCACAAGCGCAGACCGCCGGTCGCATGAAGGGACGGCCGCATGGCCGCTCCGGAGGAAATCGCGCGCGGCGTTCCGTTTTGAGGCGGGCCGGCTGCAGCAAGGAGACAAGCGGCATGGCGGCTGCAGGCAAGCGGGCGATGGCAAGCGCTCGTAACCTCGCAGAAGCGTCGGGCGACGACAAGCGCGAACCCACCCCCAAAGCCGGAGCCGTTGAAAGACAAAGCCCAAGTATAGAAAAATGTCAGCCCGTGCGCCTATTGACAAATCTCGCAGTAGAATGAAAGTTCGACAACAAAAAAATCGCTACGACGTCGCTGGTTTGTCGTGACTATGCGGCCTCGGGGTCGCCCTTAACAACGCAAGCGGAGTGCAGACATGAGCATCAGCCGTAGACAATTTCTGCAAAGCACAGCCGCGGTGACGGCGAGCGCCGGCTTTGCGTTCGATCGGGCGCAGGCGGCGGAGCCAATCGGCGTCGCAAGCCTGCACGACCTTTCCGGGGGCCTCGACATCTACGGCAAGCCGATGGTCGATGCGCTCACCTTCGCCGTCGAGGAAGCCAACGCCGCCGGCGGGTTGCTGGGACGACCGATCAAGCTCATCAGCTACGACACGCAGTCGAGCATGCAGCTTTACACCCAGTTTGCTCAGCAGGCGGCGCTCAAGGACAAGGTCGCTGTCGTTCATGGCGGCATCACGTCGGCATCGCGCGAGGTGATCCGTCCGGTGCTCGATCGCTTCAAGACGCTCTATTTCTACAATACGCAATACGAGGGCGGCGTCTGCGACCGCGACCAGTTCGACACCGGCGTCACTCCCGCGCAAACGGTGGAAAAGCTGGTGCCCTACGCCATGAAGAAATGGGGCAAGAAGGTCTATGTGATCGCCGCCGATTACAACTACGGTCAGATCACGTCGCAATGGGTGAAAAAATACGTGATGGAGAACGGTGGCGAAGTCGCTTCGATTGACTTCTTCCCGCTCGACGTCACCAACTTCTCCTCGACCATCTCCAAAATCCAGGCGGCCAAGCCCGACTTCGTTTGGTCCGCCCTGGTCGGCGGCGCGCATATTTCCTTCTATCGTCAATGGGCGGCGGCGGGTATGCGCAAGAGCATTCCCATGGCGTCCACCACCTTCGCGGTCGGCAACGAGCATATCGTATTGTCGCCCGACGAATGCAACGGCATGTTGGTCTGCTACAACTACTTTGAGACGGTGAAAAACGCCGTCAATACGGACTTCCTCGATCGGTTCCACAAGAAGTTCGGCGCCGACTATCCCAATGTGACCGAACTCGCGATGGGCACCTATCAGGGCTTCCAACTGTGGGCGGAGGGCGTGAAAAAGGCCAACAGCATTGACCGCATGAAAGTCATCGAAGCGCTGGAGACCGGCGTCAGCATCAAGGCGCCGTCAGGCACGGTCACCATCGATCCGCCGACGCACCATTGCGTGCTCGACGTCCACATCGCGGAAGTGATGGACAAGAAGCTCAACCTGCTTGAGGATTTCCCACAACAGAAGCCGGCCGACACCGCGGCCGTCTGCGATCTCATAAAAAACCCGACCGACAACCAGCAATACGTGATCAAGTTCTAGCAGCGGGGATCAGGACGCGATCGTGGACCTCGTGGCGCTGCTGGCGATTCAGGTTCTTTATGCGATCGCCAGCCTCGCGCTGATCAGCGTGGGTCTGGCGATCATCTTCGGCATGATGAAAGTGATCAATCTGGCGCATGGCGAGTTCCTGATGCTCGGCGGCTACGCGGCGATTGAGGCGAATCAGCACGGCGTCAACATCTGGATCGCCATGCTTGTCGTCGCGCCCATCGTCGTCGGGGCGATCGGCATGATTGTCGAACGAACGATCATCCGTTGGCTATATGGACGGATCGTCGACACCATGCTCGCCACCTGGGGGCTCAGCCTGTTCCTGGTTGGGCTCGCCACCGCGATTTTCGGCAACACGACGGTCGGCCTTTCGGCGCCGCTCGGAAGCTTCGAGATCGGGCGGTTCCGCATCAGCGCCTACACGCTGTTCGTAATATTCGTGACCCTTGTCGTGCTCCTCGGCGTGCTGGCGACGCTGAGATTCACGCGCGTCGGCCTTATCGCGCGCGGCACAATGCAGAACGGCGCGATGGCGGCGGCGCTCGGCGTCAACCCGGCCCAGGTCTATTCGGTGACGTTCGGGATTGGCGCCGCGTTGACCGGCCTCGCCGGCGGCGTGCTCGCGCCCGTGTCGGGCGTGTTCCCCACGATCGGCGTCGCTTATGTCGCCAAATCCTTCATCACGGTGATTGGCGGCGGCGCGGCCATCGTGACGGGAACGGCGAGCGCGGCGACGCTGTTCGGCGCCATCAATCAACTCGCGACTTACGCCACCACGCCGGTGTTCGGCGAGGTCGCGCTGCTGGCCGCCGCGATCGTGCTCATCCGCATTCTGCCGCAGGGCGTCACCGGGCGTTTCTTCCGGAGGAGCCTGTGAGCGCCAAGTCGCGCGATATCCTGGGTATGGCGCTCGTCGGCGCGGCGGGCGTCGCCGTTCTGGTCCTGACGCCCATCCTGTTCGAACTCGACACCGTGCTCAACGTCACCGTTTATATGATCATGGCGGTGCTGGCGCTCAGCCTTGCGTTGATCTGGGGCTTCGGCGGCATTCTGTGTTTCGGGCAGTCCGCGTTCTTCGGCCTCGGCGCCTACACCTACGCCATCGCCATGATCAATCTCGGCGAAAGCACGCTGCCGCTGATCCTCTCGATCCTCGTCCCTGCCCTCTTTGCGGCGCTGCTCGGGTACTTTATTTTCTATGGCCGCATCAGCGACGTCTATCTCGGCGTGATCACGCTGACCGTCACGCTCATCTTGTTCAATTCGATCAACTCGACCGCCGGCCCCGAGTTTCACATCGGCTCGGCCCGCCTCGGCGGCTTCAACGGCATCCCCGGCATTCCCCCGCTGAACGCGCCCTTCCTGAAGGCCTGGCCGGTCGATCTCGAAGGCATGTTCTATCTGGCGTCCGCTTCGCTGCTGATCGTCTATTTCGGTCTCAAGGCGCTGTTGGCGAGCCGTTTCGGGCGGATCATAGTGGGCATCCGCGAGAACGAACGTCGGGCTGAGCTGCTGGGCTACGACCCGCGCGCCTACAAGCTCGCGACGTTCACGATCGGCGCGGCCATCGCCGGCTATGCCGGATGTTTGTTCGCCAACTGGGGCGCCTTCGTCAGCCCGACAATCTTCGGGCTCGCGCAATCGGCCCAGATCATCATCTGGGTGATCATCGGCGGCCGCGGCACCCTGATTGGACCCATCCTCGGCTGCGTCGGCATCCAATGGCTAACGGCGGCGCTCGGCGCCAACGCGCCGACCGGAGCGGGGGGATGGGCGGCGCTGCTCGGCAACGCGCCGCTCATTCTCGGCGCCATCCTGTTGGCGTTCGTGTTGCTTGTTCCCAAAGGGCTTGTGCCGACGCTGGCGGATCTGGGCGGCTTCGTCGTCCGCCCGCGCGCGGGGGCGGCGCGATGACGGCGCCGCTGCTCGAAACGCGCGGCCTCGGCATGCGATTCGGCGGCGTGCAGGCGGTTCGCGAAGTCAATTTTGTTCTCGCGGAGCGCGAACTTCGCTGCCTGATCGGGCCGAACGGCGCCGGCAAGAGCACCTTCTTCAAGATGCTGACCGGGCAGCTTAAGCCAACCTCCGGCACGGTGTTGTTTCGCGGCGCGGACATTTCGCGCAGCCAGCCGCACGAGATCGCCCGTCGCGGCATCGGCATCAAGACCCAGGTGCCGAGCGTGTTCGACGGGCTCAGCGTGCGCGAAAACCTTTGGCTCGCGGCGGCTCGCCTCGCTCGCGGTCGGAAAATTCGCGCTCTCGTCGACGAGATGCTGGAGCGCCTCGGTCTTGGCGGGATCGCCGCGCGCCTGGTTGGCCAGCTCGCGCACGGGCAACGGCAATGGGTCGAGCTTGGCGTGGTGCTGGCGACCGATCCCGAACTCGTGCTGCTCGACGAGCCCGCGGCCGGCATGACCGACGAGGAAGTTCTGCGCACCGTCGATCTCGTGCGTGAGATCAACAAGACCAAGGCGCTCATCGTCGTCGAACACGATATGCAGTTCATCCGCATGATTGCGAGCCGGGTGACGGTGTTCAACCAGGGCGCCGTGTTGGTCGAGGACAATGTCGAGGCGATCATGCGCAACCCGACGGTGCGCGATGTCTATCTCGGCAAGCAGGCCGCCGCATGATGCTGGAGGTCGATCAACTCAGCGCGGGTTACGGCCGCATCCCGATCCTCAACAATGTGACGTTTACGGTCGCGGAGGGCGAATTCGTCGGCGTGCTCGGCCATAACGGCATGGGCAAGACGACCTTGCTGCGCGCGCTGATGGGCTACCTGCCGGCCACGTCGGGGCGAGTAAGGTTCGACGGCGCCGACCTGACCCGCGCCGAGCCCTTCCGGCGCGCCCGCGCGGGGCTCGGCTACGTGCCGCAGGGCCGCGAAATCTTCCCCATGCTCAGCGTGCACGAAAATTTGGCGATGGGCGCGCTGAAGCGCGAAGACGACGAGGCGGCCGTCATCGCGACGGCGCTCGAAACGTTTCCACGTCTGAAGCCGCTGTTGGATCGGCCCGGCGGCGCTTTGTCTGGCGGGGAGCAGCAGTTGCTGGCGATCGCCCGCTGTCTGGTCGGCGCGCCCAAGCTCATCCTGCTCGACGAGCCGACCGAGGGAATCCAGCCCTCGATCATCGATGAAATCGTCGAGATCCTGCTGCGGCTGCGGAACAGGGGAGGCTTGACGATGATCCTGGTTGAACAGAACCTCGAGTTCATCGCCGCGCTTTCGCAGCGCGTGCTGATAATTCAGAAGGGCGCGATCGTGCGCACGGCGAAGCCGGACGAACTTCACAATGTCGGTCTGATTCACGAATTCATCGGCGTCGGCGCGTAGCCGCCGCGCCGCCCTGTGTTAAAGCAAAGGAGAAAGCCCATGTCGGTCAAGCGCCCCACGCTCGAACAGATGGTGGATATCGTCGATAGTTTCGGCATGAACATGTCGTCGGAGCGAGTGGCGGAGTTTCTCTCCCTGATGGAGGGAAATTTCGCGGCCTACGACATCGTCGACCAGATGCCGGATGAGATTCCTGTCGTCAAATATCCGCGAACGCCCGGCTACCGGCCGTCGGCGCAGGAAAACCCGCTCAACGCCTGGTATGTCAAGACCGACATTAAGGGCGCGCCGACGGGCAAGCTCAAGGGCAAGACCGTGGCGATCAAGGACAATGTCTGCGTCGCCGGCGTGCCGATGATGAACGGCTCCTCGACGCTGGAGGGCTATGTTCCCAATATCGACGCGACGATCGTGACCCGGTTGCTGGACGCCGGCGCCGTCATCAAGGGCAAATCCCATTGCGAGTTGTTCTGCCTTTCCGGCGGCAGCCACACCGGCGCGCTCGGACCTGTGCATAATCCGCACAAACACGGCTATTCCGCTGGCGGTTCGTCCTCGGGCAGCGGGGCGCTGGTCGCGGCGGGCGAGGTCGATCTCGCCATCGGCGGCGATCAGGGCGGCTCGATCCGGATGCCCGCCTCGTTCTGCGGCATCTATGGCATGAAGCCGACGCACGGCCTCGTGCCTTACACCGGCGTGATGCCGATTGAATCCACCATCGACCACACAGGGCCAATGTCGGCGACGGTGGCCGACAATGCGCTGATGCTGGACGTGCTGGCGGGGCCGGACGGGCTCGATCCCCGGCAATATGCGCCGCGGGTCGGCGACTATGTCGCGGCGCTCAAGCGCGGCGTCAAGGGTCTCAAGATCGGCGTGGTCTCGGAGGGTTTCGGCCACGCCAACAGCGAAAAGGACGTCGATGAGAGCGTGCGCGCGGCGGCCGAGCGGTTCAAGGCGCTGGGGGCGAGCGTCGAGACCGTCTCCATCCCCGAGCACCGGCTCGCCCCCGCCATCTGGACGCCGATCGCGCTCGAAGGCTTGCAGGCGCAGATGATGCTCGGCAACGGCATGGGCTTCAACTGGAAGGGCCTCTACACCGTCAGTCTGCTCGACGCGCACGCGCATTGGCGCGAAAAGGCCGACGACCTGTCCGACAGTCTGAAGATTTCGATGATGGTCGGCCAATATTTTATCACCCATTATCGTGGGCGCTTCTACGCCAAGGCGCAAAATCTGGCGCGCAAGATCCGCGCGGCCTATGATTCCAAACTTGGCGCCTTCGATCTGCTGCTGATGCCGACATTGCCGGTCAAGGCGACGCCGCTGCCGCCGGCGGACGCTCCACTGGCGCTCTATCTGCAACGGGCGTTCGAGATGATTGGCAACACCGCGCCGTTCGACGTGACCGGCCACCCCGCCATGACCCTGCCCTGCGGCCTCGGCGATGGCCTGCCGATCGGCGTCATGCTGATCGGCAAGCACTTCGACGAGGAAACGATCTACGCCGCGGCCGCTGCTTTCGAAGGCGACGGCGACTGGAAGACGTTCTGAACCGAACGCGTTTGTCCTGATTTTGGCGCGGTCGAGGCTTGGCCGGGGCGCATCGCGCCCGCGGCACGGCGCTTGCTTGACGGGAAAGTTTATGGTGATCATGATGCAATAAAGCGTAACTCAAGGCGGGTCTGGCGTGAAACAGTGCTTGACGACGTCCGACAAGAAGCCTTCGCAGCGGCTTGAATATTGGCAGGAAGTCGTCTGCAAGAAATATGTCTCGGCCTCCGCCGCCACTGACCTGGACAACGAGGATTTCAGCGCCAGCCTGGTCAGCCGCGAACTCGGTCCGCTGGTCGTCGCTGAACTCCAGGCGCCGCTGCATTTTTGGTCGCGCAAGCCGTCGCATGTCCGCAACGACGGCCAGGAAGTGTTTATCGTCAGCTTGATCCGGCGCGGCGGCGGGGAACTCAGTCAACTCGGCCGGACGGTGCGCCTTTCCGAGGGAGACCTCGCGATCTACGATTCCGGCGCCCCGTTCGACTACGCCCTCCACGCCAGCACCCAACTGATCAAGATCCCAAAACAACTTCTGGAATCGAAGCTCGCCAACGCGCGCGACCTTGTCGGCTCGAAGATCGAGCGCGGCAATCCGCTGTCGGCGATCCTGGGCGACTTGATCTCGACCAGCTTGACGATCGAGTTGTCCGACGACGTCGGCTCCGTCACGGCGAAGCGCCTGTCGAGCGCCATCGTCGATCTGTTGGTCTCGGTCTATGATCTGCGGCGCGAAGTGGCGCCGCCGCCGTCGCGGCCGCTGGAAAGAATTATGCGTTACGCGCGCGCCAACCTCGACGGCGGCGACCTCACGCCCGAAACGCTCGCCGCCGCTGGCGCCATCTCGGTCCGCACCCTCAATCGCCTTTTTGGCGGGCTGGGAACGACGCCGATGCGGTGGGTTTGGTCGCAGCGGCTGGAGGCGAGCCGGACATCGCTGGCGCAGGGTCAGGTGACTTCGGTCACCGAGGCCGCATTCGCGCATGGCTTCAGCGAACTGGCGCATTTCAGCCGCAGGTTCAAGCAGGCGTTCGGCGTCACGCCGCATGAGATGTTGAAGAAATAGGCTTCGTCCTGCATAGTCGCGCGCCCTGGCGCCTGAGGGTTATCGCGGCCGGCTTGACAGCCGACCAACGCGGCGCGACCATTTGCGTACAAACGAATATTTGAAATGTGAAGCGCGCAGTGTTCGTCCGCCCCGCCAATCTCGAAGACGCGCTCGATCGCCTCGGCGCCGGCGCGCGCATCTTCGCGGGCGGCACCGACGTGATGACGACGGCCGGCGAAGCGGGGATCGAGGGCGATTTCGTTGACGTCTCACGGCTTGCCGAGTTGCGCGGCGTCATGCGCGTTGGCGGGGAAATCCGTATCGGCGGGGCGACCCCCTGGGCCGCGATCGTCGCCGCCGACCTGCCGCCGGCGTTTGATGCGTTGAAGGCGGCGGCGCGCGAAGTCGGGTCGATCCAAATTCAGAATCGGGCCACGATCGCCGGCAATCTTTGCAACGCCTCACCCGCCGCCGACGGCGTTCCGCCGCTGCTGGCGCTTGACGCCGAAGTCGAACTCGCCTCGCGTCGCGGCGTGCGTCGGCTGCCGCTCGCGCGCTTCATCGCCGGACCGCGTCGCACCGAGCTTGCGGCCGACGAGGTTCTCTGCGCAATCGTCTGCCCGACGCCGCCGAGGGCGATGCGGTCGACCTTTCTCAAGCTCGGCGCCCGGCGCTATCTCGTCATTTCCATTGCGATGGTCGCGGTCGGTCTCGATCTCGATGGCGATTTCGTGCGGGCGGCGCGGGTGGCGGTAGGCGCCTGCTCGCCGGTCGCGATGCGCCTTGCCGCCGCCGAGACGCGGCTCGCCAACAAGCCCGCTCGCGAGGGCCTTGGCGAATGGCTGCAAAGGGCGGATTTCGCGGATCTGGCGCCGATCGACGATTTGCGCGCCAGCGCCGACTACCGTCGCGCCGCGGCGCTGACGTTGACCCGGCGCGCCGTCGAGCTGTGTTTGCGGGGCGAGAGCGGAGGCGCCGTCTGATGCTCGACACGGCGCAAGGCGTCCTCGTCACGCTCAATGGCGCGCGCGCGCGGCTGCACGGGCCCGCCTCGCAGCGGCTCAGTTACGCCCTGCGCGAGCGCTGCGGCCTGACCGGCGTCAAAGTCGGCTGCAACGCCGGCGACTGCGGCGCCTGCACGGTGCTGATCGACACCGAGCCCGTCTGCGCCTGCCTCGTCACGCTGGGCCAGGCTGAGGGCTGCGCCATCGAGACGGTCGAGGGTCTCAGCGACGCCGACACGCTCGTCGCGCGCCTGCGCGCCTCGTTCAACGCCGAAGGCGCAGCGCAATGCGGCATATGCACGCCCGCCGCTTTGCTCGCCGCGGTCGCGCTGCTGCGGCGAAACCCGCATCCCGCCGAGGCGCAAATCAGGGACGCTCTTGCCGGCGTGTTGTGCCGTTGCACCGGCTATCGCGCCCTTGTCGATGCGGTGGCCAAGGCGCATAACCCGGACGACGGGCCAAAGGACGGCGCGGTCGGCAGCCGGTTGCCGCGTCTCGACGGTCCGCGAAAACTCTCAGGCGTCGAGATATACGGCGCCGACGAATGGCCCGCCGACGCGTTGCTTGCGCGCGCTGTGCGCTCGCCACATGCACATGCGGAATTTTCCCTCGGCGATCTCGACGCCTATGTCGCGGCGACGCCCGGCCTCGTCGCCGTATTCACCGCCAAAGACGTGCCGGGCGAGAATTGCTTTGGCGTTATTCCGGCGTTCGCCGACCAGCCGGTGCTGGCGGAAAAATGCGTGCGCTTTCGTGGCGAGGCGGTGGCGCTGGTCGTCGGCGAGGCGGCGGTTGTGCAGGCGCTCGACCTCACGGGCTTCCCGGTGAGTTACACCTTGCTGCCGGCGTTGATGACGCTCGAAGCCGCTCTGGCCGAGGGTGCGCCGCGCCTTCACGCCTCGCGCCCCGGCAATATCCTGACCCGCGGCCGGGTCGTGCGGGGCGACGCGGAGAGCGCATGGGCGGCGGCCCCTGTCGTGGTCGAAGGCGCCTTTGAGACCGGCTTTGTCGAACATGCCTATATCGAGCCGGAGGCCGGTTTCGCGCGGAGGGTTGGCGACCGCATCGAGGTGCAGGCCTGCACCCAGGCACCCTACATGGATCGCGACGGGGTCGCCAGGATTATCGGGATCGCGCCCGAAGCGGTGCGCATCCTGCCGACCGCGGTCGGCGGCGGCTTCGGCGCCAAGCTCGACCTGTCGGTGCAGCCGTTCATCGCGCTCGCGGCCTGGAAGCTGAACCGGCCGGTGCGGATGATCTATTCCCGAGCTGAGTCGATGCAGTCGACGACGAAACGCCATCCCTCGCGCATTCGCGTCAAAATCGGCGCGAGCCGCGACGGCCGGCTGACGGCGATGGATTTCGAGGCCGATTTCAACACCGGCGCCTATGCCTCGTGGGGACCGACGGTCGCCAATCGGGTGCCGGTGCACGCCTCGGGGCCCTACTTCATCCCCAATTACCGGGCGCGGGCGCGCGCGGTGCACACGCATCTCGTCCCCGCCGGCGCCTTCCGCGGTTTTGGCGTGCCGCAGAGCGCGCTGGCGCAGGAACAATTGTTCGACGAACTGGCGCTGAAGCTCGGCCTCGATCCGCTGGAATTTCGCATTCTCAACGCGCTCGAAGTCGGCCAGCCGACGGTGACTGGACAGGTGTTCGCCGACGGCATGGGGTTCAAGCGCTGTTTGGAAGCGCTGCGTCCGCGTTGGCGCGCCGCGCGCACGGAAGCCGGGGCGTTCAACGCTGCCGCCGCCGGGCCGATCCGGCGCGGCGTCGGCGTCGCCGGCATGTGGTACGGCTGCGGCAACACCTCCCTTTCGAACCCTTCGACGATCCGCGTCGGCCTGCGGCCCGACGGGCGGGTCGCGCTGTTTCAAGGCGCGGTCGACATCGGCCAGGGCTCGAACACCGTGATTAGCCAGATATTCGCCGAGGCCCTCGGCGTCTCGATCGCTTCGCTTGAATTGCTCGGGGCCGACACCGACATGACCCCGGATTGCGGCAAGACCTCCGCCTCGCGCCAGACTTTTGTGACCGGCAACGCGGCCGCGAAGGCGGGAACGACGATGCGCAAACTCTTGTTGCGGCTCGCCAATGCCGGCGAGGACGCGGCGCTTGCCTTCGCGCCGGGCGCGCTGGTTATACGAGGCGCGGGCGGCGAGACCCGGATCGACCTGGGCGCGTTGCCCGTCAACGCCGCCGGCTTCGTGGTCGAATGCGCCGAGACCTACGATCCGCCGACGACGCCGCTCGACGCCGACGGTCAGGGCGAACCTTACGCGGTGTTTGGCTCCGGCGCGCAGATCGCCGAGATTGAGGTCGATATCGAGCTCGGCCGCGTGCGCGTGACGCGCCTCACCTGCGCGCATGACGTCGGCCGCGCGATCAATCCGACGCTGGTCGAAGGGCAGATCGCGGGCGGCGCCGCGCAAGGGCTCGGCCTGGCGCTGATGGAGGAGTTCATCCCGCATCGCAGCGAGAACCTGCACGATTATTTGATCCCGACGATCGGCGACATGCCGCCGGTCGATTGTATTCTGATTGAAGACCCGTCCTGCGAAGGGCCGTTCGGCGCCAAGGGCATTGGCGAACAGGCGCTGATCCCGACCGCGCCGGCGATCTTCAACGCCCTTCATCACGCGACCGGCGCGCGCATCACCCGCGCCCCGGCGACGCCCGACCGCGTCCGCGCCGCGATCGAGGCCCTCAAGCCATGATTGAGACGGACGACAAGATCCGCTGCGACGCCTGCCCGGTGATGTGCTACATCCGGCCCGGCATGACGGGGGCCTGCGACCGCTACGCCAACGAGAACGGCCTGCTCGTCCGCGTCGATCCGCACGTGCTGCTCGACCGAACCATCGCGCAAGGGGGCCGCGGGGGGGGGG
>JANLPL010000366.1:0-3212 GCA_031367195.1 Bradyrhizobium sp.
GATTTCGCACGACCGCGCCGCCGCCGATCGCGCGATCCAGGACAATCTTCGAAAGTTGGCCGGGCGCGGCAGGCAAGCGCCGGCCGAACTGTCGCGCGAGTCCAACGGCTTCGCCGCCCGTCGCGACGAGCTCTGCCAGACTTACGCCGGCGAGACGCGGATCGGTTTCTGCGCCTCGCGGCTGGCGCAAGCCCGCGCGGCGCAACTCGCCAAACGCGTCGCCGAACCCGCCCCGCAGGCCGCCGCCGAGCCCAAGCGGCTGAAGAAAAAGGCGCCTTAATCCGCGACTTCGCGAGCCCGATGGGCGAGCCGACCGTCCCGTAAGCGTCCGAAGGGGCATCCTCAAATCGGGAGCTTGGCCATGGCGCCGGCGCGGCTGACGACGACGAACGGTTCAGGCGACTGGATCACGCCCTACCCGCCCTATCCCAAATCGATACGCCTCGTCCTGCGGACACGGATGTTCAGGAAAACGATGGTGGATACCGGCGTCGGCGACGAGCCGGAATGGATCAAGCGGATGATGGACGGCTGGGAAGCAGACGTCATTTCCCTGCTCGATACGCTCAACGGCGGAACCTGGACGGAAAGAACCGTCATGGCTGACATCAACCGGGAGTGCGCCCAAAGAGGACATACCGTATTTATCTACCCTCGCGAGTACTCTCCGGCCAAGACCCCCTCCGGAGGAAAGGATGAGCTGGAAATCCTCGATCTCGTGCTGAATTCCGCCGTCGATGGCAATACGCATAGCGGCCTGATTCCCGCGGGAGGAGAGGCGGCGTGGGTCTATTTCGACCCGGCGACGTGGCGCGCCGACAGTTTTATTCGCCAGGAGGCCGCAATCGTGAATCCCGCCAAGTTCGGCGGGGTTGGCATGGAGCCGCGAACCGTCCTGCTGCACGAGCTGGTGCATGCCGATCGCCGCGTGAAGGGGATTACCGACAGAACGCGCACGAAGAATACGGACTACGTCAATTTGGAGGAATTCACCGCCGTCCTGGTCTCCAATATCGCAACCAGCGAACGAGACCCGAGCACACCCTTGCGCTATGGCGAGCGGACTTTCCTCGCGATGAGCGCGCAACACAAAACGTCCGCGGGATTTTTGCGAAATCCGGAGCACGCCGATATTGTCAAGCAACTCATCGCGCGAGACAGCGCGCTCTCCCGAAACATCGGCAATTCCCCGACGCAGAACCCGTTCAACCCCTTCCGGCGCGCGGTCAAGGGCGCGCTGTGGCCGGCGCCGAGGGCGGATTGGTGACGGCTCGCCGAGGGATTGCACGTCCCTCGGCCCGGACGCGCCGGCTCGCGGTCAAGGTTAAGAATGGGTTTCTTCGTTCCGCCTTGGTTTCGATGCTATCTAGGAGCCTGAGGGCCGCCGCGCCCCGTCACGCAGAGGTCGCGATGGACAACGAACATATGCCGCCGCACGAACACGCCGAAGGCGAGCGCGCCGCCAACGGGGACAATTCCGCCCCGCTCGACGCCGCCGCCGTCATCGAGCAGGTCCGTGAATTGCTGTTCGGCGACCATCGCCGTTCGACCGAGGGCTCGCTGAAGGGGCTGGAGGATCGGGTCGCCGCCCTGACGGCGACAATCGAGGCCCGGTTCGCCGATCTCGAACGCCGCCTGCACGATATCAAGGCCGAAACGGACCAGTCACGCGATTCGCATGTCGAGGCGATCGGCTCCGCGCTGAGCGAGATCGGCGACCGCATCAAGGGCCTGACCTCGAAGCCGCCGCAATAGGCGCATGACGGACAAGGCGCCCGAGTCGGACATCGCGCGCCTCAAGGCGCTGCTGTTTGGTGACGAATCACTGCGTCTCGCGGAAGCCGAGCGGCGGCTGAAAGCGCTCGAAGTCCGGCTTGGCGAGGCGTGGGCCGCTTCGCCGAAGAGCACGGCGGGAGAAGCCGCGCCTGCCGAGGCGCTTCGCCCGCTCGCCGGCGGGATCGAGCCTGACGCCCTTGCGTCCGCTTCGCCAGGGCAAAGCGTAACAACGCTGCCAGAATTCGCAACCAAGGCTGAAGACCTCGAAGCGCTGAAGAAGGCGGTCGACGATGCGGCCGCGGTCGGCGGCGGGCTGTGGCTCTCCTATCTGCTCGCCTTGTTCTACCTCATGGTCGCGGCCGGCTCGGTGACGCACGCGGACCTGTTTTTCGAGAAGCCGATCAACCTCCTATTGCTCAACGTTCAGCTTCCCATCGTCGCCTTCTTCGCCCTGGCGCCGCTGCTGTTTCTAAGCCTTCACGCCTATACGCTGGCGCATCTGGTGATGCTGACGGAGAAGGCCAAGCGCTTTCACAAGGCGCTCTATACACAGATCGGCGAAACCAAAGACATGCCCGAGGCGGAGAAGGCCCGCCGCAAGTTGATCCGCGACGGCCTGCGCGCGCAATTGCCAAGCAACGTGTTCGTGCAATTCCTCGCCGGCCCGCCGGAACTGCGCGACGACGGGTTCGGCTTTGCGCTGCGCGCGATCGGCTGGAGCACGCTGGCGTTCGGCCCGGTGCTGCTATTTCTGCTATTTCAGGTGCAATTCCTGCCCCACCACAGCGCGTTCATCACCTGGACGCACCGGGTAGCGCTGGTCGCCGATCTCGGTCTGGTGTGGTGGCTGTGGCGCCGAATTCTGGGCGGCCGCGAGGCGGACGAGAGCATCGCGCCGCCGCGCCCGGCGCGCCTCTCCTGGGCCTGGCAGCCGATCGGAATCGCCGCGAGCGTCGTGGTGGCTGTGTTCTCGTTCGCGCTGGCGACCTATTTCGGCGAGGGTGTCGCAACCGCGATTGCGGGTTTCGACCGGGCCGGCGTCGTGGCGTCGCTGCACGACGTGATTTTCCGTTCCGAAGTGAGCGCGGAAACGGGGCGGCGCCGATGGCTGCTTTCCGACACGCTGGTGCTGCGCCGCTTCGACGTGCTGGATGAACTCAAGATCGCCGATCCCGAGCGCGTGAAGCGGAAGGACTTCGTATTCATAGCGCAAAACCGGGACCTCGCCGGCGCGGATTTTAAAAGAGCAAACCTCGCGCGGATCGATTTCACCCTCGCGGACCTGACCGGCGCTGATTTTTCCTTTGCGCAGATGGATCGCGTGTCGCTGGAGGGAGCGCATCTCCAGGGGGCGTCGCTCGTCGGCGCGCAGCTCCAGGGGGCGGCGCTCGACGGCGCGCAGCTCCAGGGGGCGTGGCTCGTTGGAGCGCAGCTCC
>JANLPL010000369.1:0-1772 GCA_031367195.1 Bradyrhizobium sp.
CATGAACCCGATCGAAAAGGCCTATTCCAAACTGAAAGCCTTCCTACGCAAGCTCGCCGAGCGGACCGTCGCAGGCCTGATGAACGCCCTCGAAACCTGCGCCGAAATCTTCAAACCCAACGAATGTGCAAATTATTTCAAGGCCTGCGGATATGATACAGATTGATCGGAGAGTGCTCTAAGTCGCGGCTGTCGCAGTGCGGGCAACCCACGATGTCCACTTTGCGTTGTCCAAGTTCCGCGACACTGGTCGCGCCAACCCGCGTCGCGGACCGCGTTTCGTCATCGAGCAGCGAAAAATCCGAGCGGGCAAAGCCTGAAGAACAAGGCGTCTCGATGTCACGGAAATCCGCGACCTCCATGGAGGCCAGCGCCGGCAAGGCACGCCGTCGTTGCGGTTCGTTCAGAACCGAGACCCAACCAAGCCACGTCTCAAACGCCGTCTGATCCATCGTGGCCCCCGTGCCGAAAGGCCACGTTAGCCAATATCAACAAATACCGCTACAAGAGCCGAAATCAATGACCACTTCTTGGAAAGAGATGGTTGTCGGCCGCGCATTTTTTTAACGTAAGTATCGCAGTTTAATAACCGACCAATCGCAATCGCCTTCTGTTCGAATTGCAAATGGCGATCAGGAAAATTCCGGGCCTCAATTCGACGCATCCGCGCAACGGAAAATTTGTTTGCGCCGACTGATTATGGCGCTTGCCGCACTCCACTTTCACCCGAATATACGCGGCCGATCACGAAGCTAGCGGACTCCCCACATGGCCGACGACGAACTCGACCTCTCCACGCTATCCGACGAAGAACTCGTCGCGCAGATGCACGACGATCTCTACGACGGCCTCAAGGAGGAGATCGAGGAGGGTGTCCGCATCCTGCTGGGGCGAAGCTGGACGCCCTACAGGGTGCTGACGGAAGCGCTGGTCGAGGGGATGCGGATCGTCGGCGTCGACTTCCGCGACGGTATTCTGTTCGTGCCGGAAGTGCTGATGTCGGCCAATGCGATGAAGGCGGGCATGTTCATCCTGCGCCCGCTGCTGATCGCCACCGGCGCGCCGAAAATGGGCAAGATGGTGATCGGCACCGTCAAGGGCGACATCCACGACATCGGCAAGAACCTCGTCTGCATGATGATGGAAGGCGCCGGCTTCGAGGTGTTCGACATCGGCATCAACAATGGCGTCGAGAAATATCTGGCCGCGATCGAGGAGCACCAGCCCGAAATCCTCGGCATGTCCGCGCTGCTGACCACCACCATGCCCTACATGAAGGTCGTGATCGACACGCTGAAGGCAAAGGGCATCCGCAACGACTATATCGTGCTGGTCGGCGGCGCGCCGCTGAATGAGGCTTTCGCTGAAGCCGTCGGCGCCGATGCCTATTGCCGCGACGCGGCGGTGGCGGTCGAAACCGCCCGGGCGCTGCTGTCGCGCCGGCAGGGTTCGGCGCACGCGGTTTGAACGCGGCGCCCGACGAGACGGAGGAGGAGCGCTTTGTCCCCGGCCGCGGCGGCGTCCGGCGCGTGCTAGTGATCGCCTGCGGCGCTCTCGCGCGTGAAATCCTGAGCCTGCGCGACGGCCCGCTCGGCGCCTTCGACGTGACCTGCCTGCCCGCGCAACTGCACAACCGCCCCGCCAAGATCCCCGACGCCGTGCGCGCAAAGATCCGCCGCCACCGCGCCGACTACGACGAAATTCTCTGTCTCTACGGCGATTGCGGCACGGGCGGCGAGTTGGACCGCGCGCTGGCCGAGGAGGGCGTCGCG
>JANLPL010000376.1:0-2212 GCA_031367195.1 Bradyrhizobium sp.
CTCGATTCTGGCGCCGGGAAACAGCTGCGCGCCGAGCTTGGCCAGCGCGTCCCGCGCGGCTTCCGACGCCGCCCCGCCGGACAGCGTCAGCTTGTCGCCTTCGCGCGAGGCCGCAAACACGTAGGGCGCGGCCACGGGCGGTGTAAGGTCGGAGGTGGCCAGCTTGACCCCGGCGGGCGGCGACTTGAGCAGCGCTTTCGCCTTCTCGTAGCCGTCCGCGCTGGCGGCGACTCCGCTCACATCCAAAGCGCCATCGGTGTACGTCGCCGCGCCGCGGCTGAATTGGGCCAGCACCTGCGCCGCGTAGGCGGCCGCGGCCGGCAACGCAGCCGATTCGCCGCGCCCATAAACCGTGCGGTCCAGCACGTCGGCGAGGCCGAGCCCCTTGGCGTCGGCGACAAGGCTCGCCTTCGCGCCCGGATTGGGCACGCTGCCCGACAGGGTCACCCGCCCGCCATCGCGAACCATCCACCAGGTGTAGGGCGCGACGGCGGGAATGACGCCCAGGCCGCTCGAATCCACCGAGCGCACACCCGGCGCGGCGAGCGCCTTATCGACCGCCGTCTGGAGATTGGCGTGGGTGAAGGCCTGGCCAAACAGCGCCACATCGCGTCCCGACGCTTTGACGCTCGCATTTTCAACGTCGTCGCCGAGCATGGCGCGCACCCTGGTCGAAAGCGCCTTGCCGGTGTCGTTCTGCGCCCCGACGGTGCCGAGCACCCAGAGCACCGCCAACGGCACGAGACCGGTCGCCCATTTGTTCGGCTGATAAGACATAGGTCTCCCCCTTGGCCTCGAGCGCCCTTCCGCGTGGCGCGCCGCCTAGCATCTTCAACGACCGCGGCAAGTCAAGGCGCCGCCCCACTGCCCACAGGCCCGCGAGCGGTTCGCAGCGCGCCCCTTGCATGTGCTTAAGCGACAGCAATGACAGTTTTTCGCGTCAAGTCCAGTCCGCCCGCCGAGCGTCGCCACAGCGTGCGTTTCCGCCGGCGGGGATTTGGTCCAGGCATGGGCGATCGCGCCCATCGGATCGAGAAACAGTTCTTAGGGGCGCAGCTTTGGGTCTGGAAGCGCATTCAGATGCGTTCCCGCCACGCCGAACGATGGCGCAGACTCAACGAAGTTCCTATGCCCGGACCCGAGTGTCTGGCATGGGCGCGGCGGCGCCGACGTGAGGTCCTCATAGCCATCCTGCAACGGCCCAATGCGGCAGGGCGAGCCGCCTACGCTCCAGGCAACGCAACGGGGCGAACGATTTCAAGGGGCTTTGATGGTGCTGCCAGAGAGGATTGAACTCTCGACCTCTCCCTTACCAAGGGAGAACTTCAACGAGCGGTCGCGTCACCGAAGGTGAAATTCGTTATGTTTTTCAATGCACAATACGCTACCTTCTCCCTTTTCCCCAGTGAACAAAACAAGAAATTATCCCGATTTCTGGCCTTGATCTGGGGAAAATCCGGGGAGTTTGTTCTGAATGCGTTCCTGTCACTTACCAAGGGTTAAACAGGAGGCGGTGGTAGAGCGGAACGCAGAGCGCCCATAAGGCCGCTCGTGAGGCCGCAAAAGCACCCTCATGTTGATGACACACATTCCAAACCGAGCGGCAGATAGGCCGCCCACCGGTTCCGTAGCCGGCATTTGGTCGGCGTGTCACACAATAAGGTAAGACATGGTCGGTTACCGAAGATGTTAAATAATTGAATTTAAAGAGTTCTTGTCTGCAAGGACGATGTTACCCTTAGCTCCGACATTTTGAATGAGGCGGTCTCAGTCGCCTTGCCGTCGAGTTTGTCGCTGACCATTTTGATTTTTCCTCCGAGTTCGCTTGCAAAAGACAATGCATAGTATCATACTGCAATGCAATAAACGATTTCTGTATCTGCGGGGACGTGATCAGATGACCCACGTCAAGAATATCTACGGCGAGATGAAGCCGGAGATCACGGCCGATGACTTGGAGGCCGAAGCCGAGGTCCAGACGACCGAAATCGACGAGGAATAATCAGACCCTCGCCCCCCGTGTAGCGTTAATTGCACCGGGCTTTTGCACGCCGAGGAGATTTGAATGGGTAACAGCCTTTCCTACATGAACAAGCTGCTGCAGGCGACGTATAGGCGCTGTGAGCCGAACGACTACGCATCGGTGCTGGTGCTAATGGCGCTCCAGAACCTGATGCGCAACGCCACCAAGACCGCGCGCGGGAAGCTCTGG
>JANLPL010000008.1:0-4950 GCA_031367195.1 Bradyrhizobium sp.
CGGTCGAGGATGTCGATGCGTCCGCCCAGCAGCGGAAAGCCGTCATCGGCCAGATCGGGGGCCAGCGCGCCGAACGGGGCGCGCGCGGCGAGCCAGGGTTTTACATTGTGGCGGTCGGAGGAGGCGATATCGACCGGCTGGCCCGACAGCGCCGCGCGCTGGTAGAAAGCGACAAGGGTCGGCAGCGTCGGATCGTCGCGCCATCGTCCCGCGCCATAGCCGGCGAGCGCCGCGGCGAGGGCGAGGGTCGCCGCCATCGCGGCCGGTCTTGCGGACCAGCGCGGGGCCGCCAGCGCCGCGACGCGGGCGCGCAACGCCTCCGGCGCAGCCTCGCGAGCACCCTGCGCGCGGATCGCGGCGCGCAGCGCGACCAACTCGGCGTAATGCGCGGCAAGCTCCGGCGACCCGCTAAGATCGCGCTCGAAGGCGAGTTGGTTGGCGGCGTCGAGTTCGCCGTCGAGCGCCATCTGGGCGCGCAGGGTTGCGTCGTCGTTCATTCGCTTGCCTTGAGAATTTTTATTAGCGCAGCGCGGGCGCGCGCCAGCCGCGACATCACGGTGCCGAGCGGCGCCTGCGTCGCCGCGGCGATCTCGCGATAGTTCAGCTCTTCGATCTCGCGCAGCGCCAGCGTCTCGCGCAGAGACGCTGGCAGGCTCGCCATCGCGCGGGACAGGCGCGTGGCCTCGTCGCGCGCGATCAGGGCCGCCTCCGGGTCGGGGCCGGGCGCGACGAGGGCGTCGTCGAGTTCGGCGGTCGGGCGACGGCGGGCGAGCCAGGTCAGCGCGGCGTTGCGCACGATGGCGAGCCACCACGCGCGGGGCTTTAACGGCGTGGTCGATTCCAGCGCGGCGAGCGCGCGCAGCGCCGCCTCCTGCACGATGTCCTCCGCATCGGCGCCATTGCCGACGAGCCATTTGGCGAGCCGGTAGGCGTCGTCGAGATGGGGGAGCACGATCTCGCGAAATCGTCGTTTGGCCGCCTCGCCGCTCATGCGCGCCTGTTTCGCCCTATTTCGCCCGCTCGCGCAGAAAGGCGATGACGTCGGCGCGATCCCCGGGGCTGGCCAGATGATAGAACATCCGCACGCCGGGGAGAAACGCTTGCGGATCGGTCAGCCATTTGTCGAGGCTCGCCTCGTCCCAGACGAAGCCGGCGCCGCTCAGCGCCGGCGAATAGGCGAAGTCGGCGAGCGACCCCGCCTTGCGGCCGAACACGCCGCGGTGCCTTGGCCCGACGTCGTTCTTGTCGAGCGAATGGCAGTCCTGGCAGCCTTCGTAGATCTGCGCGCCGCGCTCGGGGTCGCCCGCCGCCAGAGCGGGGGAGGCGGCGAGCGCGGCGAGAAGGAACGCCAGCCTCATGCCTCCAGCGCCTCGTCGGTGATGGCGAGCGCAGTGGTCTTGGGCGCGTAAACCACCTCGGCGACGCCGAGATATTTGCGCAATTCGCCGGCCGGCACTTTCTTCGGCCCCGGTCCCGGCGCGGTTCCCGGCGCGGGCTGCGGGAAGGCGGTCGAGCGGGCGGTGTGGAAAGTGACGTTGCCCTCCACTTTCTGCATGATCTGGTGGATATGCCCGTTCAGCACGGTGGCCGAGCCGAAGCGCGACAACATGCCCAACGCCTGCGCGCCGTCCTGCGTCCCCCAACCCCAGTCGGGCGCGACCATCCACAGCGGGATATGGGCGAACACGACGATCGGCGTCGAGGCCGAACGGCCGCGCAGGTCATTGTCGAGCCAGGCGAGCTGCTCAGTCCCGAGCGAGCCAAGGCCGTTTTTGCCCAGATCGACCACGTTGACGAGGCTGACGAAATGCACGCCCTTGTGGTCGAACGCGTACCAGCCGCCGCCCGTCGCGCCCTTGCCGAGGCGTTCGAGGTAAGCCGCCTTGGTGGCGGGATCGAGGATGTCGTGCTCGCCCGGCGCGTAATGCGTGTCGAGCCCGGCCTCGCCGATCAGTTGATGCGCGTCGTCGAATTCCTCGGGCTTGGCGAGATGGGTGACGTCGCCGGTGTGCAGCATGAAGGCGGGCTTGGTCGCCAGCGCCTTGATCTTGCCAATCGCCTCTTTCAGCGTGGCGCGCGCGTCCGGATTGGCGGGCTTGGCGAAGCCGATATGGCTGTCGGAGATCTGCACGAAGGAGAAGCCGGTCTCCTCGGCCTGGGCCTGCCCGATCAGCCGCGAGGTCGGCACGCCGCCACTGAGCGTCCAGACCACGCCCGTCCCCGCCCAGACCATACATTCCAGCACTTGCCGCCGGTCCAGTTTCGCGCGCGTGTCGTCCATGGGGTGTCTCCGTAGCGCGGCGAAAGGCGCCGCTCGCAGGAGAAGACTCGTCGAGCGCGCGCTTTATTCCCTCCCGCCGGCGATATTTTTGCGCCGGCCTATCCCTTCGGCTGACTTGCCAGCGCCGGGCGCGCCGTGCGAGCCAAGGGGCGGGAGGCGCCGGATTTGTTCTATCGCGAAGCTGGGCAGTTCAAGACGAGCTACGCCGCCGACATGGCGGTGTTCCCGATCCGACAGGACCGCATCGGGCTGGCGCTGATTCTGGGCTTCGCCTTCGTCGTCGTGCCCGCCTTCGGCAGCCCGTTCTTCATCGAGACGATGATGATCCCGTTCCTGGTGCTGTCCCTGGGCGCGATCGGGCTCAACCTGCTGACGGGCTATACCGGCCTGTTGTCGCTGGGATCGGCCGGGTTCATGGGGGTCGGCGCCTATGCCTGCTACAAGCTCGACACCTATTTCCCGCAAGTGAACATCCTCGTCTGGATTCTCGTCTCCGGCCTGTTCGCCAGCGCGCTCGGCGTGTTTTTCGGCCTGCCGAGCCTGCGCATCAAGGGTTTCTATCTCGTGGTGGCGACGCTGGCGGCGCAGTTCTTTCTCGAATGGGCGTTCGCGCGCGTGCCCTGGCTCTACAACGACAACACCTCCGGCGCGATCGAGGTCGGCGGCCACGCGCTGTTCGGCGTTCCCATCACCGGGCCGAACGCGGCGCCGGCGACGCGCTATCTCGTCGTGCTGAGTTTCGTGACCGTGCTCGCCTGGGTCGCCTCCAACATCACGCATGGACGGATCGGCCGCATGTGGATGGCGGTGCGCGACATGGACATCGCCGCCGAGCTGATCGGCATCAGGCTGTTGCCGGCCAAATTGCTCGCCTTCGCGGTGTCGTCGTTCTACATCGGCGTCGCCGGCGCGCTGATGGTGTTCCTGTGGTTTGGCTCGGCCGAGCCGGAGGCGTTCGACATCAATCTGTCGTTCCAGCTTTTGTTCATCATCATCATCGGCGGGCTCGGCTCGATCGTCGGCGCCTTCTTCGGCGCGGCGATCCTGCATTTGCTGCCGATCGTCCTGCGCGCGCTGCCGCCCTTGCTCGGCCTGAAAGTCCAGGCGGCGACGTTGGAGCAGATCACCTTCATGCTGACCGGCGCGCTTATCATCGCCGTGCTGATCGTCGAGCCGCAGGGACTGGCGGCTTTGTGGCGGACGGGCAAGCAGAAGCTGCGCGTCTGGCCCTTCCCTTATTGAAGATCAAAGGAGGAAACGACATGAAACAGACGCTACCAAAAGTCGCGCTCATCGCCGCGACCGCGCTTGGGCTCGCCGCGCCCGCTTTCGCCGAAGAGTCGATCTACGTGCCGCTGTTCACCTACCGCACCGGCCCGTTCGGCGGCTCGGGCACGCCGGTCGCCGACGGGATGCACGATTACCTCGCCATGCTCAACGCGCGCGACGGCGGCATTGGCGGCGTCAAAATCGTGATCGAGGAATGCGAGACCGGCTACGACACCAAGAAGGGGCTGGAGTGCTACGACACGGTCAAGCCGAAGAACCCCGTGCTCGTCAATCCGTGGTCAACCGGCATCACGCTGGCGCTGATCCCCAAGGCGTCGGTCGACAAGATTCCGATTCTGTCGATGGCCTATGGCCTGTCGGCGGCGGCGCGCGGCGACATTTTCCCGTGGGTGTTCAACCCTCCGGTGACCTATTGGGACGGCGCCTCGGAAATCCTCAAATATCTCGGCGGCGGCGCCCTCGAGGGCCTGAAGGGCAAAAAGGTCGGCTATCTCTATTTCGACGCCGCCTTCGGCCGCGAAGCGCTGCCGTTCTTCCAGGCGCAGGCGAAGGACGCGGGCTTCGACCTCAAGCTCTATCCCATCGCCCCGGCCGACATGCAGAACCAATCCGCCAAATGGCTCGACGTGCGGCGCGACAAGCCGGACTTCCTCGTCATGTACGGCTGGGGCGCGATGAATTCCGCCGCCATCAAGGAGGCGGTGAAGGCCAATTTCCCGATGGACAAGTTCGTCTCGATCTGGTGGCCGGGCGATGCCGACCCCGCCGCCTCTGGCGAGGCGGCCAAAGGCTTCCGGGAACTCAACTGGCACGGACCGGGCGCGGATTATCCCGCTTTCGCAGACATCAAGAAACTGGTGATCGACGCCGGCAAAAGCCAGGCGCAGGCCGGCGAATTCGGCACGACGCTATACGATCACGGCGTCTATAATTCGATGCTGATCGCGGAAGCCATCGCGCAGGCGCAGTCGACGACGGGACACAAGGCCGTCACCGGCGAGGACGTGCGGCGGGGACTGGAGAACCTCAACCTCGACCCTGCACGGCTGAAGGCGATCGGCCTCGAAGGCTTCGCCAGCCCGCTGAAGCTCAGCTGCGCCGATCACAACAGCCACAGCGCGACCTTCGTGCAGCAATGGGACGGCGCGCATTGGGCGAAAGCCAGCGAGGCGATCGCCTCGGCCTCCGACAAGGTGCAGCCGCTGATCGATGCGGCAGCGCTTTCCTACGCCGAGAAGAACGCCGGCTGGCCCAAGCGCAGCGAACCCTGCGACAACAAATAGGCGGGGAAAGGCGCCGGCCTACCCAGCCGGCGCCTTTCTCGCTATGAAGGACGCTCGAACTTCCGCGAGAGCCGCCCTTGCACGCCCCTGTCTCCG
>JANLPL010000078.1:0-30613 GCA_031367195.1 Bradyrhizobium sp.
AGCGGAAGCGGAAGGCGGCGGCGCGGACCGGAAAATCGTTCCCGATCGTCGTCATTCAGGAAGCGGGTCTCGACGGCTTCGGGCTTCATCGTGTGCTTCAGGGCGAAGGCGTCGAAAGCCATGTCGTCGATCCGGCCTCAATCGCGACGTCGCGCCGGCGGCGGCGCGCCAAGACCGATGGGATCGACGGCGAGGCGCTACTTCGCGCGCTATTGGCCTATCAGCGCGGTGAACCTCGGGTGTGCGCGATTGGTCAAGGCGCCAACGCCGGAGGAAGAAGATCGGCGCCGCCTCTGCCGCGAGCGCAAAGGGCTGATTGCCGAGCGGGTCAAGCACGTCAATCGCGTCAAGGGGCTGTTGTTTTCCCAGGGCGTCTCCGGTTACGAGCCGCTGCACCGCGATCGACGCCGACGGCTCGACGCGTTGACGACGGGCGACGGCCGCCCCTTGCCAATGCATCTCAAGACCCAGATCGGTCGCGAACTCGATCGGCTCGAACTGCTGCTTGATCAAATCAAGGCGATGGAGGCCGAGCGCGACGCGCTGCTCGCCGCGCCACAAGCCGCCGCGTCGTCGGCGGCGGGGAGGATGTTGCTTGAGTTCAGGGGCATCGGGGCCGAGTTCGTCGCCGGCCTCTGGTTGGAGGCGCTATTCCGCCCCTTTAGCAATCGCCGCCAACTCGCGCCTTACGCTGGGTTGGCGCCGACGCCCTGGCAAAGCGGCTCGGTCGACCGCGAGCAGGGCGTTTCCAAGGCCGGCAATCCAAGATTGCGAACCACTCTCATCCAGCTTGCCTGGCTTTGGCTGCGTCATCAGCCGCAATCGGCGCTGGCCCGGTGGTTCAATAAACGGGTCAACCGCAATGGCGGCCGCATGAAGAAGTCGGCCATCGTCGCGCTGGCGCGCAAACTGCTGGTGGCGCTATGGAAATATGTCACCGCCGGCGTCGTCGTCGAGGGAGCCGTGATGAAATCCGCCTGACGACAACCGCTCAACAGATTTTCAAATCTTCCAGGACCTGATCAGTTCTGGCGGATCCGGGTGGACGAACCGATCAATCCCCATGGCCTGAAATGCCGAAAATGAGAATGGTTTCGTCCTCCTGAGCCCCCGCCCGCCGCAAGCGGGATGTTGGTGCAGCCGTCTCGAACGGCGACCGTATGTGAGGTTGATCGTGCTCGGAAACGGGCCGCGTCATGCAATCGGGCTCGGACCTCGGATACTGCCGGCGGCGCCAAAACTCCGCGCATATCCGGCGCGCGCCGTCGTGATCGATGCATATTCGCGGGAGAAGCATACACGACGCCCACATGCCACCGCATCTCGGCGAACGATTTTGCCGGGGCGATAGATCGCTGTAAACGCTGGCCTTCGGCCCCCGCCTCCGGCGGCTTGCGGAATTGACAGGGAACTATCGCCCGCCCTCTGGCCGCCAAGAGTTCGACGGCAAAGTTTGTGTCCATTTTCGACGCCGCGCCGGATACACGCGGATTCAGACTGCCACCCAAAGATACCAAAACAGCCCTCGGAGTTTGAAACATGCCCGAATGAATAAGCCCTTGACCCGAAGCTCCCCATGTGAGGGGATGGCTGAGACCTCGCACAAAAAAGCAGCCGATGCTCTCTCCAATTGGTCACACGAGGGAATTTGTGCTGCTGGCGGCGGTGCATGGAACTGCCGAACGGGAACGCGGGCTCATAAGAAATTGCGCTCGCATTGCAGACGTAAAGTGATGGCTTGCCATCAGCCCGGCGGGAGCACATGTTTTTCGCTCCCCAAATCGCCTTGGAATTCCCTGTTTTGCGCGATGGGTAATCTTTGGGGGCATTACGCAAGTTGTCGCATCGACTATGATATTGCGATTTAACGACAAATTGAACTCACTTTGAGTCCCACCTCCCCAACCACGTCCTTGATTTTACATCGCTTCTAAACTTCCGTGGCTTGTGCGACGGGCGCGCATAGAACCTGGTCCGGCGTCGTCGATCCGACGCCGGCGTGACGATGATCGCGATTGCACCTCGTCGATAAAACTTCGGCAGAAGAATTTCGCGTCCTCGATATAGCGAAACGCTTTGGAAACTGCGGCTGATGGGCGCGATGTCATGTTTGAGGTCGTCCAGCACGTCGCCAACTGCATAGACATAGGGGGCAACGCCCCATGTGATTCTTGTGTTCAGGTTCTCACGCCTTCGAGGGATCGGGCTTGTCAGATCAAGGTTGCGCCGCGCATCAATCTCGTCCTGCCCCGCGCGCTTTCGCTCCAATCCCCTTGGCGCCGGGAGTACGCATGTTCGCAGCTTTCGTTTGAGCCTTGACGGTTTGGCTCGACCGGGCGGCTGGTTTTAGGTCGACCGCTTCCTGTGTTGTTCTTGTCCTATTGACCGGCTTCGTCGCGACTTTCCGGGAAGGAGGCTCAGTTACAATTCCGATGGATTTCGCGGCCGCGCCCTGATGCGTCGCGGCAACAGCAACCTTGGAGTTCGGCCGACCTGCCTTACGTGGCGCCGCAGGCGAGCGCTTCGGCTCAGGTCCGAATCCGCCATTCTTTGAGGGTGTCAGCGCCTTTTTCGTCACCTTGCCGGCGCTGTCCGCAATTCCCCTGGCGGACGTGGCCTTCACTTTGGCGCTCGCGGCGGTTTTCGACTTCGTTGGCGTGATCCTTGTCGATGCCGCAAGCGCCGACCTCTCCGAGCCGCCCCCTCGGGATCGGACATTTTCTGCGGGTCTTGCGGCGGTAGCTGTTTCGATCTCCAGCCCGAACAGCGCCGCGACATCCTCGTCGGCAAGAACCCGTTCGTTGTTCGCCGCCGCATCCGTGATCGATAGATCCGCGCCTGTGGAAATGAGTTCGCCGCGCTCGACGCCGCGCAAGGAAAACAGCAGGTCGGGATCGCGATCCAACCGCGCGCCGACCCCATAGAGCGTCGCCGCGACATGCTTGCACATATCCGCCCAATCCGGACACGAGCACGACATCTTGATTTCTTTGGGCGAGGGAAAAAGGCCGTCGCCCGCGCGGCAGACCCGCTCCATCACATTGCTGGACAACTTGCCCTGCAGCAGTTCGACGAGCGAAGCGACCGAGCCCGCGCAGTCGGCGCAGATCGATTTCCAGCAGGCCTGAGCCGTGACAGCGATGTCGATTTTCACCTGGTAGATTTCCGACCCGCTGACCAGCGCTTCGACCTTGCCGCGGCCAATCTGCAAATCGATGACGGAGCCGTTATTGACGTAAGTGCGTCCGCGCGGCAGGCGGTTCTCGAAATCGGAATAGCGCTCGAGATTGTCGCACCAGGCCTTGCCCCAGAAGCTCTTGGCTATCTTGCGCCCCTCGATGACGACGGGCGAGATCGGGCGGCCCTTCTTCCTCAGCTTTTCGACCTCTTTCAGCGCGTTGGCGCGCCGTTTGGCCACGGGTACGTAGTCCCGGAAACCCCAGAAGCTCATCACGCCTCCTTTGAAGCCGCGTTGAGATCGAGCCTGACGAGATCGAGCAGCGATCTGTCGTCGAGTTCGGTCAGATTGAGTTCCCCGCCGCCGCTCAGCATTTCGTCCGCCATTCGGCGTTTCGACTCGATCATCTCGTCGATTCGCTCCTCGATTGTGCCACGGCAAACGAATTTGTGCACCAGCACATTGCGTTTCTGGCCGATCCGGAAGGCGCGGTCGGTCGCCTGGTTCTCGACCGCTGGGTTCCACCAGCGGTCGAAATGCACGACATGTGAGGCCGCCGTCAGCGTGAGGCCCGATCCCCCGGCTTTCAGGGATAGCACGAAGAACGGCGTCTTTTCGTCCTCCTGAAACCTCGCTACCAGCGCCTTGCGTTTGCCGACGGCGGTGTCGCCGCTGAGCGCCAGGCCGGGACGCCGGAAAACCTCGGCAAGTTCGACACATAACGGTTCGATGATCTCCGCGAATTGGGTGAAGACGAGGAGTTTCTCCTGGCGTTCGGCGATCGTCGCGGCGATCTCGGCGAGCCTGGCGAATTTGCCGCTCTCGCCGCGGCTCCATGTTCCTGCATCGCCCAGACCCTGCGCCGCGTGGTTGCAGATCTGCTTCAAGCGCATCAGCGTCGCCAACACGAGCCCGCGCCGTCCCATGTCGTCGGAAGATTCTTTGAGACGCCGCTCGAAATCGTCGACCGTCGTCTGATAGAGCGCGGCTTGCTTGCGCGTCAGTCCGCAATAGGCCTTCACCTCCGTCTTGTCGGGCAGGTCGGCGATCACGCTCCGGTCCGTCTTCATCCGGCGCAGAATGTAGGGCGCCACCAGCTTTCGCAGCGGCGCGTAGGAGGGTGGCGTCCGCCCGGACAGCTTCTTCACAAAGCTCGCAAACGCTTTCGAAGAGCCCAGCAGCCCGGGATTGAGAAAATCGAAGATCGACCAGAGATCCCGCAAGTTGTTTTCGACCGGCGTGCCGGTCAGGGCGATCCGGCCTTCCGCCTTGAGCGCCTTGACGGCGCGCGACTGCTTGGCGTCAGGGTTCTTGATGGCTTGCGCCTCGTCGATCACCACCAGCCGCCAGCGCGTTTCGCCGATCCATTGCAACCGCAGCAACGCTCCGTAGCTCGTCACGACGAGGTCGCTGTTGGCGATGCTGGCTTCAGGCGTCCGCAATTGCTCTGCGGAGGCGAAGGCGGGATGGGCCGCAAAGACTTTCAACGAAGGCGCAAAACGCTCGATTTCCGCGACCCAGTTGGCGATCAGCGAGGCCGGCGCCACGATGAGGCTCGCGGGCGACGCGCCCTCGCGCCGCTCCCGCGCCAGCAGCAGCGCGATCACTTGCAGGGTCTTGCCGAGGCCCATGTCGTCGGCCAGGCAGGCGCCGAGGCCGAGGCGGAGGAGGAAACCGAGCCAGCGGGCGCCGACTTGCTGGTAGGGTCGCAACTGCGCTTTCAGTTCGACGCCAGGCAGACCCTCGGCGAGCCCCTCGGGTCGACGGCAGGCGGCGAGCGCCTGCGCGAGCCATTCGCCCGCTTTTACGTCGCCCCAGCCCGCGACCGCGGCCGGAGCCATGTCGCGGCCGGCGATTTCAGCGCCGGCGAGAAGGCGCATCGCCTTGCCGAAAGAAATCCCCTCCACCCGGGCGAGCCGCTCGATCTCGGCATAGCGGTCGAGCGCCCCCTTGATCCCCGCGGCGTCGACTTCAACCCATTTGCCGCGCAGCATCGCGAGGCCGTTGGTCGCGCTGAGCGCGGCGATTTCTTCCCTAGTCAACGTCTCGCCGTCGAGCGTGACTTCGACCGAAAAATCGAGCAGCGAATCGGCGCCGACCCGCGAGGGCGATTTCGACCCGACGGTCGCCTCGACTTGCGGCCGGCTCGGCCGGCTCGCCGGCCAGGACGCCGGCATCCGCATGACGACGCCCGCCTGCTCCAGCGGGGCAATATCGGCGAGCATTTGCATCGCCTCGCCGGGCGTCCAACGCAGCGGATGAAAGATCTCCCCGGAATCGACGATCTGTTTCAGCCACCCGCAGGCCTCGGCGGCGCGGCTGACGGGCTCCAGCAGCTTCAGCAGGTCCGCCTTCGCGCCTGTTCCTGTATATTCGCGCAGCGCCGCGCCGAGCGGCGCGTGGCGCAACCCGCCGTGCGCGGCGATTCCGGGAACATAGGTCGCCAGAAAGGCGAACGGGCGCTCGGCGTCCTTGCGATTCTCGGCAAGATTGAAGTGCACCCGCCCGACCGAGCGCCATCGGCTGTCGCGCGCAGCGAGGAACGCATCCAACGGTAATCCGCTGGCGGCTCGCTCGCTCTCGAAAGCGTCGCTGAGCGAGCGCCAGAGCCGTACCAACGCCGTCGCGTCGAGATATTCGCCGCCGCGCATGGGCGGCGCGTGCTCGGCGATTTGCGCGAAGTCTTCCTGGCTTGGCAGCGGAATGTCGGCGCCGTTCGCCCCGCAGCGCCGAGCCAGGAATCGTGTGGCGAAGCCGCGCCAGAACGTCAATTCCGGGGCAAGCGCGGCGCCCGTCTCGCCAAGAGCCAGACAAAGGAGTCCATGGCCCGCGCCGCGCAAAAAGGCCGCCGCAAGCCTCTCGGCCGCGGCCTCGTCCATAGCGAAGTCGCTCTCCCCTTGCTGGAGTTCGAGATCGCCGTGCGGGGAAACGATGAGCGTAGGTGCGAACGGCATAATCGAGCGGAGGAGAGGTGACGGGAGCGTGAGTATCACATCGGGAACGGTGGCGTACGCCCGCAATCTTTGTGCGGACTGGCGCGCGCGGCCTCTTCGGGAATCCTGAAGTCCCCCACTTGCCCGCCAGATTGCAGCGCCTTCACTATCCAGCGAGGCTGCTTTCCGCGTCCGGACCGGGTTTCGTGCGGCGGAGACGGGTTGCGGCGCTTCGGCGCGCCTTGGCGCGGGTCGCCGCCGGCGCCGCCGCAGGCTTGGGGACATCGCTATCGCCTCACGAGAAATCGCCGGCTCGGCGGAGCATCGCCAGCCGCTACTCCAGCTCGGTTTTTTCGGCCGCGAACTTTTCCACCAGGAGCTTGGTGAGTTCCTCGTGCAGAAGCCACAACTCTTCGAACTCCATCCACTCGAGACACTGCATCCGCATGGCGCCTTCGCAAACCGACACTCGCCTCACAGCGAAAAAAATTGTCAGCCGCAATATAGAATTTTATACCGTCAAGAAATCGAAATTGAATCAGCGCTATTTCATGGCGCCTGACTCGAACTCGACTTTCATATATATCCAAACGCTGCCTAAAATGAGCTCAAACGCCGGAGATTGAGAAGCGCGCTCCGCAAACAACGAGCGTGGTTTATCTCTATTTTATGCAAAATTCTTATCCCCTGGTTACTCCTTGATGCGCAAGCGTCAAGGCGACGATTATTGGATTTGGGCGCATAAGATAACACTCGGGCCACATGACGATTATCTGTACGACGCTGGATAAGCGCCGGCCGGTTTCGCCCGTGCGTTTCCGCGGTTGGCTTCGACGTTGCCGTCTTGCGCAAAGAGGGCGGCGCGCTGTAAAAATGATTTGTGTAGCTACCCCAGACTTGCGGCGGGGATAGGACGAGGTAGGGGCATGCAGCCCAAAAAACAAGATCTGAGTTTAATGTCCCTGGATGAACTCTGGTCGCTGCACGAGGAGATCGGCGTTATTTTGTCGAACCGCATTCTCGACGAGAAGCGCAAGCTTGATGAGCGTCTCGCGATTTTGCAGCCCGGACTCGCCGGCGCCAACGCGCCGGCGCAATTGCGCTTGCCAAAAAACCGGAAGCCGCGGCGAAAATACCCGAAGGTGCTGCCAAGATATCGCAATCCCGCGACGTCCGAGACCTGGTCGGGGCGCGGCAAACAGCCGCGCTGGTTGTTGGCTGCAGTCTCGGCCGGCCGGAGCATCGAGGATTTCCGCATATTGGATTAACCCTCCCTCGGGTTGGCCCCCCGTCGAACTGAAGCCGAAGGTCTTTTGTCCTCCGTTTCGAATGCGCGATTTCGACTGAACGAAACCGATTCAAGCCTCGTCCGGCTCAAAAGGCGTTGCGCGCCCGCAGCGCCTCAAGCGGCGTTTGCAGCAGGATCGCCAAATCCAGTTGCTGGCTCCAATTGTCGATATACCAAAGGTCATATTCGACCCGCTGCTCGATCGACTGGGCGGTTGGCGTCTCGCTTCCGCCGCGATGGACCTGCGCCCATCCCGTGAGACCGGGCTTGACCCGTCGCGGGAAGGCGTAGTTGCGCACGCTCTTGTTGAACTGGTCATCGTGCGCCAGGGCCTGCGGCCGGGGTCCGACCAGGCTCATCGCGCCCCAGAACACATTGATCGGCCGCCCGCGCGGCCCCGCCGGCGCTGCAATCGATCTCCCGTATATTGCCGAAGCCGACGCGCCGTGCTTCCAGGCGGTCGAGGAATCGCCGAATCCGGGCGGCGATGGGGTAAGCGGTCTGTTCGTCAGCGTCGGCCGCCGAAGCGAACCGGCCGCGAACATAGCGCCACGCCGACCCCAGCGACCATTTGCCGCCCGCGAATTCCGGGTCGCTGGCGAGGTCCAAATGCCTGATGACCGCGGTTGCGATCGCGGGCGAGCGAATGATCTGGATTTGGGTCTCGATCTGAGCGAGGTCGACGCCCGGTTCGGCGAGCGGCGACTCCTGCTTGACATATTGTGCCTTGGGGTTGTCGAGCAGAACCTGGGCCGCGGCCGTGTAGGTCGGCGGCGTGAAGCATAGGTAGGCGACGGCCAGCGCCGGCCCAAGCCCACAAACCGCGCACAGCGTGAGATAGCGCCGGCGCATAAACGACGCGGCGAACGCCAACACGTCGCCAAGTCCTCCCTTCTGGGGAGGCGAGCCTTCCGGCTGCCGCACGCGCTCCGCGGAATAGGCTGTGTTTTGGAGCATTCCGACGCGCTTCCCTGCGCCATCCCGGATCACCGTCCTCCCGGACCGGAGATCCCACTCCCGCCCCTGGGCTAGTTCCGGCGGTTCGTTGCGACGCCCATCGATTAAATACTCACAGTCAAAATCACGGCCGTTGTCCAAATTAACTGTGCCGCAAATCCCGTCCGGCCCCCTTGGGTCCGGCCGTCCGGTTCGGCGTCCGCGCGCGAGGCGTGCCTGCACATAATCGCGCAACCGCCGTTACTCTCATAACACCAATTATTTTACTATCACCAGCAAACGCGCCGTCCCGCCCACGACTTAAATCAACGCTTAAATCAACACATAATTGACGATTTAATTTTCTCGCGATTTAATGCCATGCTTTCGTCAGGCGGCTTGGCCGCAGGGGAGTTTATGATGGCGGGACAAGACCCGGACGAAATCCTAGCCGTCGCGGCGGCTGTCGTTCTTGGCGCCGGGATTCCCGAAGCGGAGCCCGCGGCGGGCGCGGACGAGAGTGGAGACGACGCGGCTTTGACGCTGGCCGCCAGTTCGATTTCGCTGTCCGCGGACAGCGCGCTTCCGGCGGCCCCGGCGATCACGGGCGACACGCTCGTCAACGTCAATCATGCAATGGTCGTCGAGACCACCAGCGCGAATGTTTCGTTCACGGTCTATGACGGAACCGCGGTGGTCGGGACCGGGGTGGCCGGCGTCTTCAGTCCGATGTCCGCGCCCTTCGACCCTGTCGTGGGCACGCCGTATGTGATCGTGCTGGAGAACGAACAAGCCGGAACACCGATGCGCGCCTGGTTGGTGAACCCGGGCGGTGACTCGACGCTGATCGAAGGCTTTGCGAGGCAAATTGGCGCCAACGTCGGGGGCACGGTCCAGTTCAAACCCTCGGCAACGGCGACCAGCTCCTTCATCGACGCGCGCTTCGCCGCGACCGGCGGCCTGGCGGGAACGCCCTCGAACGCGCTGACGGGCCAGGTGATCTCGATCGACCCGGCCCGCGACGACACAATCACATTGACCTATGGCCAGACCCAGCTCTCAATCTGGCGCAACACGGCCATCCAGCAGACCAGCAATCAGGCCAGACGGCGTCGCTGATGCCGGGCCTGCTCGGCTACGAGTGGATTCCTCGCCCGACAACGGCTTCATGCCGTCCAGCCTGATCGACCTCTCCCCGACGACGCTTCAGGTGCAAACCGTCCTGCTCGACTACGGCAACTTGACGGGCGCGGGAACGGCCACGCACAATCTCGTCGAACCCGGGATCCGGTCAGCGGCGCCCTGGTTTTTGGCGCCGGCGGCGTTTGCTGGTCGTTCGGACTCTCCAACGTCCACGACGTCGGCGGCGTGATTGGCGGCGTGATGGTGTCGACCGACGGCGGCCAGACCTGACATTCCGCGACCACCGGCGTCGGCGCGTCCTCCGTGACCTGGACCTATTGCTTCGCCGCCGGCGCCCATATTCTGATGAACGAGGCCATCGGCGGGAGCATGAACGGCGTCTGCGCCTACCGCGCCGGGGCGACGTTTCCAAGCAATGTCTCGTTCGCGAATGGCGACAATTACTGGGTTGACCTCGTCTTCAACGACAGTCCGCAGCCGCCCGCCGCCAACAATGACAGCGGCTTCGCGATGTTACAAAACAAGCGCTGACGATCAACGCCACGCAGTTGCTCGCCAACGCCGCCGATCCCAACGGCCTCGCGCTCTCAATCGCCGGCGTGAGCAACGCCGCCCACGGAACGGTGAGCTATAACGCGCAGACGCAGACCGTCACCTTCACGCCGACGAGCGGATACACCGGCCCGGCGAGATTCACTTAGGCGATCACCGACGGCGGCGTCGCCTCCGCCAATGTCTCGCTGAACGTGGTCGATACGAGAATCACGACTTTCTTCAGCCCGACCTATACGCCGACGCTGGTATCGATCAACGATCCCAATGCGGTCGAACTGCGCCTCAAGTTTTCCTCCTCGGTGAGCGGGGAAATCATCGGCGTCCGCTTCTACAAGGGCGCGCAGAACACGGGGACGCCTATCGACGATCTGCGGAGTTCGGCCGGAGCGCTGCTGGCCTCGGCAACCTTCAGCAACGAAACGGCGACGGGATGGCAGGAAGTCGATTTCTCCACGCCGGTGGCGACCATCGCCGGCAAGGCCCATATCGTCGCCGATCACACCAACGCCGGCGATTTCTCGGCCGACCCCAATTTCTTCCCCGACGGCCCCTTGAGTTCGCCCTCTTCGGCGAGCTCCGGCGGCAACGGCGTGTTCGCTTACGGCGCCAGCGACCTTCGTTTCTGCAATGGCGAAACTTGAAAATTTTTCTGAAGCCAGGGCCGCGACTTCGCCCCGAAGTCAGCGCTCTGACAGACCAATAGCGACCGAAGGCTCCCGTGCCGGCGCGCCGACGGGGCGGGTGGATGCGGTCTCGCCAGGCGCTTCCGCAGGGCTGCCGCCGCAGGCGTCTCGCGCGCTGGATGGGGCGCCCAAAGCGAAGCGGGACCAAGAATGATAGATGCGCTGTTCTTGGGCAGCAAGTCGCTCGGCCATGCCGTCATCGGCGAGTTGGTCAAGGCGGACTGCCCGGTGAAGTGGCGCGTCATACATCCGGGCGACCAGGCGGACGGGCGCAGCTTGCATCCTCTGTTCGCCGATTTCGCGCGGCGGAGCGATTTGGACCTTTCCTTCGCCGCCTCGCTGAAGGCGGCGCGCGAATTGATAAGGAATTGCAAGCCGGACATCGCTTTTGCGGGTGGGTGGTATTGGTTGCTCGACGCGGTCGGCGGGCAGGTGATAGACTTCTACGAAGTTTATTCGGTGCACCCGTAAGCATGGCGTCGGCGTTGCTTGAATGGGCCGAGCGTTTCGGCGGGCCCGGCGCCCGCGAAGCCTTGATCCGCCGCTTCGGTTGGGTCACGGCCGCCCATCAGCTCGGCCGCCCGATGGTCATGCCGGAATCGGGTTTGAGCATCCGGTCGCAGATCCGCAAGGGCGAGCGCGACAACAAAATCCCACGCATGGCGGGCGCCATCGCCAATTCGCTGCCGGGCAGGTCGACCGCTCTGGTGGACGCGTCGCATCTCGATTTGCGCCTTGAGTGTCGCAGCTATGAGCTCGGCTGGACTCTGTGGTCGTTCGGCCGCCGCCAGGATCTGAGAGCGCTTACCGATCAGGCCGGCTTCGCCGTTCGCGCCGACTGAGGCGCGCTTCGCCTCCTTCAGCGGTTCCCGGCGATCTTGCGGTCGCCGCCGAGCAGAGAAAGCATGGTCGCGGCGCGATGGGCGCGCACGGCCCACATCACGGCGAAGCCCTAGGCAATCAAGCTGTTTCCCGTGTTCCGGCGGCTCAGGGACGACGGTAGCGCCGATGTCACGGTGTGCGCCGCCGGACAGCATCGCCAGCTGCTCGATCAGGTGTTCGCGCTGGCCGGAATCGCGCCCGACATCGACCTCAACGCAATGACGGCCAACCAGACCCTCGACGGCCTCCTGGCCCCGGCGTCGGCGGCTATTGCATCGCCGTGGAGCCCTGGTTCATCGTCAACTCCGCGCCCGACATCGCGCGTCTGATGCGCGCGAGCCACGATGTCAACAATGGCAAGACGGATTGGGTGGTCGAGCGGGCCGAAGCGCTCATCGAGGATCACCCCTACGCCAACGTGGCCTGCCTTGGGCTCGCGTTCAAGGCCAACATCGACGACCTGCGCGAAAGCCCCGCGATGAAAGTGGCGCATAGCCTGGCTTCCAAATACCGCGCGCGGCTGAAGGGGGTCGAACCGAACCTGCGCCGGCTCCCCTGGTCGCTCGCGGAATTGGCGTCGAATTCCTGAACATCGACGAGGCCCCCGTCGCGGTGTCGGCGACGGGGCCCGACACGTCGCGGGAGCGCCAGAAAACATCGCGCAGATCACTCTGTTCTGCGAAACCGCCTGCGCCGCCCATATCAACGTGAACTGACTGTCGCCGGTGAAGGTGCGCCAGACGCTGATTGGCGGCAACAGGAAGATGATCGTCCATGACGACATGGAGCCGACCGAGAAAATCAAGATCTGCGACAAGGGCGTTACGGTCAGCGAGTCCTCGGAAAAAGAGCATCAAATGCGGATCGGGCGCCGCGCCGGCGACATGTGGGCGCCGCACATTCCCAACAGAAAGGCGGTCCAGACCGAGGTCGAGCAGTTCGTCGCCTGCCTGCGCGACGGCCACGCAGGCGTGCGGGTCATAAAAATGCGCGATGCCGCTTCGCAATCGGCCGCGCAACTGGGCGGCCGGCCAACGAGCCTGGGATGACCAGGGTTCAGCGCTCCATTTTTTTCTCAGCGGCCGAGCGTTACGTGAGCCTCGTGCTGTTCTTCCGATCGACGGCGATTCTGGCGTGCTTGCTCTCGCCGCGCGAATTCGGGATCTATGCCGTCGTCAACGCGATCACGACGGTCAACTCGGTCTCCGCGCAGGAGTTCGGCGGGGCCAATTATCTCATCCAGAAGCAAACCTTGTCACGGAACAACGAACGCAAGCGATCACGGTCACGTTGTCCCTGTCGCCCGTCTTCGTCGCGCTGCTGTGGCGGCTCGGCAAATTGTTCGGTCGCTGGTTCGATAGGGCGGGCGTGGCGTCAGGGGTCGAGATCGCGGCGTTGAGCTTCCTGCTGACCCCGTTCTCCGCGACGCTGAACGCGTTGCGCCGTCGATGGCTTGATTTCGGCGTCATCGCCGCGAGCAATCCGGCGAGCAACCTCGCAAATGTCTCGGTCTCGATCGCGCTGGCGATGCGCGGCTACAGCTATTTCGGGCCGCGTTGGGGTCACCTCGCGGGCGTCGCGGTGCAAGGCGCCTTTCTGGCGGCCTGGCGTCAGGATCTTCGCATCTTTCGCCCTTCGTTCGCCGGCAGCGGCGAGGTCGTCCATTTCGGCCTCAATTCGATCGGCGTCGCGCTCATCAACCTCGCCTACACCGCCGCGCCGCAATTGCTGCGGGCGCGCATGTTCGATTTCGACGCCGTCGGTCTCTACAGCCGGGCCGTCACCTTGAGCCAGACTTTCGACGGGTTGGTGATTCAGGCGGTCAGTCCCGTCATCTTGCCGGCGATCATGTCGCAGACCCGGGTCGGAGAAGACCTCAAGCGAATCTATCTGAACGCGGTCTCCCGGCTGACCTCGCCGCACTGGCCGTTCCTGCTTTTGATCGGGATCCCGGCCGAGCCGATCGTAACGCTCTGGCTCGGTCCCTCCTGGATCAGCGTCGCGCTGTTGGTCAGGCTTTATTGCGTCGCCTCGCTCGCGACGTTCGCCGCCTCCCTGACCATCCGGTGCTGGTGGCGGCGGGCGGCGTTCGCGACGCGCGGGTCGCGTCGCTGAGCGCGCTGCCGCCTTCGCTCGCGGTGCTGTTCGTCGCGTCGTTCATCGGCGTTAAGGCCGTCGCCGCCTCGGCGCTTCTGACCTTGCCGCTGCAAGCCGCGGTCGCGATCCTGTTCATCGCGCGTCGTCTGCATTTCGTGGTGGCCGAGCTGTTCGCCGGGACAGCGTGGCTTGCCGCGCTGGTCGCGCTGGAGCATCCCCTGCTTGCGTCGCTGAAGGATGTCGCCAAAGGGTTAAGCGCCGCCGTCTCGCGCGCCGGGGGGAGGCGCCTCGCCCGCCCCCGGTAGATGCGGACATGGCCCGTGCGCGCAAGGAGCGAAGCGAATGCCAGTCGCCGACGACGTGAAGTTCGGACGAGACGTGAAGATTTTCCAGCCCGACCTCGTCAACCTCTACGGCCGCTCGATAGGCCACGAGTCCCGGATCGGGCCGTTCGCCGAGGTTCAGGCCGGCGCCGCCATCGGCGCCCGCTGCAAGATATCCTCGCATAGTTTCATCTGCGAAGGCGTGACGATCGAGGACGAGGCATTCATCGGCCACGGCGTCATGTTCACCGACGACAAATATCCGCACGGCGCCACCCAGGGCGGGCGGCTGCAAGAGAGCGGCGACTGGGAAGTCGTTCCGACCAGGGTCGGCCGGCGCCGCCGTCGCCGGCGTGCCGGCGCGGGTCGTCTAAACCCCAAAAAACACCGACTCGATTATAAATGCGCTGGGCTGCGATTTCTATATTGATTTAATCTAGATTTATATTCAGAATTGTGTCGACGGCGTGAGTTTGGTCTGCGGGCGCGGTTTGGTAATGTCGTGATTCCGCTTTTTGGATTTGAAAGCGCAGTATTCCGAAATCCAGCCCCGAGTCGAAGCCGCGATCAAGCGGGTTTTGGAAAGCGGCCAGTTCATTCTCGGGCCGGAAGTCTCCGCCTTCGAGGAGCGCTTCGCCGCCTATTGCCAGACGAGCCGCGGCCTGGCGGTCAACAGCGGAACCTCGGCGCTGCATCTGGCGCTGCTGGCGGCGGGCGTCGATGTCGGCATTCATTGCCCCGTGCCCGTGCATCTCCAACAACCCAACGCAAACGCGGGATGCAAAGCGGGCGATCTTCTCGTCACCGACGCGCTCGCCGCCCGCTTCCTGTCGCCGCCGATCTATCCGGAACTGACGGCGGAGCAGGCCGCGACCGTCACCGACGAGCTCAACAAGACCCTTTTCGTAGAGGCCGCCTGACTTTCACGTCCGAAAGGATTCCGGATTAAACAAGGGAGTTAAAAGTGGCTGATCTCAAGGGCAAGCGCCTACTCTTCACCGGCGGCGCCGGCCTCATCGGTTCTCACATCGTCGATCAGCTCTGCGACGAGGGCTGCGTCGAGATTGTGGCGCTCCGAGCAAGCTCAGAATCGCTCGATCCTGCTGCCGCTTTACGCGAAGATGAGCGAGGACGAGCAGGTCCGCGTCGCCGGTTTGTTGCGCGCGCAATTGGGTTGAGGGACGTCGCTGCGCGAGCGGCGGCGCAATTGAAGCGGGGTTCGCGCTCATGTCGCGGATAGATTTTGTCGCGGGCGGTTCTCCCATCGGCGCTCGCGCGCGAGATTCGGGTCGAATATTGGCGATCGGCGAAATTCGGCTGAAGGGGTGGGCCTACGCGGTCGTTTGGCATATCGCCGGCCTTGCCGTATTGTCGCTGTTCCCGCTGTGGAAATTCGGGGTTCCGGTACGGCGGCTTCCGCAGTCCTACAAGCCTCCCTGCCTCGCGCTTGCGGCGGCTTACGTTCTCAGCGCCGCCATCGGCGCCCTGATGGGCCGGAATTTCGGATGGCGCGGGCTACTCCTGTCGTTTGGGTCGACGCTCGCGATCTTCGGCCTCGTCTTCCTGGGCGTCGTCGTCGCGCGCGACGATTTTGCACGCAGCGTGCCGCCGGCGACATTCGTCGCCGCGCTCGCGCTGATCATCGCGCCGCGCGTGATCCCCCCTTCCGCGCCAATACGTTTGTTATCGATTGGGATCCTGATTGCGCCGATCGCCATCGATCGCATGGCGCCTGACCTGGCGACGCGGTTTTCGTCGAGACTGGAGCCCATCCACGCGTCCGGGTTTCTGAAGTCGGCCTATTGCAACCTGTCGCTTGAAACCACCGCTGCCCGTCGTCGCTCGTGCATGGCAGAGCGCTCACGCGGTGGAAGGATCGCTATCTCTTGATGACGGGCGACGGTCATCTTTACCTATTCGGCCCGGAGTTGAAGGCCGACGAGCGGAATTTCACGGCCCTTTCCGCGCGCGTCCGCTTGAACGGCGACGATTTCGCCGCCGCGGCCCCGCCAGCCCTGGGCGAAACGGCTGGGTGGGGGAAGCCGTCGCGCTCGAAGGCGGCGCCGGCAGCGAGGCGCACGTCACTGACTTGTTCCGCGCCTATGGCTTGCTGATTCAGGAGCTCGCCGACCACGCGCGCATTTTCGTCTCGCACGACTATTGGCGCAGCGCGCAATCGTGTTTCGTCGAGCGCGTCTCGATGCTGGAGGGCGAGGAAGCCGACATCGCCTCGGGCGCTTCGCGCGCGACCTGGAAAACCCAGTACGAGACAACGCCCTGCCTACCCGTGCGCGGCGAGCGCCGGCGCCAGGGATTCCCTTCGTAGGTTATTTCGGCGGCGGTCGAATGTAACGGACGAATCCGCAGACGCTTCTGCTCACCGTCGGCGATTTCGCCTTCGACGGCGTCGCCTCCCTCGACGCGGTGTCGCAGGAGGTCGAAAACTCCTATGGCACGGGCGTCGCCGTCAATACCGCCGACGGGCGCGCCAGTCTGTACACGATTGGCAACCGCAATCCGGAGGGCCTGTTCATCGACGACAACGGGGAGATCTGGGAGACCGAGCATGGTCCGCAGGGCGGCGACTAGCTCAACTGTTGGTGAAAGGCGCGAACTACGGCTGGCCCTATGCGACCTTCGGCGCCGATTATGGTTCGTACACATGGCCGCGTAACAAGCCGGAATCGGAATGGGCCGGCTAGCAGGATCCCGTGTTCGCCTTTGTCCCCTTCATCGCCATCTCCAATGTGCTGGTTGTGCCCGGCGGTCTGTTTCCGCTCGCCTCGTTGCGCGATTATCCCGATTATTCCCCGGCGTTGCGGCGTCTGGGAGGAAGCTGGGGCGAAGACCAGCGGAACGCGTTCCTCAAGCAGCCGACGGTCGCATGTCCGGGCGCCCACAGGGACTTTGCCGGCCTCACGAATCCGTTGCAGCGGGCCGCCGTCATCGCCGATCTGAAGCGGCTCAACTGACCGCTCCGTTGCGCCGGCGGCCAAACCTCTGTCTCAGCGCGCCCCGGCCGTGGTCGATAGAACCGCGGCAATTTTGCCGCGCGCGTTCCCGTCTTCCGAGACGACCGTGCCCATCCAGCGCCGACACCTGCGCGCCAGCTTGATTTCAACAGGCGAAGGCCGCTTCGCCCCGCGTCGGCGGCTAAATTGGCCGAGATCGGCCCGCAGGGCGGGCGAGGCGACCAGTTGCGCCAGCGCTGCTTGCAGCGCGGCCGCGCCCGCGCCCATCGAGCCCGGCCCGAGCCCGAACCAGCCCTGTTGCAGGAAGAGGGGCGCGCTTTCCGGCGTCAGCATTTCGCCGAATCCGTCTTCCCAAACGACAACCAGGGGTTTTGCGAAGGCCATGCTGCGCCCTGATGCAGATTGCGGCCGGCGCGCGTTCTCCCCGCGCTCTGCGGCCGACGGAGACGCGGCGGTGGCGCGCCGCCTATTTCAAGGACTATTACGAGCCGGCGCTGAAGGAAGTCACGGACCTGAATCCCGTCGGCGCGCGATCGGTTCTGTCAATCGGATGCGGTTCGAGGGAGACGGAGGCCTTTCTGTCGGCGAACGGCCGGCGCGTCGCCGCCATTCCCCGCGATGGCGTGATCTCGGCGGGGGCGGCGGCTCGCAGAATCGAAATATTGGATGGCGACCTCGCAGGCCTCGCGCCTTCGACGGCGACCGCCTTCGATTGCGTTCAATGTCTCAACATCCTGCATTTGGCCGCCGACCCCGTCGAATGGCTGTCCCTGGCTCGACGCTTCACGCATTCCCAGTCCGTTTCGTTGATCCGGTCGCCCAACATGGCCTCGCCGGGGTCGAGCTGCGCGCGCAGGCGATCTATGTGCAGGGCCGCGATGTGACGCTGGACGGCTTCGACCTCAGCGGCCTCGCCGTGATGATCGAGGATTCGGCCGCGGGCGTGATCAGGATCGCCGATTGCGAGGCGCGGAACGGCGTCGTGATCAGAAGCACAGTCGGCGCCACGGCTCATCTGGTCGTTGACCGCCGCACGCTGGACGGCGGCGGCATGAAAGGGGATCCGAATTTTCCGGCAATCAAAGTCTGGCGCCCGCTGACTGTGCTTCATTCCGGGGTAGAGAACAGCCCGGGCGGAATTCAGAGCGGCGCCGCGCTTGTCGCCAAGTACAACCTTCTCGAAGGCTTCGCGTGGTCGCCCGACACGCACGCCAATGCGATCTATGTGCGGGGAACGCGTGCGCCGAGCGATCGAACCCGCATTGCCTACAACGTGATCTATTCGCAATCCGTTCGCAACAGACAGGGCTTTCCCGTCGGCGTGGGAGCGGCCATCGTCTTCTTCGGCGACGGAGGCAATTTCTACGACAGCGTGGTGTCTCACAACGTGCTCATCTCCGCTCTCCCCGGCGGCGCGTCCTATTTGATTGGGTTCTATCTCGGCGACGACGCAAGCGCGACCGGCGGCGTCGTCGCCGACAATTACTTTGCTTCCGTCAACGGCCTCAACCGGACCGGAAGCGGCGCTTTATCAGAAACTCAGCGCTCGGGTCGGGTTTCGCGCGCTTTCCGAGGGGCCAGAACGCTGTCAGATTCGCCAGGAAAAGACAGGCGATCATCGGAACGCCGAAGCGCAGCCCGGAAGATGCCCCAGCGCCAGGCAACGGCGCGTAGCAGCGTGTCGTAGAAGAACGCGCCGACCGCCATCCCCGACGGCGGCTTGCGATACACCTGCTTCATGTGTTCTTCGCTTCTCAACTGGTTCCTGTTCACGACCAATCTCTACCGCGCCTTTCCGCGCAACCGCTGCTTCAACCGCGAGCAGATGACCTGGTGGTCGCGCGACGACGCCCGCGAGGTTGACGTCGTCACCGGCTGTTTCATGCTGGACCGGCGAGAAGCCATCGACGCCGTCGGCGTCATGGACCCCGGCTATTTCATGTACGCGGAAGAGACCGACTGGCGTTACCGGTTCCGCCGCGCCGGATGGAAATGCCTGTTCACGCCGGACAGCGAGATCATTCACATCGGCGGCGCGAGCGCGCCCAAGCTTAGCGCAGGCGGGGAGAGCACTTATCGATGTTCAACGGGCTGAGCGCGAACACTACGACGAAGCAAAATGTCGCAAACCCGCTGTCGAGCCACGCGATGATGCAATCCGGCGCAAACGTAACGCTCACGGATTTGGCCGGGGACGTTCTGACGCTCATGGGCGCCAATACGACTTCTCTCAGCCGAAATGCGGGCGGCGCCTTAAAGTTCCGGGAGAGACCGAGGATGCGAAATCAGAGCAGGTTGCAGCCCCCAGCAGTCAAAGCTTCGATGTGGTCGCCAGCAATGTCGGCGCCAGGTCGGCGGCGCTCAACGAGACGATCGCCTCCCGCACGCCGCCGGCCGCGCCGCTCATTTCCTCTTGGTCGCCCGACATCGGCCCCGGTCGAGACCGGCGCTACGGTGGTCTTCCGCGACCATTTGAGGATCACCGGAACGGCGGACGCCAACAACACGGTCAAAATCCTCAACAACCAGAACCAGCTGATCGCGAGCTGCGGCGCCAACGCCCGCGGCGCCTTCAGCGTCCTCACGACCTCGCCGCCGTCGGGAACCTACGTCCTCTCCGCCAAATCGTTCGACGCCGCCGGCAACTTCAGCAAACTGTCGGGGTCGCGGAGCGTCACGATGAGCGCGCACTCGGCGACGAACGCGAACAACTTTACAGGCCTGACGGGAGGGTCGAGCTAGACCGCGTCGATCATGGGGCCGGCCCCACTGGCGGCCGCGTCAAACTCTTCGACGGAAACGCGTTGCCGGGGACCGTGAATACGAGCCCCAACAGCAAATGGCGTTTCACAACCGGCGCGCGCTCCGATACGATGCACACTTCACGGCCGAGGAAGTGAACGCTTCTGGCAATGTGATCGCCATGACGTTGGGCGACGCGGTCCGCGGCACGTCCGGCTGCGACGTATTGAAATCCACCCCCGGAAGGGGCTTTTCTTTGGCTTCGGGTCGAATGACGCCTTCGTATTCAGCGCCGGTTTTGGTCACGACATCGTCGCGGACGGCGGCCATGGCGGCCTGACCGCATTCATGTAAAACTGGCTGGCCGTATTGGTCGGCGCATAGCTTACTGGAGACAACGCATGCGCGGCGTCATCATTCATGCCCCGAAAGACCTGCGCATCGAGGAGATTGCAGATGTCGCGCTCGGCCCGACCGACGTGCGCGTCCGCATTCGCATGGGCGGCATCTGCGGCTCGGACCTCCATTATTTCAACCACGGCGGCACCGGATTCATCCGTCTGAAGGAGCCGATGGCGCTGGGGCACGAAGTCGCTGGAATCGTCAGCGAAGTGGGATCGCAGGTCTCGCATCTCGCAATCGGCGCGCGTGTCGCCGTCAATCCGAGCCGCCATTGCGGTCATTGCCAATATTGCGAGGAGGGCCTGCACAACCATTGTCTGGACATGCGCTTCATGGGCAGCGCGATGCGATTCCCGCATGTCCAGGGCGCCTTTCGCGAGAGCCTCGTCGTCGATGCCGCGCAGGCCATCCCGGTGGCGGAGTCCGTGTCGATGGAAGAGGCGTCGATGGCCGAGCCGCTTGCCGTCTGCCTTCACGCCGTCAGTCGCGCGGGATCGCTTGTCGGCAAGCGGGTGCTTGTGATCGGCTGCGGCCCGATAGGCAATCTCGTTATTGTCGCCGCGCGGAACGCCGGCGCCGATGAAATCATCGCCACCGACGTTCAGGCCTTCGCGCTCGATCTCGCGCGCAAATGCGGCGCCGACCGCACCCTCCATGTCGGCGAGGCGCCGGAGAGTCTGAAGGACTATGTCGCCGCCAACGGAAGGCTCGACGTCGTGTTCGAGGCATCGGGCAATTCCGCGGCGCTGAAAGCCGCAATCGAACTGCTGCGTCCGCGCGGCCTCGTCGTGCAGGTTGGGCTTGGCGCGGAAATGGCGCTGCCCACCAACATCGTCGTCACCCGCGAAATCGAAATCCGCGGCACGTTCCGCTTCACCAGCGAGTTTGCGCTGGCTGTGGACCTGATGAACCGGGGCCGCGTGAACGTAAAACCGCTCATTACGGCTCAGATCCCGTTTGTCGAGGCGCGCTCCGCATTCGAAATCGCCGGGGATCGCGCCCGGTCGGCGAAGGTGCTACTCGATTTCGGTTGACCGACCTCGCCTGGGTGCGACTGCGGGCTTTGGGCGCCGATCAGGTCGTCCTTCAGATCGCGAGCCGGGAGCAGGATTTTGATCAGACGGACTTTTGCCACCGCGCCAGATCGTCGTGAGCCCAAAGCAGATAGAGCGGCTCGTCTCCGGAGTTTCGCAGCGCATGGGGCGTCTCCGGCGGAAAATAGATCGCGTCGAGGCGGCCCAGCTCCACAGTCGTCCCTTCCTGAATGACGACTGCCGAACCTCTCATGATCACATAAGTTTCCGGGTGCCAATGCGCGTGAGATACGTGACTGTTTCCGGGCAATATCACGGTGACGCCGACAGCCATTCGCGAATTCACGACGGCTTTGCCCTCATTGTGATTGGGAGTTCCGTCGGGACCTGCAACCCATTTGGCCGACCAGCGCAGATGCCCTCCTTCCTTGGCCTTCACCCCGCTCCAATCTGGAGCCAGATCGACAAATCTGATCAGCTTGACTTCATCGTCGGCAGGAAACGGTCCGGACCCATCGAGATAGACGGAGACGCCAACCTTCTCGATGGCGTCGTGAAGCCAGATCAACTCCAGATCGGTATCGCCGATCGTCCTGACGGCATGCGGCACGCCCGCCGGAATGTAGAGACAGTCGAGCGGCCCGGCGCGGTGCAGGTTGCCGACGCCATCGAAGCTTTCGACTTCGCCTTTAAGAATAACATAGATCTCGGTGACGGAATGGACATGGACTCCCGCCTGACGGTTTCCAACCGCCATCCGCATCAGGCCGACAGCAGCGCTTTGACTGGTGACAGCGACTTCGGGGTTCGTGTTGATATAGCCGTCGGGGCCACCAACCCAAGTGATGAGAGACCGCATATAACCAGGCTCCTTGGCCTGTTTCACAGTCCAGGTAGGCGCAAGGTCCTTGTTGAGTATAGTCCGAACCGTGTTCGACATGATCTCCTCCCATGAATGCAGCCAAGCGACTACGGAGCGCCGCTCAGGCGCCCGACCCTCGCGCTAACGCCCGCTCCGCGAAGGGCGTGACGATCTCGACATATTGACCAGCGGAGATTCCGCGTTTGCGGTATTTCCAGCGTTTCAGATACCAGTCTTGCAGCAGCGGTTTGATCAGTCCCGCGAGAACATGAGGGTCGCCGTCAGTGAATATCCCTCGCTCGATGCCTCTCGCGATGGCGTCGGCGATAAGTTGCTCGGTCTTGAGCTCTTCCTCGATCGCCAGCTTGCGCGCGTCCTTGTCGAAGGCCTTGACTTCCAGAAATGCGAAATAGAACCAGCGCTGCATGGTTTCGGTGATCATCACGTGACGCCTGATGAGTCCGCGCAGCCGCTGCAGGGGATTGTTCACTTCATCCGCCTCGTAAGGCGCGACGCCGAAATCGACCGCATGCGCGACCGCGCTGAGAATCATGCGCAGCAACGTCTCCTTGCTCTCAACATAGTTGTAGAGCGCGCCCATGCTCAACCCGCTCGCCTTCGCCAGGTCTCGCGTCGTTGTCGAATGAAAGCCTTTTCGACCGCCAAGGTCGAGAGCGGCCATGAGTATTTTTTCGAGATTGGGGACTGCGATCGCGCGGTTCTTGATCCGGATGCTCTCGCTGTAGCGACGAAATATCCCCCCGCAGATTTCCGCAGGTACGAAATGCTGAAGCGGCAGCAATTCGTTCATATGCGAACTCTTGAAGTGGGTTCGAAACCCCGAGGGCTTCCGCCGGGCAACCCCATAGGCACGCGACCTCCCCGCTCGACAAAATCATTGACACCCGGAGCGTGGCGAGCAAAGAATATAAACGAGCGCTCGCTCACCTTCGTGATAGTGGACCGCCGAAGACCAAGTCGTCAACTGGCGTCAGCGTCGTGGAAGCAGAGAGCGAACCGAAACCGCGGGCGACAAATCCGCGGGCGGACAGAGGGAGCGAGCGTGTCAAGCGGGCGCACTTTCAGGTTCAGGTTGAGCCAGGAGCAGATCGTGATTGCGATCGCGCTGTTCGCGTTTGTCGCTTTCGCCGCGCTCGTGCCGAACTTCCTCTCCGCTGGCAATTTCGTCGCCCTGATCCAAAACGTCTCCATCCTCGGCATCCTGGCGATGGGCATGGCGATCTCGATCATCGGGCGCGGAATCGATCTTTCCATGGTGTCCTCCATGGCGGTTTCGGTCGCCTGGATGCTGGTTGAGTTGAACGCGGGTCAGCCGATCTGGGAGGCGTTGGGATTGGCGGTCGCGTTCAGCGTGATCATCGGACTCATCAACGGGGTGTTGATCGCCTATGTCGAAGTTCCCGCGATCTTCGCGACCTTGGCGATGGGCACGGCGGTCTATGGTTTCGGAAAGGTTTTCCTCGTCGCCGCGGATGTGAACTATCTGCCGGAAAGCTGGAAGTGGTTGGCGATTTTGGCGACATCACGCCCGTTCGGAGTACCGATGCCGGTCGTCTTCTTCGTGATTGTCGGCTTGCTGGCGCATCTCTTTCTGCAACATGCCCGTGAGGGTCAATTCATCTACATGATGGGCGACAATCCGCTGGCCGCGCGAACGACGGGCGTGCCGGTCCGCGTGCTAATCGTGCTGCAATATGTCCTGACTTCTCTGATCGCCCTTTTCGCCGGATTGATGATGGCGATGCTGGTCGCCAGCATGAACACGCGCATCGTGAGTTCGACGCTGGTCTATGACGTGATCCTGGTGGTCGTGCTTGGGGGCGTCGGGCTCAGCGGCGGTCGCGGCGGCATTCTTAGCGTCGCCGTAGGAACCTTGCTGATCGGCATATTGCTCAACGGCATGACAATGATGAACCTGACCTACACCACACAGAACGTCATCAAAGCCCTGATACTGCTGGTCGCTCTCCTTCTGGATTCGGTTGTGAATCCGCGCGACGAGCAGACCGCCCAACAGGGCGATATCTGACCGAGGCGAAAGCGGGTCTTTCGCTCGCAGTCGCCGAGATTGGACCGTGAAGAGAAGCAAACAGAACTCGGGAGGATAATATGGGGAAGTGGATTTGTACGGGTCTCGCGCTCGCAGCGATGGTCGCCGCCGTGTCGGCGATGGCGACGCAGGCCGCGCGCGCCGACGACGGCGACTCGCCGGGCCCGGCCTATTATGCCGCCCTGAAAGGCAAGAAAGTTGGCTTTGTGCCGATTTCGATGGGTTTCGATCTGACTCAGGGCTGGCTTGCCGGCATGCAACGGCAGGCAAAAGAACTTGGCTATGAAATCATCGTGCGCGATCCGAACTGGAGCGTGGAAAGCGGGATTCAGGCGATCAACTCCCTGATCGCGGAGAAACCGGACCTCCTAATCATCCAGAACAACGACAGCCGTTCCTACAATCAGCTCGTCAAGAAAGCGCTGGCCGGCGGAATTCCAACGATTCAGGTTCAGCAGCGCGTTCAGACGGTCAGCGACGGCTATGTCGGACCTGACTGGCATGACATCGGCGCGAAGACTGCGGCCGCGCTAGTCGCCAAATGCGGCGCCGGAACAAATACGTCTGGCAAGGTCACGATCGTGCAAGGCGCAGTCGCCGCGCCCGCGAGTATTTTGATGCTGCAGGGCATCGAGGACACGCTCAAGGCGCATCCTGAAATCAAGGTCGTTTCCAGTCAGGCGGCGGATTGGGACGCGACCAAGGCTTACGCGATCACATCCACCGCGCTCAAACAGAACCCGGACCTCTGCGGCGTCGCCGGTTTCTGGGACGTCGCCGACCTCGGCACCGCCGGCGCGATCCGCGAGGCCGGCCTGCAGGGCAAGGTTGCGCTCGTCACCTCGGGCGGCGGGAAGCGCGACGCATCGTGCGACAAAGTCGCTGCTGGCGACTTCACCGTCTATCACAGCTACAATGTCGCGGGTCAGGCGCGTGATCTCAACAGCGCGATCAAGATGTTGTTGCAGGCCAAGCTGAAGCCAGGCAGCGCGCCGTTCGCGCTTATCAGCCCGTTGACGATGATCACCAAGGATAACATAACCCCGACGTCCTGCTGGATGCAAAAAGAGATCGAGCAAGCTGGGGGCTAACCCGGCGACTTGTCGGGGCGGCCGTCGCGGTCGCCCCGTATTTCCAGGGTTATTCCGGGGTGAACATGAATAGCGATCTGTACGCACGCTGGCGCTACAGGCTGGTCCCTTCGCACATCATCGGGGAGCTCCTTTCCAAGAACTGGATCGATACCGCGATCCCGTTTTTGATCCTGTTTCTGGCCCTGACGCTGTTCGGATCGCTGGTGCCGAACTTGCTGGGTCTAGGAAATATAAGCGATCTCTCCCGGACGGCGGGAGAATATTTGCTGATAGGCCTTGGTCTCACCGTCGTCGTGATGGCCGGCGGCATCGATCTAAGCATTGGCTCCGTATTCGCGCTCGCCAATCTAGCGGCGCTGGCTCTGGGTGGCTTTGTCGGACTGCCGATCTGGATCGCAATCCTTGCCGTTGTCGCTCTCGGGGGCGCTATTGGGCTCATTAATGGCGTATTGATCGGCTACCTGAAGTTGCGCGCGTTTCTGACTACGCTTGTAACTCTGATTGTCGTGCGCGCTGTCGTCGATACGCTGCTCCTGTCATTTTCGCGCGAGATCGGCGGCGTCGATATTAAGTCTCCTCTCTGGGATTTCGTTGCCTTTGGCGACGTCTTTGGCGCGTCCGCGAGTTTTCTTGTCGCGGCGGTTCTTGCGATCACCGCGCATCTGTTTCTGACGCGCCTGAGGCCCGGTTGGCATGTTTTGGCCGTCGGCGGTTCCCGTCGCGCCGCCCATAATGCCGGCATCGACGTTCGTCGCACGGTGTGCCTGACCTACGTGTTGTCAGGCGCGCTCAGCGCTCTGGCGGGCGTCTTCTACGCGGCGCGACTTTCCAGTCTGGGAAATGACACCGGCGTTGGTCTTGAAATCACGCTGTTGACAGCCGTTGTTCTGGGCGGGACCAGTCTCGGCGGCGGACGCGGTTCGGTGTTCAAGACCTTCCTTGGAGTCATCACGGTCGTCATCATCACCAACAGCCTAATCCGGCTCAGCCTGCCGAGCGGCGCCTCGTCGCTGACGCTTGGTGTAATCCTGATCCTGGCCGTCGCCATCGACGTGCGTTGGCTCAAGAATCGTCGTAAAATCCTCGCGCGCGCCTATGTCTCACCAACCTATTTCGCATTGCCTGCGCTCCTGAGCGCGGAACCGGGATCAGGTTCCCCCTATGCGATCAATAATGCGCTGAGTTCCGCCGACCCCATCGGTCTTGGCGTCGTCGATGGCCCGGAGGATGTGATCCTGGATCGGCAGGATCATCTCTATTGCGGCAGCCGGGACGGGGACATCATCCGGTTTCTTGCGCCTGACTATGTCCAGCGCGAAGTCTTCGCACATATCGGCGGTCAGACGCTTGGTCTGGCCTTCGACCGCGACGACAATTTGTTGACCTGCGTCGGCGGGATGGGACTGTACAAAGTCACGCCCCAACGCGAAGTGGTGAAATTGTCGGACGAAACCAACCGCTCGTTCTTTTCCATCATCGACGATTCCCGCATGCGACTGGCCGACGATCTGGATATCGCCCCCGACGGCCGCGTATTTTTCAGCGAAGCCACAATTCGCTATGAGATGCACGACTGGATCATTGATGCTCTCGAAGGTCGCGGCAATGGTCGCATCATTTGCTACGACCCCAGGGACGGGAGCTCGAAGACCGTAGTTTCCAAGCTGCAATTTCCGAACGGAATTTGCATGGCCACCGACGGAGAATCGTTTCTGTTCGCGGAGACCTGGGGGTGCCGGATCAGTCGCTACTGGTACGCAGGGCCGAAAGCGGGCCGGGTCGAGGCCGTGATTGGCGACCTGCCGGGTTATCCCGACAATATCAATCGTTCCTCGCGCGGAACCTATTGGTGCGGCATCATCGGCATGCGCGCACCGGCCTTTGACATGGCGCAAAAGATGCCGGAATTCCGCCGCCACATGGTCATGCGGATAGCGCGGGACGAGTGGCTCTACCCCAATATGAACACGGGCGGCGTGATCGAATTCGACCTTGAAGGAAACATAGTCTCGTCGCTCTGGGATCAGGGCGGCGAACGCCATCCGCAAGTCACCTCGATGCGCGAGCACAAGGGTTACCTCTATCTCGGCGGCATTTTCAACAACCGGATCGGAAGATACCGTATCCCCGGCGCTGATCCTAATTGGACGTCTCGCCAGTCCTATTGGGGGACGGCATGATAGGTTGGTTCAGGCGTTCATACGACGCTTTCCGCGGTCGTGGCGAGGCTGCCCCCACTGTGCCGTCGATGGATGGAGCGTTGCGGCCGAATGTCCTTTTGGAGTCGGCCCCGGAAATCTTGAAGATCGCTGAACCCGACAATCTGGTGAAGGCGGACCGGTCGATCTTATTTTCCAGCGGGGGCAGTTTGCTGGCGTTGGACTGTGGCGCAGGCCGGGCCGAAGAGTTGCGACGGTTTGAGCAACCGATCGCCTCGCTTGCGACGCACGGCGATCTTTTGGCGGTCGCTCTGGCTGACGGCTCGCTGCGGATAATACAAGAGGGGCGCGAGATCAGGACTTTCGCCGGCGACGGCGGACAACACCCCGTCTGTCCCACGGCCATGACATTTCTTGACGCCTCCACGCTGATCGTCTGCCAGGGGTCCGCGCGCAATCCGCCGGAAAAATGGAAGTACGACCTGATGCAGCGCGAAAGCTCGGGCAGCCTCTGGCAAATCGGGCTCGGCGACGGCGTCGCGAAGAAGCTTGTCGATGGATTGGGTTTTCCCAATGGCGTCGTGGCGCAAAATGGCGATCTCGTCGTGAGTGAAAGCTGGCGTCATCGTCTGCTTCAGATATCGGGCGCCGACGTCCAGCCGCTGATTTCCGATCTTCCGGGTTATCCTTCCCGCATTGTTGCTGGCGCCCTGGGCGGATATTGGTTGTGCGTATTCGCGCCGCGCAGTCAGTTGATTGAGCTCGTGCTGATAGAAAGGGCCTTCCGAGAACGTATGCTGCGGGAGCTTGCGCCGGAACACTGGGTAGCTCCGACGCTGGCGCCGGCGCGCAGTTTTCTCGAACCCATGCAGGGCGGCGCGCTACGAACGCATGGCATTATCAAGCCGTGGTCGCCCACGCGATCCTATGGGCTCCTCGTCAAGCTGGATGCGCGCTTTCGCCCGGTCGAAAGCTTCCACAGTCGCGCGGACGGCCGGCATCATGGCGTAACAAGTTGCCTCGACCTCGGCGGACAGATCCTCGTGGCGAGCAGAGGCGGCAATGCGATCCTGTCCCTGACGCCAACCGTGGGAGCCACGCCATGATCGGAGCGCTTCCTTTGATCGAGCTAAAAGCAATCACCAAGGAATATTGTGGCGTTCCCGCCCTCAAGGACGTCGACTTCTCTGTTGAGCCGGGCGAAATTCATGCCCTGCTCGGCGAAAACGGCGCCGGAAAGTCGACGCTGACCAAGATCATCGCCGGCGTCACGACGCCCACGCGCGGCGTCATGCGCGTCGATGGCCGCGAGGCGGTCTTCAGGAGTCCTTCGGAGGCGCTGCACGGCGGCATCGCGATGGTGTTTCAGGAAACCAGCCTCGTGCCGTCCATGACCGTCGCGCAGAACCTCTATCTCGGTCATGAGAAGTTTTTCAACCGACTGCGCGGACTCTACATAGCCGCTCAACAATTTCTGCAATCGCTCAACTTCAACGTCGATCCCGTCGCCGTCGTCGCTAATCTCGGCGCCGCTCAGAAACAGATGGTCGAGATCGCGCGCGCCGTGCTGCAGAAGGCCCGGTTGATCATATTCGATGAGCCGACCGCGGCTCTGACCCCGGAGGAGAAGCGCTATTTCTTCGCGCTGGTTCAGCGTTTGAAGGAGTCGGGCGTCTCTATTGTGTTTATTTCGCACGCCATCGAGGAGGCGCTCGCGATCGCCGATCGCATCACAATCCTTCGAGACGGCGAACTCGTCGTGACAAATCGCGCCGACGCGTTCGATCGCGATGCGATCATTCGCGCGATGGTTGGTCGGACGCTGTCGGGCGAGCTTTATGCGCGGCGCGACCGCAAAGTTCGCAATCCCGTCGACAAGGTGCTGAGCGTTCAAAATCTCTCGATGGGCTCGATGGTGCGCAACAGCTCGTTCACGATTTACAGCGGACAGATCACGGGCGTATTCGGTTTGATCGGATCGGGTCGCACCGAAACCGCCAAAATCGTCGCAGGCATCCTGAAGCGGAATTTCTTTTACGGGGGCGAAGTGCTTCTGAAAGATCGGGCGGTGACCTATCTGGTTCCGCGCGAAGCCGTGCTCGATGGCATCGTCTATGTCACCGAGGATCGCAAGATCGAGGGATTTTTCGAAGGCATGTCGATCGCCCAGAACATCTATGCCGGACAGCTCGCCGCGAAGGGGCCTTGGGTCGTCAGCCGCTCGGATATGGTTGTGCTCGCGCAGGCGTGGCGCGAAAAGCTGAACATCAGGGCCATTAATTCGAACGCTCGGGTGATCGAACTCTCGGGCGGAAACCAGCAAAAGGTGGTGATCGCGAAGTCTTTGGCGCAGCGCCCGCAACTTGTAATCTTCGACGAGCCGACACGCGGCGTCGACGTGGGAGCTATCGCGGAGATTCATGAGATCGTAAAGGGGCTTGCCGATGACGGTCTCGCGGTGATCGTCATTTCGTCCTACTTACCCGAAATCCTGAACCTGTCGGATCGAATTCTGGTTGCCCGCCAGGGCCGCATTGTAGAGGAGTTCAGCCCCGCCGAGGCGACAGGAGAGAAGATCATGTACGCGGCGGTTCATTGACGGGCGTCATAGCGGCTGTGGTCGCACGCCTTCACCGATGTGTCTCGGCGTCGGGTCGGAATGCCGATCGTTTTGGACCCCGCCCGCAATTCGTTGGTCTCGTAGCTGTGGCAAGCGCCGGGAGAGTCAATATCTGGAGCCTGGTCGCGTTTTTCCGCCTTCTTCTTCGTCTTGGGCGGGAACAAATTGTCAGCCGCGTCCGCCAAGAATTCCTCATCTCGTCTAAGCCGCCAAACCAGATCGCTTCGGAAATCAGCAGTTCCATAACGTCGTAGATCCCGTTGGTCTGTTCTTCAGGTAAGGAAAGAGTTCCTTGGTCGTGATTGGAACTCCCTCCACCCTCAGCCATCTCCTCATTTTTGCGGAGGCAAGAATGCAACCGGAGGTTGGCGATGGGATGCGAGGAATCTCGTATTGCGAGTCGTGAAGTGGGGCTCCGGGTCTCTCGATTGTCGAGAAAGGGGTGGCGCCGCGCCCAATTCGAGGTTCTCGGGCGCCCCCTTCATCCCACGTGAGGGCTGAAAAGCTCTGAAAACAGGCCTGTCTCGAAATGAGATCCCATGGGGAGGTGGATAGCGACCAACGCTCTGGCAGAGTGAGGTTGCGAAACCATCCACTCTGGAGACGACCATGCCAATCGCAGCCGACCGCGCCGAAGCG